>NZ_VSLZ01000003.1:0-363672 GCF_010747475.1 Halorussus sp. MSC15.2 | reverse complement strand
TCAGTTTATGAGTTCCGGGGCCGGAGTACGGGGAAATGGTTCCTCGTCGTGCCGCGGTCGTCGTCGCGCTGGTCCTCGTGGCCGGCTGCGCCGGAACCGACCAGACGACACCGACGACCGCCCCGGAGAGTACCACGACCGCGGCGAACGCGACGCTCGCCGCGGCCCAGAACGAGACGGTCACGAACGCCTCCTCCACGGCCGCGACCGCCTCCCGAACTACCACGACTACCTCCGTGACCGCCGCGACCACCACGCTGTCGCCACCGCCGAACGCGTCGCTCCCGCCGGGCGTGAACGCGTCGGGCGTCCGAGACGCCTCGACGCTGGTGGCGGCCCACCGGACCGCGCTCAACGACACCAGTTTCGCGTTCCGGTTCCACGCCAACGTCTCGGTGGGTCCCGCGAACCAGTGGACTCGCCAGCGCGGCACCGTCGAGGCGGGTCTGTCGCCGCTGGTGGTTCACTCCGACAGCGTGCGTCGGTTCGAGGAGGGAACGACTCGGGTCACCACCGACCTCTGGGCGAACCAGACGGCGGTCGTCGTCCGGTACAGTGGGGAGAACCGGACCGAAATCCGCCGATACAATCGAACCGGCGGGAATCTCGCCGACGAGACGTGGGCGCACCTGCCGCGGGCCGACCTCGACTCGCAGGTCACGCAGGCGTGGCTGGTCGAACTCGCGCTGACCGCCGGTGAGTTCGAATTCGACCGAATCGAGCGCCGCGACGGCCGTAAGGTGGCGGTCCTCCGGGCGACCGAGGCCGTGTCGGCCGACAACTTCACCGACTTCGACGCGACGGCCGTCGTGGACGCGAAGGGCAGGGTCCACTCGCTCTCGCTGACCGCGGCCTACGCGGGCGACGACGAGACCCGGATTCACTACGAGTTCGAGTTGACCGACCTCGGGTCGGTCTCCGTGGAGCGTCCGACGTGGGTGGGTGCCGCGACACCGCCGACCAAGGCGAACGCGACGACGACGGTCTCCGAGCGTAACACGACGGCGACCGCCGAGTGACGACCGCCACGGGCGGCCGGACGCACGATTCGTCGCATCCGCCACGTTCAAGCCCACTCGCTGCAAGCGTGGGAGTATGACACGCTCCGTCTGGCTCAAGGCCGACGACGAGGTCGGCGACTGGGACGACCGCCGGAAGCGAATCACGGCGGGACTCGAAGCAGGCGTCGATTGGGTACTGGTAGACGCCGCCGACGTGGAACGCGTTCGGGAACTCGGCGACGTGAACGTCGCGGCGTTCGCCGACGGCGACGCGACGGTGATAGACGAGGCCGAAACGCGGGCCGACCCCGACGTCTTCGTCGTCGGCAAGGACGGCGAGGGCGACGGCACGGTGGACCTCCCGTCTGACTTCTCGGGGTCCGCGGACCTCTCGACGCTCCGACGCGACGACGACCGGACCGAGGGCGCGTACGTCCGCATCCTGAGCGAGGAGTACGAGGCGTTCGCCGAAGCGGCCGCCGGGGAGGCCGACTACACCATCGTCGTCGGCGAGGACTGGACCATCATCCCGCTCGAAAACCTCATCGCGCGCATCGGCGAGGAGACCGACCTCGTCGCCGGCGTCACGAGCGCCGAGGAGGCCAAGACCGCGTTCGAGACGCTCGAAATCGGGAGCGACGCGGTCCTGCTCGACAGCGGCGACCCCGACGAGATTCGCAGGACCGTCGAGGTGCGCGACGAGGCCGAACGCGAGACGCTGGACTTGGACTGGGCCGAGGTCACGGCGGTCGAACGAACCGGGAGCGCCGACCGGGTGTGCGTCGATACGGGCAGTCTGATGGAACACGACGAAGGGATGCTCGTGGGGTCGATGTCGCGGGGCCTGTTCTTCGTCCACGCCGAGACCGCCGAGTCGCCCTACGTGGCTTCTCGACCGTTCCGCGTGAACGCCGGGGCGGTCCACGCCTACGTCCGGACGCCCGACGGGGGGACCAAGTACCTCGCCGAACTCAAATCGGGCGACGACGTGCAAATCGTGGACACCGAGGGTCACACCCGTGAGGCGACGGTCGGTCGGGTCAAAATCGAGAAGCGGCCGATGTTTCGGGTCGTCGCCGAGTTCGAGGACGGAGACAGAGTCGAGACCCTGCTCCAGAACGCCGAGACCATCAAGGTCGCCACCCGCGACGGTCGCACCGCCGTCACCGACCTCGAAGTCGGCGACGAACTCCGGGTCTACCGCGAGGGCGGCGCTCGTCACTTCGGCGAGACGGTCGAGGAGAGTATCATCGAACAGTAAAACAGTAACGAGCGGGAACTACCTCCTCAGACGAGACGAAAGGGGTTCAGCGAGAGACCGCGTTGTTCTCCGTCGGACCGTTCGGACCGTCGCGCTCGGGGAGCGGCGTCGTGCACCACTGACAGAAGTCGAGGTCCTCGTCCACGGGTTTACCGCAGGACGGGCACTGCTCGCCCGGTTCCTCGTCGGACCCGGTCTGGAGCGCCAGCCAGTACGCGTCGACGGCGCTGAACGTTCGCACGACCCACATCGGAAGTAGGGCCTCCAGCGGGAGGTCCTGAGTCGCTTTCATCGCCGCGTCGAACGCCGCCCCGATGCTGGTCGCGCCGGTGGTCGCGGCGTCGGGGAGCGGAATGAACAGCAGCACCGCGCTGACCATGAAGGCGAACCACATGGCCGAACGGAGCCACTCCTTGAGGTAGACGTGGCCGAGTCCGGGGAGGAGGAACGACAGCAGCGCGCCCAACCACGGACGCTTTTCGGATTTCGTACGGGTCACTACCCGCGGCTAACCGACCGACGTTAATAAATGCTGTCCCACGAGCACCGCCAATTCAGTCAATACGAGCGCTCTATTTTAACTCACCCACCAGACGAGACAGCGTTTCGAGGTCGTACTGGCCGGGCGCGGTCGCGTCCTCGGGGTCCACCGGAGCGTAGCCTATTTTCGACCCGTAGAGCGGTGCTACCGCCCGCGAGTGGCGACCCGGCGCGCCCATCGCCATCGTCGCCACGCGCTCGCCCGCGGCGGCGTACTCGTGCGTGACAGCCAAGAGGTCCAGTACGTCGCCGCGACTCTCGGCCGTGACCGCGAGTTTGCCGACGTCGGCGCGTTCGGTCGCGGCGTCGAGGTGGCCGCGCAGGTCCGCTTTCGGCGGCGTGCGCTCGAAGTCGTGAACCGACGCGACCACCGCCGAGGCGGTCCGGCGCGCGCGCTCGGCGACTCGCTCTCCCTCGCCCGCGGTGAGACTCTTCAGTTCGACGTCCACCGCGCCGACGCAGGCGAGTTCCGCGGCCTCGGCGAGTTCGGCGAGTCGCACCTCGTCGTCCTCGGCCTCGCCGCCCTCCCACGCCGCGCGGTTGGTGGCGAGGACCGGAAGCTCGCCGTCGTACGATTCTAACGCGGCGAGCGGGTCGTCGGCGAGGTCCATCCGAAACTCCACGGCGTCGGCGTGGTCGCGGGCGCGGGGTTCGGCGTCGAGGTCCGTGAGGCTGGCGGTGAGGACGAACTCCTCGAAGTCCATGGGCGGAACTGTGGCGTCGGCGAGTAAAAGTGTACTCGTTGGTCTGAGGACCGAAACGCGAGTGGACTATCGTGGACCGCTCTCGACGTCCTCGTCGCGTTCTCGTAGGTCGGTCACTTACCCCTCGAACGCTTCGTGAGAGACCACGTAGCGGTCGCCGTCGCGCTCGTAGCCCTCGACCGTGTACAACTGCAACTGGCGCTCCTGTTTGGTCTTGACGCCGAAGTCGTAGTTCTCGGCGTCGTACGCGAGGTCCTGGCCCGTCGCGAACTCCCGGTGGGCGTCGAGTCGCTCGCGATTCTTCTCGTCGGCGAACCGCTCGACGTCCGCGAGGCGGTCGTCGAACACCTCGCGGAACTCCCGACTGAGTTCGTACCCCGCCGAGTTGCGGCCCGCGACCATCGCGGCCAGCGTCGTCGTGCCGGTTCCCCAGAAGGGGTCCAGCACGGTGTCGCCGTACACCGAGTACATGTTCACGAGACGGTAGGGGACCTCGAAGGGGAACGCGGCCGAGCGCGCCCGGAGGTCGTCGTGGTCGAGTCGCTGGCCCTCGCCCTGCACGTCGGTCCAGAGGTCCGAGAACCAGTCGTTGCGCTCCTCCCAGAAGTACGCCGCCTCGTACCGACGGTCCGCCCCCGCCTCGAACGACCGGGAGTCGCCGTTTCGGAACAGCAGGACGTACTCGTGTTCGAGGGTGGCGTAGGCGTTCGGGGGCACCATCCCCGACCCCATGAACTTGGTGAGACCGTTGGCCGGTTTGCGCCAGAGGACGTCCGGTAGGAGGTCGAACCCCCGGTCCCGGAACCGAGTGATGAGTTCCGCGTGGTTCGGGTAGAGTTGGAAGCCGTCGCCCCCGCTCCGGGTCGCGTCGCCGACGTTTATCGCGGCGACGCCGCCGTCCACGAGGACTCGGGCAAGTTCGTCCCACACGGGGTCGAGTGCGGCGTGCATCGCCTCGAAGGCGGCCTCGCCGTCGCCCGCGGCGAGCAGGTCTTCGACATCCGGGTCCAGTTCGGCGAACAGGCCGTCCCACATCTCTATCATGGGGTACGGCGGCGAAGTCACGACGAGTTCGACGGCGTCGTCACCGAGCGCGGCCATCTCGCGGGCGTCGCCGACGTGAATCCGGTGTTCGGTCTCCATCCGCTCTGTAGCGCAGTCGCCGGGGCGACAGATTTCTCTTTCGGTTTCGAACTATGTGTAACTAGAAAACACCGATGGTCGTATGCGACTCGTTCGTCGGCCGCGGCGTCGTGACAGGTACGGACAGGCCGACAGTATCAGGCCATCGCCGGGGCCTCTTCGGCCTCCAGCAGTTCGTGGTAGCGGTTGCGGATGGTAACTTCACTGATGTCGGCGACTTCGCTGACCTCGGCCTGCGTGGTCTTCTCGTTGGTCAGGAGCGCGGCGGCGTAGACGGCGGCGGCCGCGAGACCGACCGGCGACTTGCCGCTGTGGACGCCCTTCTCCTTGGCGGTCTGGAGCAGTTCGCGGGCGCGGTGTTCGGCCTCGTCCGAGAGTTCGAGTCCCGACGCGAACCGCGGGACGTAGCTCTCGGGGTCGGCGGGCTTGACTTCGAGGTTGAGTTCGCGGACGACGTAGCGGTACGTCCGGGCGACCTCGCTCTTCTCGACTCGGCTCACGTCGGCGATTTCGTCCAGACTGCGGGGGACGCCCGCCTGTCGCGCGGCGGCGTAGACGCAGGCCGTCGAGACGCCCTCGATGGAGCGGCCGGGCAGGAGGTCCTCGTCGAGCGCGCGGCGGTAGATGACCGAGGCGGTCTCTCGGACGTTGTTCGGCAGGCCGAGCGCGGAGGCCATGCGGTCGATTTCGCCGAGCGCCTGCTTGAGGTTGCGCTCCTTGGAGTCGCGGGTGCGGAAGCGCTCGTTCCACTTGCGGAGACGCTGCATCTTCTCTCGCTGGCGACTCCCGAGCGAGTTGCCGTAGGCGTCCTTGTTCCGCCAGTCGATGTTGGTCGAGAGTCCCTTGTCGTGCATCGTGTTCGTCGTCGCGCGCCGACGCGGGACTTCTCGTTCTTCTCCTTCGAGTCGAACGCGCGCCACTCCGGCCCGCGGTCCACTTGGTCTTCGTCCACGACGAGGCCGCACTCCTCACAGACCGTCTCGCCGTGTTCGGTGTCGGAGATGAGGTTACCGCCGCACTCGGGGCAGGCGGTGGACTCCTCGGACTCTTGTTCGGTTCGTTCCTCTTCCTCTTCGGTTCGCTTGACTCTCGTGCTTACGTCTGACATGTTGACTCCTCGTTGCCGGAGATGGCGCGGGCTACCGGGCAGGGAAAACCTGGAAAACCCCGGACTCGGTTCCTTGACCTTGTGTTGTTCCGAAAGCTATTTAGTATTTTCGGAATTTACTTTTCAGAGTCTCGTGAACAGGTCACACACACCCTCGAAACGCCGGTCTCGGTCTCCCGGTGGAAAATTTTAAACACCCCTCTGTTGTGCCGAGCGAGTCGGTCGGTCGATTTAACCGCCGGGGGTCCGAACTCCCGGTCGATGGTAGCTCAGACGGAGCGAGTCGTCTCGCTGGCCCCGAGCGCGACCGAAATCCTGCAGGCACTCGACGCGACCGACCGTCTCGTCGGCGTAACTCATCACTGCGACGCCGACGCTCCCGCGGTCGGCGGATGGCTCAACCCGGACTACGAGACCGTCGCCGACCGCGACCCGGACCTCGTTCTGACCGCCGACGACTTGCAGGCCGACGTCGCGGCCGACCTCCGGGAGCGCGGCCACGAGGTGTTCCACGCCGCGCCCGCCACGCTCGACGAGGTGGTCGAGTCGTTCGCCGACCTCGGGGCGGCGGTCGGACTCGCCGACGAAGGGGCGGCGCTCGCTCGGCGCGCTCGGAGTCGCCTCGACCGCGTCCGTCGTCTCACGCCCGACGACGACCGCCCCGTGGTCTACTGCGAGGAGTGGTCGGACCCGCCGATGGCCGCGGGCAACTGGGTGCCCGACGCGGTCGAGACCGCCGGCGGCCGGTACCCCTTCGTGGACGCGGGCGAGCGCTCGCGGGAGGTGTCGGCCACGGAGGTCGAAACCGCTCGACCGGAACACGTCGTCCTCCACGTCTGCGGGCACGGCGAGTGCGCCGACCCGGAGGCGGTTCGCCAGCGCGACTGGACGCTCCCGGCCATCGAACGCGGGAACGTCGCCGTCGTGGACGACTCGCTGTTGAACCAGCCGAGTCCGAAACTCGTGGAGGGCATCGAGACGCTCGCGGCCCTGCTCCACCCCGACGCGCTCGACTCGTGAGCGACGCTCGACTTCGGAGTGGCGCTCGACTCCCGATTGACGCCCGACTCCTACGCGGCGGTTCACTTCTAGGCGACAGTTCGGTCACGCGAGCGAACCGTCGCCGTCCGGAGCGCAATTCCCAAGTCGGCCGGGTGTCTCTCCACGCCCATGCGAGTCGGCGTCGGAAGCACTAATCCGGTGAAGCGTGGCGCGACCGAATCCGCCCTAACGGAGTTCCCCGGCACGGTGGTCGAATCGGTCGCTGTCGAGTCGAACGTGAGCGAGCAACCCGTCGGCGAGCGCGAGACCGTCGAGGGCGCGGAGAACCGCGCTCGGAACGTTCTCGCGGCGGGCGACTACGACCTCGGCGTCGGACTGGAGGGCGGCGTCGCCGAAGTCGAGGGCGCGGACGGTCTCTTCCTGATAATGTGGGCGGCAGCCACCGACGGGGAGCGCGTCGGCCGCGGCGCGGGACCGCGCCTCCGCCTGCCCGAGTCCATCGCCGGAAGAGTCCGGGACGGCGAGGAGTTAGGTCCCGTGATGGACGACGTGCTGGACATGGAGAACGTCGCCGAGAAGGAGGGCGCGGCGGGCGCGCTGACCGGCCACGTCATCGACCGCGAGAGCGCGCTCCGGCAGGCGGTCGCTGGCGCGCTGGGTCCGTTCGTGACGGACCTGTACGAGTGACCGGCTTTCTGCACCGCGCGCTCGGGGCGTTCGTCCGTCTGTTCGGCGTGGCAGTCGCAGTGGTCGGCGCGTTCCTCTCGTTGGAGTCGGCGACGGTCGGAGTCCCGCTGGTCGTCTTCGGTGCTGTGTTCGCGCTCCGACCCGCCGTCCTCGGGCAGATTCTCGAACTGGTCGCCGACTCGGTCGGACTGCTCGCCGACCTGACGTAGAAGGAAAACCGCTCAGTCGTCGGTCGGTTCCGCCGGGTCGGCCGCGGCCCGCGCCTCCTTGCTCTCCTCGACCGCCGTGGTCAGCGAGACGTTCAGCCAGAGCATCGAGGCCACGCCGCCGACCAGCGTGACGACGTTCTTCACCGCGTGGTCGAGGATGGCCGCGCCCAGCGCGACGCTCCACCCTAGCGGCGTCAGGGCGACCACGAGCAGGGTGAACGCGCCCTCGTAGAGACCGACGCCGCCCGGCGACAGCGGCAGGACCTTGGCGAGGTTGCCCACGCTGACCGCGAAGAAACACACCGCCGCGAGCATCGGAATCGGGAGCGCGACGCTCGGGAAGGCGCTCAGCACGAGCAACGCCGTCACCACGTCGAGCGTCCAGATGGCGAGACTGCTCGCGCCGACCGTGAGGAAGGCGCTCCGGTTGCCCGCGACGGTCTGGACGTCGCCGGTGAACCGTTCGACGACGCCCGCGACGTAGTCGGCGTACGAGTCGCTACTGAGTCCGGAGACGACTTCGCGGACGAGGTTGCGGTCAGAGCGAGCGCTCGCCACGATGGCCACCACCGCGAGGATGGCCGCGAGACCCACGCCGCCCGCGACGTAGAGGGCGGTCTGTCCGGCCGCGCCGTACTCGCCGCCCGAGGCGGACGCGCCCCCGGCGGGCGGTGACCCGAACAGAGTCGATTCGAGTCCGGCGGTCGCACCCGTCAGCGCGAGGCCGATGAGGACGACGCCCGCGAGCATCGTGATGGTCAGCAGGTCGAAGACGCGTTCGACCGCCAGCGACGCGAACCCCGTGGGATAGGGAATCGCGCGTCTGGCCTTCACCACGTACGCGCGGACCGCGTCACCAGCGCGCGCGGGGAACACGAGGTTACCGGTCTGGCTCACGAAGATGGCTCCCGTCAGGAAGTTAGCGTCCTCCGAGTAGCCCAGCTCTTCGAGGATGTCGCGGTAGCGCGTCCCGCGCAGGGGCCACGAAATCGCGTAAACGAGCGCGGCGAGACCGACTAGCACGGGGTCTGCGTGACTCATCTGGGTCAGCACTTCCCCGAGCGGGAGGTACTGTCCCATCAGGAGGACCGCGACGACGGTCAGGAAGATGCCCGCCGCGATGGAGACGCGCTTGGTGATGCGGGGTTGGACCGAGAACTCCCACCAGCACCGCATAATCTGGCTCCCCATCCCGAACACGTCCCGGACGATGTCCACCTTCGAGTCGCCCTTCGGCGTCCAATCGACCGCGAACTCCTTGACGTCGTAGCCCCGGCGCTGGGCGCGAACGAGGACTTCGGTGTCCCAGAACCAGTGTTCGTCCTCCACCTCGTTCAGCACGTCGAACAGCGCGGTCCGGTCGAACGCCTTGAACCCGCACTGGTGGTCGCGCATCTCCGACCCGAGGAACGTCCGCGTCAGGCCGTTGAATCCTCGACTCGCCACGTCGCGCTTGGCGGGTCGTCGGCCTGCTCGCCGGGCATCCAGCGCGACCCGGTGGCGAAGTCGTACTCCCCCGACCGGACGCTCTCGACCAACTCCTCGAGGTGTTTCATGTCGGTTGCGAGGTCCGTGTCGAAGTACACCAGCGTGTCTCCGTCGGCGGCCTCGAACGCTCGATTCAGTGCGCCTCCCCGGCCCAGTCGCTCGTCGCTGTGATAGTGCCGGACCCGCGGGTCGTCCGCGGCCATCCGGTCGGCTATCTCGGGGGTGCGGTCGTCGCACCCGTCTTCGGCGACGATGACTTCGAACGTCCCCGCGGGGAGGAATTCGCCTAGCGTGGCGAGTGTCGTCTCGACCGTGTTCTCGATGGTGGCCTCCTCGTTGTAGGCCGGAAGGACGACGCTCACCTCGACTGCACGACCGCTCATTATCGAAGTGAGACAGTCCCGCCGCCTAAGTACCTTCTGCTCCGTTCCGGACGCTTCACGCCTCTAGGCCGGTCCTTGCGGCTTCGTTCACGCAGATTCACGCGGAAACGGCCCGTGGAGCGGAGTTGCGACGTCGTTACGCTCGGTAATCGCGGATTATTCCGGACTGTTCGGGCGACGACGACGATTGACAGGTCGCCGACCGCCCCCGACTCCGGTCCGTACCGGTCACCGAAACCTCAGATTAACCAGCTGTACCAACAGGCCCCTCGGGGGTAGTTTAGTTCAACTGTAGTTGGTGCGAAATCGCAAGAGGGCTGCGTGTTAACTCCACGTACCAAATCCACTAAGGCGGCTTCCGTCCAATGGAGAAATAGTCATGAGCACGACCGCAACTGCTGGCACGACCGCCCTGACCGACAAGCAACAGCGCATCCTCCAGTTCCTCCGCGAGAAGGGCCAGATGAAGACGTACTTCAAGTCCCGACTCATCGGCGAGGAACTGGGCATGACCGCCAAGGAAGTCGGCGCGAACATGACCGCCATCGCCGACGGCGAGTTCGACGTGGACGTCGAGAAGTGGGGCTACTCCTCCTCCACGACGTGGAAAGTCACGACCTGACGACGTAGTCGGACCGAACCCGGTCTGCTCAGACCGCGGATTCTGTCCGGTCCGGAGTCTCGACCCGACGGAGACGCTGCTGGCACGCGCTCGGGGGAGTGCGGTTTCCAGTCTCTCGATGCCTATCGTCCGTCCTCGGCCCGTCTCGCTTCTTATTCGGTGCGTACTCGCTCACAGGTCTCGCCACGACCGGTCGGCCGACCAGCCCAACCACTCATCGGCCTTCCCCGTGTCGATGAGGCTCTCGTACCCCTCGAACGACTCCCGAATCTCTGCGTCGTAGTGGCCCGCTAACTCGGAACTCGGCGCGGCCACGGTCGTGTCGCGGGCGGCCCCGAAGAACACCTCGTGGCCCGCGAAGTCTGCTTCTAGCGCCCGAGTTGCGAGGGCCACCGCGTCGTCTACGTGGAGGTACGCGAACAGGGTCTTGCGCGCCTTCTCGAAGAACCCGGCGTCTCGAACCGCCTCCGGCGAGCGGTCGGCCTCGGCGAAGACGGTCCGGAGTTCCGCCTCGCCGGTCACGAGCGGAAACCGGAGCGACGCGACGGTGGTCGGTGCTCGCTCGCGTCGCCCGAACCCGTCGGCGACCGCTTCGGCGACCTGCTTGCCGAGACCGTACGGGTTCGACGGCGTCAGCGGGTGGGTCTCGTCAACCGGGAGGAAGCGCACGTCCACTTCGTCCTCGAAGCTAGCGCCCATCGCCGAGAGGCTAGACGCGAGTACCACCGTCTCGACGTCGAGCGCTTCGGCGGCGTCCAGCACGTGATAGGGCGTCTGGGCGTTGCTCCGGAAGGTGACGTGACCGGGGGTCTCGTCGGGTCGCGGAATCGTTCCGAAGTGAGCGACGGCGTCGGGGGCGGCGCTGGCCAGCGACCCGTACACCTCGCCGGGGTCGAGGAGGTCGGTCCGGCGGTACTCGTCGGCGACCGACTCTCGGCGCTCGCCCCGACTCAGATTCACCGTGTGGTATCCGCGCTCGGCGAGTTCCGAGAGCACGGCCGAACCTAACTCGCCGTTCCCGCCGGTGACTGCGACGGTGTCCATAGAGAGTGAACGAGTACGAACGTCCGAAAAGGTACGGAATTTGCGGGGCTACACCCTCGCGCCTCGGGACCGAGCGGACTTCACGGGTCGAACGAGATGAAGCCGTCGGCCTGTGCGGCGAACGTCGCGGCGTTCTCGCCGAACGAGTCGGCGTACCTGACGAGCAGAGTGATGACCGTCTCGGGGTTGCGAACCGCGTAGCCGTCCTCGCGGTCCAGCAGGCCCGCTTCTTCGAGGTCGGCGGCGTACTTGCTCACGGTCGGTCTCGACACGTCCAACGCCTCCGCGAGGTCGCTTCCCGTCGCGTCAGGGTCGCGCAGCAACTCGATGAGCATCCCGCGGGGCGTGTCCCTGCGGAGATAGCCCAACGCGACTTGCTCGAACGAGGCGAACTGCTCGGCCGGGTAGAACCGCCGGTAGTCACCGTCGCGGCGACTCTCGACCACCTTCGATTCGAGTAACTGTCGGAGGTGGTGCTGGGCTTCACCGGTCCCCAGTTTGAGGTCGTCACGAATCTTCGAGAAGTGCGCGCCCGGCGTGGTGGCGACGTAGCCCGCGATGGCGTCGCGGGCCTCGCTCTCGCCGCCGGTCTCGTCGTCGCCGCCGAACGTGGCCAGCGGCGTCGCGGCCCCGAGGACCGCGAACCGGCGAAGGGTCGCCCGCTTATTTTCATCCACTTCGGAGCGCTCAACCATCTACAAGAAAATGGTCGTGATGGAAGATTAAAACACCTTCGGCTTGCGAGACGGTCGCACGGGTGAGGTATCGGAGACGGGACGGAGAGGGGCTACCTCGCCGGTCAGGGGGAGGTCGGTGTGTCGTCGTTTCGGACGTCGGTCACGATTCGCATCGGAACGCCGCCGCAACGCCGACAGTCGTCGCGCCAGTCGTCGTGACCTGCGCCGCAGTGAGCGCACTCGTAAACGCTCTCGACGTCGGGACCGTCGAGCGCGTCCTCGACGACGTTCCGGAAGTCATCGTTCACGGTCCCCTGTCCGTCTCGTGACCGCCAAGTGACAACGCCACGGCCCATCCCGCACGTTCGACCAGTGCGAACTCGTCGTGGACGCTCACGGAGAACGCCGTTCGACAGTCGGGGCAGGCCGGATTGGCGCGGTCGATGCGCTCTAATCCCGACCCGCACTCCGGACAGGTCAGGTCGCAAACGTTCGATTCGGTATCGCTACTACTCGTCGGGGTCGGCTCTTCGATTACGTTCTCGCGTGCCATGGTACGACAGAGCGGCGCAGACCCGACGGTGGAGTCGGACCGCCGCGCTACTGGTCACCACTCAGGAGGACGAGTAATAATTTTCCTAAAAATTACGGATAGGTTCGTCAGAGGCTGCGCACGTTCCGGAAAACGAAAAATATCGGGGGCTACTTCTCTAACTCCGCGTCCATCTCGGCCTGCACGTCTTCGAGGTCGGGGTCCTCCTCGTCCATCTCTTCGATGACCTCGTCGGCGCTCTTGATGTTGGCGGGGTCCTCGCCCTCCTTGATGGCTTGGGCCTCCTTCTCCATCGCTTCGACGTCCATCTCGGCCTCCTCGTCTATCTGACCCAGAATCTCCTCGATGTTGTCGAGACCGATGAGTTCGCGGGTCTCGGCGTCGAAGTCGAGGCTATCGAGTTTCTCGCCGTCGGTCTCCACGTCGCTCCCGGTCAGGTGCTTGCCGTAGCGACCGACCAGCGACGAGAGTTCCTGCGGGAGCACGAAGGTGGTGGACTCGCCCTGACCGATGGATTCGAGCGTCTCCATTCCCTTGTCGATGACCGCGCGCTCGCCCATCGACTCGGCGGACTTCGCGCGGAGGACCGTCGAAACCGCGTCACCCTGCGCTTCCAGAATCTGGCTCTGCTTCTCACCCTGCGCACGGATGATGTTCGACTGCTTGTCACCTTCGGCGGTCTCGATGGCGCTCCGTCGCTCACCCTGCGCCTCCAGAATCATGGCGCGGCGCTTCCGTTCGGCGGAGGTCTGTTGCTCCATCGCCTGCTGAACGTCCTTGCTCGGGTTGACTTCCCGAACTTCGACGCTCTCGACGCGGATACCCCACTCGTCGGTGGGTTCGTCGAGTTCGCGGCGGATTTTGGCGTTAATCTCCTGTCGCTTGTTGAGCGTGTCGTCGAGTTCCATGTCGCCCAGCACGGCCCGCAGGGTGGTCTGGGCGAGGTTCGAGACGGCGCGCTTGTAGTCCTCGACTTCGAGGAACGCCTTCTTGGCGTCCATGACCTTGATGTAGACCACGGCGTCGGCGGTCACCGGCGAGTTGTCGCGGGTGATGGCCTCCTGTCGGGGCACGTCGAGGGTCTGGGTTCGCATGTCGAAGCGGTGGGTCGCGCTCACGAACGGCGGCACGAAGTTGATACCGGGTTCGAGGAGTTTCCGGTACTCGCCGAACACCGTCAGCGCGCGCTTCTCGGTGGCATCGACGATTTCGACCGACTGCCAGATGGTAATTACTGCCAGTGCGAGTACCAGCAGGGCGACTATCGTGAAGCCACCGACCGCGGCGGCCTGTAGTGGAACGAACATACTTGGTCTGTTAGCAAGAATGAATGTTAAGCGTTCCCCCTCACCGCCACTCTTCCTCTAGCGAAGTTCGAGGTGACCGCACTATCGAGACGACGAGTGCCGAATCGATACTGCGTTCAGGCGGCCGGAAGACGGATGCGCGACGCCACCGACGCTCCCGACCGAGAATCGATGACAACCCCACCGAGACGCCGCGCGGACGATTGGCCGACGTTCCAGTACGACACGGCGAACACCGGCAGACCCCGTCGGTCCGCTCAGACCCGCGAGACGCGAGGCGAGCAGGTGTCGGGCGACCCGACGGAGCGGACGCGATGGCGCTTCGACGCTCACCACCCGGTCGTCTCCTCTCCCGCAGTCGTGAACGGCACCGCCTACGTGGGGAGTACGGACGGGATAGTCTACGCCGTGGACACCGTCACGGGCGACGAGCGCTGGGCGGTCGAGACGGACCACCACGTCTTCTCCTCGCCGGCGGTCGAAGGCGACACCGTCTACGTCGGGAGTCTGGACGGGACGCTGTACGCTCTCGCCGCCGGAAGCGGGCGGCGACGGTGGGGATTCGATACCGGTCACCCGGTCGCGGCGTCTCCCGTAGTCTCGAACGGCACCGTCTACGTCGGGGATACAGACGGGACCGTGTACGCGCTCAATGCGTCGAAGGGCACCGAGCGTTGGCGATTCGAAACCGGCGACGCGATGGACGCGGCGTGCGCTATCGCCGACGAGACCCTCTACGCCGGGAGTAACGACGGGAGCGTGTACGCGCTGAATCTCGCCGACGGTACCCGGCGTTGGCGCTTCGAAACGAACGACGCGGTGGCCTCGGCCCCCAGCGTCGCGCGAGACACCGTCTACGTGGGGAGCAACGACGGGAACGCGTACGCGCTGGACGCCGCGGACGGAACGAAGCGCTGGCAGTTCGGCACCGCGGACCTCGTGAAATCGTCGCCTGCGGTCGGCCGCGACGCGGTTTTCGTCGGGAGTTGGGACGGGAACGTCTACGCCTTGGCGGCGGACGACGGGACCGAACGCTGGCGATTCGAGACCGGCGACGTCGTCGAATCGTCCCCGGCCATCGTCGGCGAAATGCTGTACGTGGGGAGCGGAGACGGTACGGTGTACGCGCTCGACAGGAGTAACGGAGTGACGCGCTGGCAGTTCGGGACTCGGAACATGGTGATGTCCTCACCGGCCGTGGTCGGCGGCGTTCTCTACGTGGGCAGCAACGACGGACGACTGTACGCGATTCGGACGTGAACCGGTCGGTCACAGATATTTGCCGCCGTCTGTGGACGTACACATTTACAGACGATACACTCTCTCGTAACTACACACCGTTTCGGAGTCTCCACCGTGTTCCGAGTCTCTCCTCCGTCGGGTGTGCACGCTCGATGCACGTCCACCACACACTCACATTGTGAACGATTAGCAATGACGTGTTTCCGCGTTGGAGACCTCGATTCCCGGCGACGAGTACGATTCTGACGTCGGTCGGTAACTTCAACGGCGATTTGCGACCGACGAATTACGCCTTGCGAAACGGAACACTCTGAACGGTCGTTCCGCTTTATTCGCTCGTTCGCTGATGGCGACGGTGGAGGGGAGAGAATGAGCAACGACAGTAACGGACGCGGCGCATCGCGCAGGCGATTCCTGCGAGCGACCGCAGGGGTGGGAATAACTGCGGGCCTCGGTGGTGCGGCGACGGCCCAAGAGACGACGCAGGGTCAGGGCTTACCGACCGAAGTACAGGTGAAGCAGGACGCGGGACGACTCGTCTACTGGGTCCTTCCGGGCAAGCGCCGACTGAGCAAGAAGGTGTTCGGAACGCCGGAGAATCCCAAGCAACTCGTCGAACCAGTCATCGAGAAGGCAAAGAAACCGGCAATCAAAGAGCTACTCCGGCAGTACCCGTTTCCCGTCGGCGTTCCGCTCGACAAGCGCGCGGTCGAGGACGGCGAGTTCACCACGACGACGGTCCCGACGGCGTTCAGCGACGAGGGACGAGTTATCGACGGCGAGTTCGAACTGACGTACCACGACCGCGACCCGAAGGACTCGGGGAAGCCGACGAAGACCGAGGACGCGATAGAGGTCGGTAAACTCCGGTTCACGGACCCGAAGCGGAACAACTACGAACTCGACTTCCGGACGATATTCGCGCCGCCGATTCCGGAGTACCAGACCGGCGGGGGCGTGTTCACCGACAGATTCCACCACGGGCTTACGGACACCGGGTCGCCCCTCATGCCCAAGGTGTACACGTACGGGGCCTCGTACTCCCTCGCCGACGTCATCGTGAACGGTACGACCGTAAGCAAGCGCCGAGTCACTCACTGGATGACGACGCAGACGGTCCGGACCGATACGTACAACCTTGCTATCGAGGAAGACCTGCCGCTTCGCCCCGAGAACACCATCGCCGGACGACTCCTTCACACGCATCTGATAGTGCTCCCGATTAAGATAACCAAGCAGGGAAAGCCCAAATACGCGCCCCTCGACGGCATCCCGGTCAAACAGAAGTTCATCCACGTGATGTTCGAGGAGAACACGCTCCAGAAAGCGCCGTTCGAACCGCAGTATCCGACTGAGTTCGAGGACACGCCGACTCCGACCACGCAGGAAGCCGCGGGTACCGAAATCGAGGTAACTGGTCAGGAGTACACCTTCGACCCAGAGGAAATCACCGTCGAGCAGGGGAACGAAGTGACCATCCGATTCCGGAACGTCGGGACCATCTCGCACAACTTCAAACTGCCCAAATTCGGCGTCAAGACCGACACGATACTCCCCGGAAGAACCGCCAGCGTCACGTTCACGCCAGAGGAGGTCGGGAAGTTCACCTACGTCTGCGGCGTCCCCGGCCACGCCCGAGAGGGAATGCGAGGGACGCTCGTCGTCACGCCCTGAACCGACAACGACCACAACAGGACAACCAATGACACGAGACACGAACTCACCAACGGAACGATTCTTCGGAGACACGTCGCGTCGGGACTTCGTGAAGGCCGTGGGGGCGGCCGGAGCGACCGCCGCAGGTGCGGCCAGCGTCGCGGCCGCGCAGGACGACTCGGACGTAGCGCAGACGTTCAGATTGGACGGCGTGGCCGACTACTGGATTGGGCGAGCGCCCGAGCGAATCTCGGGCGTGAAGAACCCGACGCTGAACCTCGAAGCCGGGAAGAAGTACCGGGTGGTCTGGGAGAACCTCGACGGTCGGTCGCACAACTTCTCGGTCTACACCACGAAGGGGAACTTGGTCGTGTTTTCGCCGTATCTCGACGCCGAGGGCGACACCCAGACCGTCGAGTTCGTCGCGACCGAGAACATGGTCCAGTACTACTGCGACGTCCACTACCTCAGCATGCGCGGCGACATCGAGGTCGAGGGCCAGACTCAGCAGGAACCCGACCCGGTGGACGCGGGCTACTTCCCGAAAGGCCCGAAGGTCGGACTGAAAGAGGTCGCCAGCGGCTTCTCGTACCCGGTGGCGATGAAGGCACCCGAGGGCGAGGACCGACTGTTCGTCGCGGACCAGCCCGGCCAGATTTACGTCCTCGACAGGAGCGAGATTACCGGGCAACAGGCGCTCGACGTGAGCGAGCGCGAACCGTTCATCGACATCAGCGACCGCATCTTCCACGAGGCGGGACCGCACCCCGAGACCGGACTGCTGGGACTGGCGTTCCACCCGAACTTCCAGCAGAACCAGAAGTTCTACGTCCGGTACAGCGCGCCCGTACAGGACGACATGGGCGGGGAGACCCACCACGCGTCGCTGGTCTCGGAGTTCGAGGCCGACCCGAACCTCGAGGGCGCGAGTCCCGACACCGAGAAGATAGTGCTGGCGATGCCGTCGCCGGGGTCGAACCACAACAGCGGAAACATCTCGTTCGGTCCCGACGGACTCCTCTACGTCCCTATCGGCGACGGCGGATTCGGCGGCGACACGGGCGACATGCAGGGCCACGTCACGGGTGGCAACGGGCAGGACATCTACAACAACCTGCTCGGTAGCATCCTCCGTATCGACGTGGACGGCAGTCAGAACGTCCGGGGCGAGCAGAAGGAGTACGCCATTCCCGACGGGAACCCGCTCGTCGGTCAAGCGGGTCTCGACGAACACTACGCTTGGGGCTTCCGCAACCCGTGGGGGATGTCGTTCGGACCGAACGGTCGGTTGTTCGTGGGCGACGTCGGTCGGGCGCTGTACGAGGAGGTCGATATCGTGGAGAAGGGCGGAAACTACGGCTGGCGGCTCCGAGAGGGGAAACACTGCTTCGACCCGTACTCGCAGGGGAATCCGCCGAAACAGTTCAAGTGCGCGGATACGAGCTACCCGCCCCGAAGCGACCCGTTGCTCGACCCAATTCTCGAATATCCGCACGTTCACGAGGACAAGCCGGTGGGGCAGGCCGTCGTCGGCGGACACGTCTACACCGGGGAACAGCTTCCGGACCTCCAAGACAAGTACGTGTTCGGCGACTGGAGTTTCTCGCCCGTCGCCCCGCACGGGACGCTGTTGGTCGCCACCGAGTCGGAGGAGACCGGGGTCTGGGGTGTCGACAAGCTCCGAGTCGTGACCGAGGGTCTCAGTCGTCCCGACAACCGAATCAGCCGGTTCGTCATCTCGTTCGGCGAAGACCAAGCTGGAGAACTCTACGTGCTGACCAGTGAGACGTTCCTTCGTCAGCAGAACGAGGGGTCGCTCTACAAACTCGTCCCCGCTGGTGAAGGGCGAGTCGAACAGGTGAACGTCAACGCAACCGAGCGACCGGCCGCGAACGAGACGACGGAGACCGACGGAACCGAAACGACGATACAGAACGAGACGGCCGCTAACGATGTCGGACGGGACCTCGTTAGTCGGGCACGCGCGCCAGGATTTGGTGCGTCGACTGCGCTCGGCGGACTTGGGGGCTTCGCTGCACTCCAGCGTTACTTGGGAGACGACGACTGAACCTAGGTTATCTCCCTCCTCGGTTTCCAGACTCCGAGTTGCCGACTGTGCTCGAATATTCCGCTTATCGAGTCTGAAACCGCACAAATGGGGGTTGTCGGGGTCTGGGCCGAATCAGCACGCTCGGACCCATATAGCGGCGTTGGTCGGCGCCACCCGACCT
This sequence comes from Halorussus sp. MSC15.2, assembly GCF_010747475.1. Taxonomy (NCBI): domain Archaea; kingdom Methanobacteriati; phylum Methanobacteriota; class Halobacteria; order Halobacteriales; family Haladaptataceae; genus Halorussus; species Halorussus sp. MSC15.2. Next base: position 344,814 of record NZ_VSLZ01000003.1, on the reverse strand, counting down.
CGGTATCTAATGGATACCACTCGCGTTTACAGCTTCATCGCACGGCTGCAACCGTGGGCTTTCGCCCTGCTTCCGCTGTAATCGCATCGGATGTGCAGGTTGCATGCACACTCGCCTGCCTCTGTTTCGTGGATAATCAGACTGTATCACCGTTGTCCACGAACTACTCGTTTACTGAGAGTGTGGTCTGAATTGCTAGTCGACAGCACGCGTTAAAATTCAGAATAACTCCTGAACCTCCGGTTGTACAACCGAACACCCCAAACGGTAGCTCCGTTTTATTCGACGAAACGATGTAGCGGGCCTCGGGTATGAGAGACGACACGCCAAGACCAAATAGACGCATCGCGCAGACGATTCCGGCAAGAGACCACGGACGTCGGGGACTGTCCGAGGAGGTACGAGAATGACGCAAAATGACGAATCGCGGACAGAGAATAGCGGACTCACCAGACGGAAACTGCTTCGGACCACTGGCGGAATTGGAGCCGCAACCGCAATCGGCGGCAGTGCTGTTCCCGCCCTCGCGCAAGATGACGGTGGCGGGACGGGCACAGGTAATCTGTACACCACGTGCTGGGAGGCGAACGTAGTGGTGGTGACGAAGGCCGACGCAAAACTGCCGAAGTCGGTGAAGGACACCACTCACATCAAGGTCGGGAAGGCACCGCTCTACATCTCGGGCGGAGTCGGGGGGCAGTCCTTCTTCGTGACGAACGCCGAGAGCGGCGACGTTTCGGTGATAAATCCCGAGAAGAAAGAGGAGACCGAACGTATCCCAGTCGGTCAGCAACCGCGAGGTGTCGGCGTCAGTGCCGACCGCCAGTACGCGTTCGTCGCGAATCGGGGCGAGAACACCGTCGCCGTAATCGACACCCAAAAACTCGCGGTCCAGACCACTATCGACGTCGGAGAGAACCCACACGACGTCGTGTTCAGTCCCGACGGTACGCAGGCCTACGTCACGAATCACGGGAGCGATACCGTCGGCGTTATCGACGTCGAGCGCCTGAAGATGACCTCAACGATTAAGGTCGCCGACGGGCCTCGCACTATCGCGCTCAACGCCGAGAGAAATCGTCTTTACACAACGAACACGGTCTCGAACGATTTGGGCGTCGTCGATACCGAACAGGGAAAGCTCTTGGGCACACGGCCGCTGACCGACGGCCCGGCGGATGTCGCACTGACGCCCGACGGGAGTAAAGCCTACGCGACTGGAATGCGGGCGGGGACGGTCGTCGTCTACGAGGCGGCGTCCGGCAACGACGGAGGCGGTTCCGGACCGAGCTACGAACTCTCGAACATCATCACCGTCAACGATTCCCTGAAGGAGATTCCGGTCGAGAGCCACGAAGCGTATACGGCAGGCCCGTACGGAATCACCGTCGGTCCGAACGGAAAGCTGGCGTACGCCGCGTTCCTCGGAAATAATCAGGTCGTCACCATCGACACTGAGACGGACGAGGTGGTTGATAGAATGTCCACGCCAGCTCCGTACGCTTTCGCAATTCGGCACGATGCTGAGGCGAGGGAGACGACCACGACGAACGCCACTACTGCCAAGACGACTGGAGAGACCACTACCAGGTCCGGGTGAATACACTCTTTCGAACAGACTCCTCATTCATCGCGGAAAGCACCTGACCGTCTCACCGATTTCGCGAGGGTCGGAGGGCGCGTTATCCCCCGGAACTGAGCAGAATTCTCCGAGGGTCCGAAACTAGAGTTTTATTTCTGGAAAATAAGTCGAACGCAACGAGACGATGCACGAAAGCGCAGTTTTCCTACAGACCGAAACGGAATCTCTGGACGCTACAGAGCCATTGACAGTGGAAGAGGGAGACGATAAGTGAGTGCGTGTTTCCACTTTCGGTCGAGAGAAGATACACTTCTGCACTTCACGAGAGTGTAACGATTGCGTTATCCTCCGAAACGTCGATTAAGGGGTTGAAAACGGAGGGATTCTTGCTGTAGCGCTGGATAATCTATCTCTATTACCTCTCAACAGTCCCGAGACAACTGAAACAGTTTCTCCAATTTTTCCCGTTTGATGGGATAGACACGGTGTCGGACGAACGAGGAGTGTTGGGATGAGACCGGAGCTACCGCAGACCAAACTGACAATGACTGAGAAAAACGACACCATTAGTTCGAAAGAGAGCATCGAGGCACTAACCGAAAAACTGGGCGGTCCGTTCGACTCCCGGCGAGACTTCCTCAAGAAGACAACTGCCATGTCGGCAGCGGGTCTTGGCCTATCGATGGGTACGGGCACCGTCGCGGCATCCGGACAGCCGGCCGCGCTCACGCCCAAAAAGAAGTTCGAGAAGTTCGGCGACGGCAAGTTCATCCTGCTGGAGAATCCCGAAGGTGGGAAGTTCCCCCAGACGCGTCCGGTCGCGTGCGGAGGGTCGAAAGAGGAATACCACGTCTACCAGATATTCTATCTCTCGGAGGACGCCGACGCGGCCGCCCGGGAGTCGTACCTGCTCGTTCCGACGGGGACCGACGTGGAGACGGCGCAAGTCTACAAGTTCGCCGGCGAACCGGCTCCCTGTGAGGGCGACGAAAAGGGCAAGTTCGAGTTCCTCAAGGTCGCGTACGAACCCGTCGACCTCGAAGACGAGGACGATGACGAGGAGAAGGAGGTCGACGGTGCGACGGTCACGTTCCGGAATCAGACGTACGGCGGTAGCAAGGTCACGGTGCAGGAGACCTTCCTGCCGGAGGAGGGGTTCATGGCCATCCACGACCTGAGCTTGGTGGCAGACGGGTTAAATCCGGTGGACAGCGTCATCGGCGCGTCCGAACTCCTCGATGCGGGCGAACACGAAGACGTGGAGGTGCCGCTGTTCGAGAGCGTACCGGGTGCAGAGTTCAATCAGGATGAACTCCAGTCGACGCAGGCGCTCATCGCGATGCCCCACAAGAGTACGAACGACAACGAGACGTACGACTTCGTCCAGTCGGGCGGTGAGAAAGACGGTCCGTTCACCAGAGGCGGCGCGGCGGTCGTCGACATCGCCTTCGTCGTTGTGGAATAGTAATCGTGACGAGAAGATGGCCACGGCCATAGCTGAGTAACTGGAGAGTCGTGGGGGCCGACCTCCGAGATAGGTAGACCGCCCTCGTTTTCTATTACCGTTTCGACCGGCGTGCAGTCGACGACCCGACGGCATCTTCGACTTCGAGACCGACGGAACCGAAACGACGATACAGAACGAGACGACGGAGAGCTAACGGGCCGGAGAGGACTCACGTCTCTTCTGTTTCACGGTCCCGCTCGCGCTGACTGTCGTCACGAGAGGACGACTCGCGCCCGTCACGCAACTCCCGGTCGATGGGGTCCTCGATGGCCTCCAGGGCCTCGACCTTGACGACGTTGCCGCCGCCGGGGTCCACGACCATCACCTCCGTCCCTTCCGGAATCTCGCCGTGGATACTCCGCGCGGCGTAGTAGGGGTTGAAGCCGCCTTCGTGGAGCTTTATCTGACCGTCCTGCGTCGTGACCCGTTCGGTGACGCGACCGGTCTGTCCCTTGAGCGAGTCGGAGTCCCGGGTTCGCGCGACTCCCTTGCCGCCGTAGAGGTCGAGTTCGCGGTAGGCGTACAGCGAGGCCGCCCCGAAGCCCAACACCAGCGCGGCCAAGAGAAGCGGCGAGGCGGCCGGACCGAGGAGCAGTCCGACCAACCCCGCGAGAACGAGTGCGACGCCGAGGACGACGAAGTGTGCGCCCGGAATCAGCGCCTCGGCGATAGCGAGACCGATACCGGCGACGAGGAGCAACAGCGGGAGCGAGTCCAACAGCGGTGCCATACCATCGTCTTGGAATTCGGACGGGTTAACGTTTTGCAGTGTGGCCGACGGTCGTCCCGACGACCGCCCGAGCGCACGCCGCGAGCGGCCTCATCCGGCTAGCAGGACGATGCGAGCGAAGACGAACAGCATCGTCCCGACGCCGAGCGCGACGAAGAGCGCGTTCTCGACTGACGGCGACCCCGGTTCGAGCGGTTCGAGCGACTCGTCCGCCGCTTCGGGTTCGTACCCGTCCTCGCCGACCTCGTCGGTCTCGTACTTCCAATCCGACATAGCCGTGCGTAGGCGTCCCACCGCTAAAAGGTTGGCTCCCATCGCGGTGTGTTTCGGGGACTGCGGCGGATACCGTCCGTGGATGCGTAGTGCGATTTACGGTCGCTCGGCGTGGGTTACGTCGCCGTCGTAGACGACGCCACGCTCGGCGTCGAGGGTCACCACGTCGCCGTTCCGGATGGTGGGGTCGAGTGGCGCACCGCTCACCATCGGGATGTCGAGTTCGCGGGCTATCATCGCGGGATAGCCCGTCATCCCGGGCCGGGCGTCCACGATGCCGAGGAGTTTCGAGGGGTCGCCCGTGAACTCGCCGTCGAACTCGGGGTCGAGGGCCAGAATCGACCCCTCGGCGACCGCCGAGAGGTCGCCGTTCTCGGTGCGCGCGACCGGTCCGGCGATTCGACCTCGGACCACGCTCCGGCCGGTCGCGATGGTCTCGGCCGCGACGTGGACCTTGAGCATGTTGGTCGTACTGGTGTCCTCTAGTTCCGACATCATGCCCGAGACGACGACGACGGTGTCGCCGCTGTCGGCCACGCCCGCGTCGAGCGCGGCCTGCACGGCGTCCTCGATGATGGTGTCCACGCCCTCCGCGACGGGCGTGTACTGGGCGTTGACGCCCCACGCGAGCGCGAGTTGGCGGCGCACGTCGTCGTTGGGCGTGGTCGCCACCACGGGGACTTGGGGTCGGAACTTCGATATCTTGAGCGCGGTGTACCCGGATTCGCTGGCCGCGACGATGGCCGACGCGCCGATGTCGCGGGCGAGGTAGCGCGCCGACCGCGCGAGCGCGTCGGTCCGGGCGTCCTCGGCCGAAGGGACGCGCTGCTCGCGGATTTCGTCGTACTCGTCGCTCTCTTCGACTTCCCTGACGATGCGGTCCATCGTCTCCACGACCCGGACCGGATTGTCGCCGATGGCGGTCTCGCCCGACAGCATCACCGCGTCGGTGCCGTCCAGCACGGCGTTCGCCACGTCGGAGGCCTCCGCGCGGGTGGGCCTGCGGGCGTGGACCATCGAGTCGAGCATCTCGGTCGCCGTGATGACCGGCGCGCCGGCCTGCTGGCACTTCCGGATGATGCGCTTTTGAATCATCGGCACGTCTTCGAGCGGACACTCGACGCCGAGGTCCCCGCGGGCGACCATCACGCCGTAGGCCGCCCCGATTATCTCGTCGAGGTTCTCGACCGCGCCCCTGCGCTCGATTTTGGCGATGATGGGGATGTCAGCGCCCAGTTCCTCCAACACCTCGCTCACTTCGAGGACGTCCTCGGCGCTCCGGACGAAACTCGCAGCGACGAAATCCGCGCCCTTCTCGGCCGCGAGTTCGAGGTCACGGCGGTCCTTCCCGGTCACGACGTCGAGGTCGAGGTCGACGCCGGGGACGTTGACGCCCTTTCGACTGCTCAGTTCGCCGCCGCTCTCCACGTGCGCGAGGACCGTCTCCCCATCGGTCTCCTCGACGGTCGTCTCGATGCGGCCGTCGTCCAGCAGTACCTTGTCGCCGGGTTCGACGTTGGTGATGGAGTAACTCAGGCCGACTTCCTCGGGCGTGGCGGTGTCGCCCGCCACGAACCGGACGGTGGACCCGGTTTCGAGGTGAATCGGCTCCTCGACCTCTGCGGTCCGAATCTCGGGACCCTGAAGGTCCACCATCACCGCGAGGGGGTTGGTGGTCGTCTCGTCCACGGTCCGGACGTGGTCGATGAGTTCTGCGCGGTCTTCTCGCGTGCCGTGACTGGCGTTGAGTCGGGCGAGCGTCATCCCGGCCTCTGCCAGTTCCCGGATAGTACGCCGGGAGTCGGAGGCCGGTCCCAGCGTACAGACGATTTTGGCGTTTCTCATGGGTCGGCGTACGCCCGTCCGGGCCAAAAACCCCCGGTGATTGGCCCAGAGTTCACTCACCATCGAGTTGTTCCGCTAGCCACAACCCCTTATTGCATCGCTTCCGAATGGAATAGTTATGCCACAGTACGCCTCCCTCGTGGACGTCCGGACTGACTTCCAGAACGCGCAGGAACTCACGTCAGTCTGGGGCGACATCCGGTCGGACCTCGAAGACCAGCACGCCGACCTGAAACACACGTACGCCATCCTCGGCGAGTACGACTTCCTCGTGGTCATGGAGGCACCGGACCGGAACGCGGCGTATCAGGCCGGGGTCGCGCTGGAGCGCCACGGTCTCGACGCCCAGACGATGGAGATAATCCCGACCGAGGAGTTGGCGGAAGTCGTGGACGACCTCTGACTAAACACCGATAAAAATGATGTTCGAGGGCCGGACTCAGAGGTCGTGATTGATGATGACCGAGTCCCCGTCGGCGACGCTCGCGTTGACGGCGTAAATCGTACCGTCGAGGTAGTAACTGTCCGTGTCGCTGAAGTCGAGCGTACCGTCACAGGTATCGTCACTCACACTGTCGCTGGATTCGAGGTTGCCGTACTCGTCACGCATGTCTCGACTGGCTTTGACCCAGTAGCTGGAATCGCCACCGCCCTCGATGTCGAGGCGACCGCCACGGTTGATGCCGTTGGGATTCACGACCTCGAGCCACACGTCGCCGCGAAGGCCTACGCCGGTCACCTGCCCGTCGAACGTGTACTCGTCGCGGTCACCGTCACTGAGTTCGCCCGAAAGTCGCGAACTGGTAGAGCTGTTGTCGACGCCGTCGGAGCTTTCGAGCGTACTGCTGACGGCCGACGCGTTCGGGTCGTTGACGTAAACGTGGTAGCTTCCGCTCCCACCGTTGCCCTCAAGAATCACCTTCTGGTCGGCCGCGGCGGCGGGCTGAGCGCTGGCGAGCGCGCCGCCAGCGACAGTGGTCGTCAGCGCTGCCTTCTTCAGGAACGCACGTCGGTTGGAGGTGCTTCGGGTCATGGGGACTGCATCCGATGATAGGAACGTCTGAAACATAAGGTGTTATAATTTCAATCACTTTGGGGATGTAGCTCAGTGCTGCAGTTTTTATACAATTGAGAGATTAATTAGATTAAGAATAGACTAAATTATTCTATTAGTGATTTTGTAATTATTGTCTGTCGAGAGATATGTGTGCAACCAATCAGGACGGCGTCGGACCTGTAACGGAGGCGGTAGCCGAGATTCGGGTCGGTTTCACGTCCGAATAATACCCTCCGACTGTCGAACCTCGTACGTCCCGGTCTCAATAGTAACCGTCCTCGACGTTCATCTATAGTAGACCGATACTGTCCGGAAAATCGTCAGGAAGGGCTTACTTGACCTTCGTGCCCGGGACGCTGTCGCCGTGGGTCGTCAGCAGGTCGGCGTCCTCGCCCGCAGCGAGCACCATGCCGTTGCTCTCGACGCCGAACAGTTCGGCCTGTTCGAGGTTCGCCACGACGACGACCTTCGTGCCCGGAAGTTCGTCGAGGTCGTGGAGTTGCTTGATGCCCGCGACGATTTGGCGGGTCTCGACGCCGATGTCCACTTCGAGGCGCGCGAGGTCGTCCGCGCCCTCGATGGGTTCGGCGACCTCGATTTCGCCCACGCGGACGTCGAGGTCTTGGAATTCTTCGAAGCTGATGCGGTCGTCGCTGACGGGTTCGATGTCGATGTCGCTCACGGTGTCAGTCTCCTCGTTGTCGTCGTCTTCGTTCGCTTCTTCCGTCGCCGCTTCGACTCGCTCCTGCAACTTCTCGTTCAGTTCCTCGACGCGTTCGTCCTCTATCTGCTCGAACAGTTCGTCGGGTTCGCCGAAGTCGCCCGGCGGCGATTCGAGGCAGGTGTCGAGGTCGGCGTCGTGGACCGACTCCGCCTCGCCCAACTGCTCCCAGAGGCGCTGGGCCTTGTCGGGGAGGATGGGTGCCGAGAGGACCGCAACGGCCTTGGCTATCTGGACGCAGTCGTAGATGACCTGCTCGGCCCGTTCGGGGTCGTCGTCGGTGAGGTTCCACGGTTCGTTGCGCTGGATGTACTCGTTGCCGAATCCCGCCAGCGCGACGGCGGTGTCGCCCGCCTTTTTTGAGCGAGTAGTCGTTCACCGCGGCCTCGAACTCCGAGACGGCCTCCTCGATGCGCTCGGCGACCTCCGCGGAGGTGTCGGCGTCCGGCGCGCCGCCGTAGTTGCGGGCCGCGAACAGCAGACTCCGGTAGGCGAAGTTGCCGAGCGTGCCGACCAACTCGCCGTTCACGCGCTCTTGGAACTTCTCCCACGAGAAGTCCACGTCCTGCTGGAACCCGCCGGTGGTGGTCAGGTAGTACCGCACGAGGTCCGGGTGGAACCCCTCGTCGAGGTAGTCGTCGGCCCAGACCGCGCGGTTGCGACTGGTCGAGAACGCGTCGCCGTCGAGGTTGACGAACCCGCTGGCCATCACCGCACGGGGTTCGTTGTAGCCCGCGCCTCGGAGCATCGACGGCCAGAAGACGGTGTGGTGCTGGATGATGTCGCGGCCGATGACGTGGACGATTTCGCCCGTGTCGGCCTCGGCCCACGTCTCGTCTTCGGTCTCGCCCTCGGCACCCGCCTCCGGCGCGCCGTCCTTCCAGACTTCCTCCCAGTCGAACACGTCCTCGCCGACGCGCTCGGTGTACTGCTTGGTGGAGGCGACGTACTCGATGGGGGCGTCCACCCAGACGTAGAGGACGAGGTCTTCTTTCCCCTCGCCGGGGTAGTCGATGCCCCAGTCCATGTCGCGCGTGATACAGAGGTCCTGTAGTTCGCCCTCTATCCACTCTCTGGGCTGGTTTCGCGCGTTGCTGGTGCCTTCGAGTCGGTCGATGAACCCTTCGAGGTACTCCTGGAAGTCGGAGAGTCGCAGGAACTCGTGTTCGCGAGTGCGGTACTCGGCGGGGTTCCCGGTGATGGTACTCACCGGGTCCTCGATTTCGCCGGGTTCGAGGTGGCGCTGACACCCCTCGTCGCACTCGTCGCCGCGGGCCTTCGCGCCGCAGTACGGGCAGGTCCCCTCAACGAAGCGGTCGGGCAGGGGCGTGTCGGCCTCGGGGTCCCACGCGACCTGAATCTCCTTCTCGAAGACGTGGCCCGCGTCTATCCACGACCGGACGAACTCCTGCGTGAGTTCGGTGTTGGTCTCGTCGTGGGTGTGGCCGTAGTTGTCGAACTCGACGCCGAACCGGGGGAACGTCTCGGCGTACTTCTCGTGGTGTTCCAAGGCGAACTCCTCGGGAGAGACGCCCTCCTTCTCGGCGTTGACCGCGACCGGGGTCCCGTGCATGTCGGACCCCGAGACGAAGGCGGTCTCCTGCCCTAACTTCTCTAGGGACCGTGCGTAGGCGTCCCCGCTGATGTACGTCCGGAGGTGGCCGATGTGGAGGTCGCCGTTGGCGTACGGCAGTCCACAGGTCACCACCGCTGGCTTCTCCGTGGGAAAGTCGTCGTGGCTCATACTATCCAATCCTTCGTGGCGGGTGTAAAACCCGCCGATTTTCGTGTTCGGGCATGGCGCTGGTCGATGGGATTCGCTGGTAGACGTTCGGTGGCGACTCGACCGCTCGGTCGGGTTTCGCCACCGCGAAAAACCGTCCGCGTGCCACGGTCCGGGTGGGTCCTCCCGACGTTATGCGTTGCTCGGCGTACGCATACGCATCGCGCGGTCGGGCGTCTGGAATTCCGTGACGCCGGAACCTCGGACCGTGGACGGCACGATTTTGGGTTGGGTGTCTCGATATTTAAACGTTCGTTAGCTCTGTCACGAGGCACCACACGCCACTGTCGCTGGTCCAAGCGTCCGACTCGTAGAACTGGGGTGTATACGACCGCCCGAAAGAGGCCTCTCTCCTCGAAATTCCGACGGTTCGTCCACCGACTGTGGTCGGCGCGTACGAGCGCGACCTCGTGTCGCGCCCGCTGCGCGAGGTCGTCGTGAGCGTCGCGAACGACTGCTCGGCGGACGCGGTCTGTCCGCCGGTGGAGTCGCCGCGTTCGGGCGGCCGACGAGGGGGTGTGAGGCTATCGCGGTGCGGTACGGTTGCGGTGACTCGTTCGTACCGGCAGAAGCTAGTGCAGACGAGGCCACTACGCGGACGAGACTACCAAAATCGCAGTGCTGTGACGTGGGGTCGCGGGCTTCGATAGTAGCGAAGTGGTAAATCCGTACCACCCCGTCGACCACTACCGATGAAGCCACCGCTACCCGAAACTGAAGAACTGAGAAACTAATGCCGCAGAACTACGGAGTTTACAGCAGACCCGTCTTCTGGAGCTTCATGAGGTCCTCGGTGTCGAGGGTCTCGCCGTCCTTGAACTGCTGGTAGATTTCCTCGGCCTCTTCCTTGGCCTCTTCGCGCTCCTTCTCCTTCTCGGTCTTGCGCTCTTCCTCTTCCTGCTTGTCGAGTTCGCGCAGGCGCTTCTGGACGCGCACGAAGTCCTCGTGGTGCTGGTCGGCGGCCTCCTGGGCCTCCACGAAGCTCTCGTGCATCTCGTCGGCCTCGTCGCGAATCTCGTCGGCTTCGCGGTAGGCCTCAATCATCTGGTTGTGATGCTCTTGGGCCTTGTCCGCGAGTTCGGTCACCTTCTCGTGGTGACGGCTAGCTTCGGCGCGAACCTCTTCGGCTTCCTCGACGAGTCCTTCGAGGTCCTCGCTGTCGTTGAGCTTCTCCTTTCGGTCCTGAAGCTTCTCGCGCTTGGCCTCGATTTTCTCGATGAGTTCGCGCTCCTCCTCGGTCGAGAGGACCTCGGTCTGCTGCTTGAATTCGAGGTCTTCGATTTCAGATTCGAGTTCCTCGATGTCCTTTCCCTCGTTGAGTTCGAGGTCGGACTTCTTCTGCTCGACTTCGTCGAACAGTTCGTTGGCCTTCGCGTTGAGTTCGTTGCGCTTCTCCTTGTGCTCCTGAACCTGCTCGTTCAGTTCGTCGCGCTTCTCGCGGTGTTCCTGAGCCTCGTCGACCTTCTCGCGGGTCTTGGCGTTCAGGTCGTCACGCTTGGAGGCGCGCTTGCTGGCCTTCTGATTCAGCTCGTTTCGTCGGTCTCGGAGCTGGCCCGCAAGTTTGATTAGTTCGCCTTTCGACTTGTTCTGAAGTTCCTCTTCTGTTACACTTACCATGCTAATTTAACCTCGATTCCATGCCCGCCTCGGCGTTCGGCGAGCCAGTGGACGACAGCAACTGCTGTCTACAACTGGCAATCGACCGTTGACAATAGTCCCATGTCATTTGTCGCGCGATGCTTGCCGAACGCTCGTGGCGTTCTGGTATCTGCAAATATTCGCTGTGTATATATAAATGTTGCGTTGAATTGGGGCGTGGAAACCGTTCACACGTCCGCTAACGGCCGTGTAAGGCCTTCCCACACTCTTCGGTGGGGTAATAAACACCGCCGGACGCTACAGCGGGTAGATGTTCTGGACGGCTCCGTCGGCACGCCCGAAGGAGAGTTCGACCGCTCGGGCGTCGTCTGGAACCTCCAGCGTCCCGGCACGCGAACGACCGTAGGCTTCGACCTCCACGTCGGACCCGCCGGTCCGGTCACCGGCGGTCCACGAGACCGTGCCCGACACCGCCTCGGGCGTGTCGTTGATGACCGTCAACTCTCTGGTCGAACCGTGCGTCGGGTACCCGTCGAGCACGACCTGTACGGGTTCCAGCGAGGCCGCCATCGCCTCGTACCCGTCCTTCTCGGACCCGTCGGCCGCCAGCACGCCCATGCCCGCCCCGGCGTCGGCGTCCCGGAGCGCGTCGGCCACGAGCAGGCCGGTGCCCCGGCGGCGGAGCGTCTCGGTGACGTGCTTGAGGACCCGCGTCTGATACGTCTGAGAGGCCTCGACGGGGGTCGCTTCGTCGCCGCCCAACGTCTCGACGTTTCCGGCGACGTAGGCGTCGTGGGCGTCGGCGTCGAACCCGGCGGCGTCGTGGCCCTCCGCCGCGGTGAGCGACCCCGCGCCGAACGCGCCGACCGCGCCCGTACAGTCGTACTTGTCGAGGACCCACTCGGCGTCGTCGGCGTCGCCGTACTGCCATCCGGGGTAGACGTGTGCGGCGTCGGGGTCGATGCCGGGCGCGCCGGAGACAGGGAACACTGTCGTGTCGTCGGGGAAGGTCTTGGCGAGTTCGCGGTCCGCGGTGGCGTCGTAGTTCGCGCGCCACGCTCGCCAGCGGACCTTGTACCGGGCGAGACGGGAGGGACCGACGCCCGCGAGGTGGTCGGTCGGGTCGGCGCGGACGCCGAACGCGGCCACGCAGGGGTGGCGCTCGACCGACGACGAGAGGGTCTCTGCCAACGCCGTCGCGCGGTCCGGGTCGGTTCCGGCCGACTCGCCCGCCCCGGAGATGGGGAGGTCCTGCCAGACCAGCAGGCCCGCCTCGGCGGCGGCCTCGTAGAACTCGGCGGGCGGGACGTGGCCGTACGCGCGGACGACGTTCGCGTTGGCGTTGGCGGCCCGTTCGACGTCCCACGTCGGGTCGCCCGTCGGGAGGAGCGAGAACCCACGTCCCCGGACTTCCTGTCCGTTGACGACCAATCCGTCGTCCCCGGCGTCGCGGATTTCGGAGAGACCGGTCTTCACGACCCGTTCGGAGTCGCCGAGTTTCGCCCGGACCGCGTACCGGTGTTGCGGGCCGTGACCCGCGGGCCACCAGTAAGCCGGGTCGCGGAGTTCGAGCGTCTTCTCGACGACAGCGCGCTCGCCCGCGTCGGCCTCGATTCGAGCGCGTTCCATTACGCCGCCGCCCCGGAACCCCTGCGGGCGCACTGACAGCGAGATGCGCTCGTCCAGCGCCTCGCCCGCCTCGACGGCCAACTCGGCGTCGATGACCGCGCCGTCGTCGGTCCGCCGGGGCGTCAGCGAGAGCGTGTCCACGAACGTCTCTGGATGCGTTTCGAGGTCCGCGGCCCACCAGATGCCCGGGACCGCCTGCTCGTCCGGGACTCGGTCGGTCGCGTAGACGCCGCCGTACGATTCGGGGGCGCGACACTCGACGACCAGTTCGTTGTCGGTTTCGAGGTCCACTTCGTACGCGCGGGGACGAAGTAGGCGTCGTGTTCGCCGAGCAACTCGCCGTTCAGCCAGATGCGAGCGTGGGCGAACAACCCGCGGAGTTCGAGGGTCGCTCGCTCGTCGGCGGCGCGGGGGTCGGCGAACTCGGTTCGGTACGCCACGGCGTCGGCGTCTGCGAACCGCTCGGGGCGGCCCGGTAGTTCGACCGGGTGCCACTCGTCGGGGGAGGGCGGCTCGGCTCCGGCGGACGGTTCGACCGCCGCGCCCGTCCAGTCGGTGAGGGACATACACGGGCAACTACACCCACACCAGATAGGTTTTACGTACCGGAGCCGACCACTTTCACTTTCACCGCGCCCATGGCTCAATTTAAGTAGGATGGCGGGACCACGTTCGGGTATGCTCGAAGACCTGCGGTGTGCCTGCGACGCCCGTAACTGTCAGCGCACCCTCGGCGAGGACGAGTTGATGCTCCGGATGACGACCGACGCGGGCGAGCGCCGCGCCTACGAGTGCGCCTGCGGCGCGGTCACGGTGACTGTGGTGCGGTAGTTCGTCAAGTGTCGTCGGTCCGCCCAGCCACTTCGGACCGGCCACCGCAGTCGGTTTCCCGCGATTCAAGTGTCCGCTGTCGAAATCCGTCCCCATGGACGAAGTGCTCCACGCGCGCGGTCACGAGAACGTCTCGGCCGCCCACGCCAGCACCTTCGAGGTGACGACCGACGACTATCTCACGCCCGCGGGCGACTGCATCCTCGGCATCGAGGCGGACCGCGCTCCGGCCGACTTCGACGACGAGTTCGTCGCGGCCTGCCAGAACGCCGACGCGACGATTACCGCGACGTTCGAGGCCGCAGGCCACACCGAGACGGTCGTCGGCCGCGGCCACCCGGACCTCGAATTCGAGAGCGACCGGAGCGCGGTGGGCCGGACCAGCGACTACGTGGACGACCGGACGATTCTGGTCGGCGCGGAATTCGCGGCAGAGGGGTTCGACAGAGACCTCGTGGCGGCGCTGGCAGATGGGGCGGAACTGACGGTGACGCTCTCGGTAACGCGCGAAAACTGAGTCGAGCAGTCACTGGGGACCGTACTTGGCGACGAACTTCGAGAGCGCGAGGGCCATCGCCTCGGACTCCGTCCGAATCCGGAGCGGGTCGTCGTTTCGCTCCCGGAGGACCAACCACCGACCGTCGGCGGCCGCGCCGTCGCTCGCGAGGTCCGCGAACCGAATCTCCGTCTCGACGGGGTCGAGGTCTCGTGTGAAGGTGGTTTCGACCGACCGGTAGTCTATTTCGAGCATGTCCGTGCCGCGGTCGAGGAAGTCCTCGTCGTCGTATCCTCGTTTCTTCGAGAGTCCGGCCGCCTGTCGAATCTGCTCTACCCAGACGCCTTCGGGTCGCAGGCGCTCGCGCTCGACGTCGAGGAGGAGTCGGGTACGAGAGACGACGAGCACGCCCTCTCGGTCGGTTCGCACCTCGTCGAAAGCGTCGAAGTCCCGCCGCCGGAGGTCGTCGAACGGCGCGACGCGGACGGGGCGCTCGTCCTCGCCGTCGCCCCGTGGGTACCGCCCGAGGTAGGTCTCCATCAGTTCGACCGTCGCGGGACCCTCGACGGACTCGGTGAGACCGCGTGCGCGGTGTCGGCGAGAAGCCGCGTCGGCCAGTTCGGAGTCGCTGGCGGGGACCGGCGCGCCGGCGTACTCGTCGAGGAACTCCGCGAGGACCACCCAGTCGCGTTCCGAGAGGGTTTCGGGGTCGCTCGGGCCGGTCTTCGGTGCGAAGGTGACCGGCGCGCCGTCGTCGAGTCGGAGCGTCAGTTCGCCCGCCTCGGAGTCCACGTCTACACCCGAAACGTCCTCGTAGTCGATTTCGAGTCGCTCGTCCTCGCGCTTCTTTCCGACGATTAGGAGGAGTCGTCGGCCGGTGAACGCGAAGCAAGCGCCGCGCTTTCGATACGGAGACTCGGTGGCGTCTCCCCGCCGGTACCCCGACTTCGGGTCGAAGTAGACGTGGTGGAGCCTCTCGTCGTCGAGGTGCGAGAGGACCGGTTCCGAGAGGTACGACCGGTTCCGGAGCCACTTTCGGCGGCGCGCGTTCGTCAGCGCTGCTTCGGTGACGGTCTCCCCCTCCGCCTCGCCGACCAGCGCCTCGGCGAGAACGTCGTCGGTGTCGTCGGTGTCGTCAGAATCCCGGCTAAAAAGACCCATACGGACGACTCCGAGGAGAACACAATAACTCTATCCGTAACGGTAAACGGTTTCAGCCCCAAACGGGACACATGCCGGAGAACTCCGAACCCGCGGAGAACATCAGCGGCGGCGAGGCCGAAGTGAGTTCGCCCGCCGAGTTCGCGTCGGGCGAGGCCGCCACCCGCGCCGAAGCGGTCGTGGACCGTCTCGGCGACCTCTACTGGCAGAAGACATACGGCGGACGCGACGCCTTCGAGTGTTTAGTCCGGACGATTCTGAGCCAGAACACCAGCGACGTGGCGAGCCAACCCGCCCACGACGCGCTGACGGAGCGGTACGGCGGTGCGGACGACGGGAACGGTGCAAGCGACGCAGATGGAACAGGCGACGGGGACGACGCGGCCGACCTCGCCGCCGCGCTCGCCGACGCCGACCACGACGAACTCGCCGACACCATCCGGTCGGCCGGACTCTACAACCGGAAGGCCGACGTGCTGACCACGGTCGCCGCGCGAGTGCTGGACGAGTACGGGAGCGCGGCCGCGTTCGACGCGTTCGTCAGGGAGCGCGACCCCGAGGAGGTCCGCACCGCCCTCCTCGATATGGACGGCGTGGGTCCCAAGACCGCCGACTGCGTCCTGCTGTTCGCCGGCGGACGGTCCGGCGTCTTTCCCGTGGACACGCACGTCCACCGCATCTACCGGCGGCTCGGCGTCGCGCCCGCCGACGCCGACCACGAGGCGGTCCGGGCGGTACTTGAGCGAGAGGTTCCGGACGAGAAGTGCGGATTCGGTCACACCGCGAGCATCCAGTTCGGTCGGGAGTACTGCTCAGCTCGGAAGCCCGCGTGTCTCGACGGACTCGACGAGTGCCCCATGTCGGACCTCTGCGACCGCGTGGGCGTGGATACCGAGTCCGACTCGGTCGTAGACCCCGCGGACGCCGACTAATCCGAGCGTTCAGTCTCCTCCGCTAGCCCGCTCTCTTCGAGCAGGTGGTCCCGGAGGTGGCGCACGTCCCGACGCTCCCGGTCGCGCCACGGGAAGAGGAGCAGTTTCCGCGCCCGTCTCCGCAGGAACGACGAGAGGTACGTCACCTGCCGGTCCGAGAGCGCGACGGTCTGCGGTGCGCCGTCGGTCTCACCGCCGGCGTTCTGGGTCTCTATCTCTCGCCGGAGTTCGTGGACGAACTCCCACTCCCGGGACTTCGACCGGAGCGCGTACTGCAGTCGGTTCTCTCGCTCGCACAACCAGTTCGTGAGGACGTACCACTCCTCCGATTCGAGGGTCAGGTCCGGCATCGAGTCCGTCGGGTGTTTCGATGGCTGGACTTTTGCCGTTTCGGGCGCTAGAGATTGCAAATGGCCTCAGAGACGACGATAACCATCGACCCGCACGTCCACTCGGAGGGGTCCTACGACGGGCACGAACCCGTCGAACTCCTGCTGGCGCAGGCCAGCGACATCGGTCTCGATGGCATCGTGGTGACCGACCACGACACCATCCGGGAGTCGCTCCGGGCGGCGGAACTCGCCCCGGAGTACGGACTCGTCGGCGTTCCGGGGGTCGAGGTCTCCACCGCGGCGGGCCACCTGCTCGCTATCGGCGTCGAGGAGCGCCCAGAACCCCACCGACCGCTCGACGAGACGGTCGCCGAAATCCGCGACAGCGGCGGAGTCGCGGTCGTTCCCCACCCGTTCCAGCGCACGCGTCACGGGGTTCGGAAGGGGCGAATCACCGATTGCGACGCCATCGAGGTGTACAACTCGTGGATATTCACGGGCTACCGGAACCGCCGCGCGCGCCAGTTCGCGGCCCGCAACGACTACCCCGGCGTCGCGGCCAGCGACGCTCACTCCGCGAAGTACCTCGGCCGTGCCTACACCGAACTCACCGTCGAGGGCGCGTCCTCGAAGGCCGATATCGACCGCGACCACGTCGTCCGGGCCTTCACCGACGGCGACGCCGAGATTCACGGTCACCGCCAACCGCTCTACCGGAGCGTGCGCCACTACGCGCTGGGTGCCGGACGGAAAGTCGGCCACGGCGTCGCCGGGAGCGTGCCGAGTTTCGCGCGGTTCTGAGGTCGGTGCTCGCGCCGACTTCGCTCGGCGAGTTCCGACTCCGACCGCCGCCGAATCCCGCGACGCCGCCCAAGCACGAGGGTTTTTAACGCGGGACCGTCTGGATTCAGCTACGCGACATGAGTACGCTGGTAGTCTGCGTCGACCGGAACGACGACATCGGGACCAAGACCGGTCTCGAAACCCCGGTCGCCGGGTGGGAAGCGGTCCGGTCGCTCGTCACGGAGGTCGGTCTCGCGGACCCGGAGGACTCCAGCGTCAACTGCCTGCTCGAATCCCTGCGCGTGGCCCGGGACCTGCGCGACGGCGACGAGGAGGTCACCGTGGCGGTCATCTCCGGGGCCGCCGAGACGATGGTCGGCCGCGACCGCGCGGTCGCCGACCAGATGGACGACCTCATCGCGGAGTTCGACCCCGACTCGGCCGTGGTCGTCATCGACAGCGCGCAGGACGAGCGATTAGTTCCAATCATCGAGAGTCGGTTGCAGGTGGACGCCGTGGACCGCGTGGTCGTCCGGCAGGCCCGTGACATCGAATCGACGTACTACCTGCTCAAGCAGTTCCTCGCCGACGAGGAGTTGCGCCAGACCGTCCTCGTCCCGGTCGGGGTCGCGCTGCTGGCGTTCCCCATCATCCTGATGGCGGCCGGACCCGCGACCGCAGTCGCCGCCATCACTGCGGTCATCGGCCTGTTCGTCCTCTACAAGGGACTCGGCGTGGACGAGTACGTCGCCGACCTGCCGACCGACATCAAAGACGCCCTCTACTCCGGCCGGGTCTCCATCGTGACGTACGTCGTCGCCGCGGGACTCTCGCTCATCGGCCTGTTCGCCGGTGCGCTGCGGGTCTCGAACTCCTCGGTTTCGACGGAGGGCGTCCTCCTGCCCGCGATGGCGTTCGCGTTCGCCAGCGTCCCGTGGCTGGCCGCGGCGGCGCTGGCGGCATCGACCGGCCGACTCCTCGACGAGATTATCCGCAACGACCGGGTGCGAAACTCCTATCTCAACCTCCCGTTCGGCGTCCTCGCGGTCGGACTGGTGGTGCGGGGCTTCTCGGCGTACTTCCTCCAGCGCGAGGGCTACGTCGAACCGGTCGTCGTCCCGCACATGGAACTCGGGAGCCTGTCGGTGGAGCGCATCGTCCTCCACTCGGGGACGCGGATGGCGCTGTTCGTCGTCGCGGGCGTGGTCGTGAGCCTGCTCGGCGTCCAACTCTCGTCGTACCTCACCGAAACCTCGTTCGGCGAGGAGTTCGAGGACGAGGAACTGGTCGAGTAGGAGACCGTCCGTTCTTTACCGCTGCCCTGTGCGTCTGTTCCCATGGACCACGACCACGCCGACCCCGACCGCGCCGGGCAGCTCCACCACCTCGAACTGTACGCCTCCGACCTCGACGCGTCGGTCGCGTTCTGGGACTGGTTGCTCGGCGAACTCGGCTACGAACCCAAGAACGAGTGGGACGGCGGCCGGTCGTGGGTCAACGGTCCGACGTACGTCGTCCTCGTGCAAGCCGACGGTTCTGACGCCGAGTTCGACCGACTCGCCGCCGGACTGAACCACGTGGCGTTCCACGCCGCCTCCCGCGAGCAGGTGGACGACCTCACGGCGGGCGTCCGCGACCGCGGCGACTCGACCGTGCTGTACGAGGACCGCCACCCCTTCGCCGGTGGGTACTACGCCCTCTACTGCGAGGACCCCGAGGGAGTCAAGGTCGAAGTCGTCGGTCCCGAGTGAACTCGCGCACGGTCGAAGCGTCGTGCCGACCGATTCGCCGCACCTAAATCCGCTCGCTCCCGACTCTCTCGCATGACCGAAGGGCCATCGTCGGCCGGACAGCAGGGCGAGTGGCTGAGCCTCTTCTCGGGCGGCAAGGACTCGTCGTGGGCGCTCTACCGCGCGCTGGAGGAGGGACTTGACGTGACGCGACTCGTCACGGTCCACCCCGAAGGCGACTCCTACATGTATCACGTCCCGGCGACGCGACTCGCGTCGCTCGCGGCCGAGAGCGTCGGCATCCCGCTGGTGGAGGTCGAACCCGACGACTTCGAGGCCGACGAGGCCGACGAGTCGGGCGCGCAGGGCGACGCGGAACTCCGACCGCTGGAGGCCGCGGTGCGCGAACTCGACGCCGAACTCCCCGACGGCGTCGCGGGCGTGACCGCGGGCGCGGTCGAGAGCGAGTACCAGACCTCCCGCATCGAGGCGATGGCCGACCGCCTCGGCGCCGAGGTGTTCGCGCCGCTCTGGCAGGAGGACCCCCGCGAACTCGCCGACGCGATGCTCGACGCTGGCTTCGAGATTACGATTATCAGGGTGGCCGCGTACGGACTGGACGAGTCGTGGCTCGGCCGAACCTTGGACGAGGGGGCCATCGCCGAGTTGGAGGACCTGAACGAGAGCCACGGCGTCCACGTTCTCGGCGAGGGCGGCGAGTTCGAGACGCTGGTGACCGACGGCCCGCACATGGAGCGGCCCATCGAACTGGAGTACGAGACCGAGTGGGACGGGACGCGCGGGACGCTCGAAATTCAGGACGCGTGGCTCGGCGAGTGAGTTCCGACGATTTCGCGGGCCGTCGTGGAGAGCGCCGACTTCCGTCGCCCGTAACCCTTCTTTTCGTGGCCGCCTTTCGAACACCACCACGATGAGCATCGAAGACCGCCTCCGCGGCGACCCGGAACCGGTCTCCGAGTCCGAGGTGATGCGCTACTGGCTCCGAGAGGAACTCGACGAGGAGGACGGCGGCCCGGACCCCGACGCCCTCGACACCGACCCCGCGCTCCGCGAGGAACTGTTCGAGCGCAAACCCATCGCCGAGCGCGTGTTCGCCCCCGAGCGGGCCGACTGGTACCACGCCGACCTCTCGGAGGAGGCGCTCCGGGACCTCCGGGTCGTCGTCGGTCCCCACGACGAGGGGTGGCGCGCGCTCACTGACGACAACCGAATCGAGTCCATCGCCCGCCGAATCTACGAGTCCGAGGACGCGGCGGCGTTGGACGAGGAGACGCCCAAGGACCTCCGTGAGGTCGTCGAACTCGCCGACAGCATCGACGCGGAGGGGCCGCAAAGTCGGCTGATAGTCGTCGCGGAGAGCGACGACCCCCCGTACGTCGCCGACGGGAACCACCGCGCGGTGGCCCACGTGCTCCATCTCCTCCGAGGCGGCGACTTCGAAGGACAGGAGGCGTATCTCGGCGTGCGAGAGAACGGTTACTGAACCGAGCGCCGGGTTACTCGCCGTTCAGAATCTGGGTGTGCGCGCCGATGAGTGCGCCCGCGAGGTCCATGTTCTCGACGTGCGTCTTCTCGTCGATGATGGAGTTGCGGATGTCGCAGTCCCGAATCGTCGCCGACGGGAAGACGATGGAGTTGTTGACGCTGGAGTTGACGAGTTCCGCGCCCGGCATGATGTGGACGTTCTCGCCGAGCGTGGTGTTCTCGACCGTGGCGGAGTCGGCGATTTGGTTCTCACCGTCGAGTTTCCACCCGACCGCTTCGAGGTAGCTCTCGGGCGTGCCGATGTCGAACCACGCCTCGTCGAAGGTGTAGGCGTACACCGAGTCGCGGGACTGCAACCACTGGACGAACCATCCGGGTTCGTCCGGGTTGTTGTCGTTGTCGAGATACTCGTCGAACAGCGGGATGGTCTCGGCGGTGAAGGCGTAGCACGCGATGGAGACCAGCGTGCTCTTGGGGTCTTCGGGTTTCTCTTGGAAGTCCACCACTTCGTCGCCGTCGAGTTCCACGAGACCGTAGGACTTCGCTCGCTCGCGAGACCCGACGTCGTAGGCCGCCAGCGTCGGCGACTCCTTCGCCTCGAAGAAGTCTACGAAGTCGCTGATGCCGAAACTGATGAGGTTGTCACCGGCGATGACGAGGGTGTCCTCCGTGATGTTCTCGCGGTCGAACAGTTGGGCCAGCGCGCCCACGACGCCGAACTTCTCGTCTTCTTCGGTCGTGTCCTCGACGGTGAGTCGCGGTTTGTCGAACTCGCTCTCGGCGAGGTGGTCTCGGAAGTCCTCGGCGAACCGCTCGTTGGTCGAGACGTACACGTCGTCGATGCGCTCGTCGGCCTCTAACTCGGCGAAAATCTGGTCGATGACGGTAGAGTCGCCGACCGGAAGGAACATCTTCGGTCGGTGCTTCGTAATCGGCCAGAGTCGCGTCGCGTACCCACCCGCAAGAACGACGGCTTTCATACGACGACGGTCTATCCGACAGGATAAGTCCCTTTTCATTTCTCGGGTCGGACACGAGGCGGTGGACCGTCGGGTCACTCTCTCCCGCGAACCGGCACGCTACTGCCGTCGGCGACCGGACTCGTACGACCGGGCGAACTCGACCCACTCCCCGACGGCCGGTCCCGCGCGGTATCGGACCGTCTTGCTGCGGGAGTCGTACTCGACGAGGTTCTCGTCGTCGAGTTTCGGCAGGTGGTTGTGGTGGAGGTCCACCTCGACTCGTCCGTGGTCGTCCGTCGAGTCCCCGTCCGACTCGGCGACGTGTTCGACGAGTTCCGAGAACGCCGCAACGCCGTCGTCGGTCCCGCCGAGGTATTCGAGGACGCGACGGCGGTGCCTATCCGCGAGGACTTCGAAAAGTCCGTCGATGTCGATACTCCGTCCGTTTACAGCGGACGGGGGTGCGTCTGTCGCCGTCCCCTCTCCTCCCGTCGGTGCGTGTTCGTTACTCATGTGCGGCGCGCCGACGGATACTCTCTCCCCGACCACTAAGAACAGTGGACCTAAACAGCTAGGGTCGGTCGCCGTCGCGGTCGGAGAACCTCCGGAGAACCCCTCGCTGGGCCTTCTATACGTTCTGGTGAATCGTCAATGCCGTTTACCCGGCGATTCGAGGATACTGCGCCGCCTCGGTCACACAAAATTGTGGTCGCGGGAAAGGGTTATGTCCGACCAGCGGCGAGCAGGAATATGCGCGAGGCCGACGCAACCACCCGCGAGCGAATCACCGACCACCTCCGCGAGACGCCCGCCTCGCCGAGCGCGCTGGCGACCGAGTTCGACGTGACGGCGTCCGCAGCCATCGACCACGTCCGCCACATCGCCCAGTCGCTCTCCGCGAGCGACGACCAGCTGCTGGTCGCACCGCCGGAGTGCGACGACTGCGGGTTCAGCGAGTTCGACGACCCCGCGAACCGGCCCTCCCGGTGTCCCGACTGCAAGAGCGAATCGGTTGACGAACCGGTGTTCCGAATCGAGTAGAAAACTGCTGGCGGTGCCGTACCGTCAGCCGCTGTGGTCTGCGGTCGGGCGTCCCGTTAGAACCCGAGCGACCGGTTCGAGGATAAGTCGTACTCCATCGAAGAGCCGACTTGCACGAACTCGTAGTCGTCGTCGGTGAGGTAGACCCCGCCGTTCTCGACGGTCACGGCGATTCGTTCGAGAACTGCGCCCTCGCAGGGACCGTAGGTGCAACAGCCCGAATCGTCCTCGAAGAGCGCGCCGTGTTTGCCACAGACTAGTTCGCCGTCGCGCTTGGTCGCGCCGCTGCCCTTGTCGAGGCGCACGTCGGTCCAGTGCTGGCAGTAGTTCTCGAACGCCGTCACCTCGCCCGCTGCGGTCCTGGTCAGGATGGCCTCGCGCTCGTCGAAGCCGTCTCGGACCGTGAACAGCAGCGTCGAATCGTCGGGGACCTCGGCCGCGTCGGCAATGCGACTGTCCTCGTCCATCTTGTCCGCCGTACTCGGTCGTCGCCTATGAACGCTTTCGTTCGGGATGAGAAGTTACTAACACGGTTCGTCGCTACTCTCCGGAACGAATGAGTGAACCGACCGAGATGGCGGTACACGACGACCGCCTCGCCGCACAGATGGAACGCGGCGACTACGTGGTAGCGGTCGTGACCGCCACCAAACCCGACTTCTACAAGCAGGCCCCGCTGGTTCCCGCCGCCGACGAGCGCGACCTGCCGTGCTTCGTCCTGCACACGGGCCAGCACTACGACGACTTACTGGGCCACGGACTCGCCGAGTACGGTATCGAGGACCGCGTCGCCGTGGACCTCGGGATTCGGGGCGACCTCTCGGAGAAGACCGCACAGGTGATGACCCGGATAAAGCGGTTCGCCGAGGTGCTGGACGACCGCTACCCGGAGACGACCGTCCTCCCCGTCGTCCACGGCGACACGCTGGCGGCGGGCGTCGTCCCGCAGGCGTGGATGTTCGCCACGAACCAACTGGTCGCGCACAACGAAGCGGGACTCCGCGGGATGGCTCCCGTCTCGTTCGACCCGAGCGCCGACCCCGAGACCGTCGTCGCTCGGCAGTGGGACGGCGAGTGGGAGCGCAACCGGGCCGAACCGTTCCCCGAGCAGTACGACACGTTCGTCGGGTCGGCGGCGTCGCTGTACCACTTCGCCCCGACCGAATTGAATCGCCGACACCTCCGCGACGAGGGGTACCCGGAAGCGGTCGGCGACCGCGAGCGAATCCCGGTCGTCGGAAACTCCGTGGTGGACGCCATCGAGATGAAGAAGGATGCCGACCTCGATGAGAGCGTCTTCGACGTGTATCCCGCACTGGAGGAGCGCGACGACTGGATTCGGGTGGACATCCACCGGCGCGCGAACCTCCTGCCGGAGCGCTTCGAGAGCATCGTGGCCGCCGTCGTCGGTCTCGTGGAGGACGGCCACAACGTCAACTTCGTGGAACTCAACGCGACCGAAGTCGCCCTCCGGGAGTACGGTCTCCGCGAGAGACTCGTTCGACTGGCCGAGGAGAACGACAACTTCCTGTTCACCGACCTCTGGAAGAAGCACGCTCACGTCTACGAGTTCCTCGAATCCGGCCAGTGTTTCGCCGAACTGACCGACTCCGGGAGCATGCAGGAGGAACTGAACCACATCGACGAGGCGCTCTGTCTCACCGCCCGGTTCAACACCGACAGGCCCGAGACGGTGTTCGACGCCAACACGAACCTTCTCGTCCCGCCGGTATCGGGCGAGTTCATGCGCGAGACGGTCGAGTACGTCTACGAGGACGACCGGACCCGCGAGCGGATGACCGAGGGGCCGGACCTCTACGGGAGCGACGTGGGCGAGCGCATCGTGGACTTCCTCGCCGAACGACGCGACGAGAGTCCCTTCGAGTGGGCCCACGAGCGACAGGGATACGCCGCCGACGCCGACCGCGAGTTCGACTACCTCTGACCGTGCCTACTCGTCGTACTCGTAGTGGTCGCGCTCCACGCGGTCGTCGAAGGCCTCGGCGAGTCGGTCGGTAACCGGCCCCGAGCCGAGTGCTACGGTCTCGCCGTCCGGTCCTTCGACCGCCGCGAGCGGTCGAATCTCCCACGTCGAGTTGGTCAGGAACGCCTCGTCGGCGTCGCGGAGAGCGGCGGGACCGTCGGTGGCTTCCTCGACGGGGACCCCTTCGCGTTCGGCGAGTTCGAGGACGACTCGGCGCGTGATTCCCGGCAGAATCGGCCCGTCGAGACTCGGCGTGCGGAGGACGCCGTCGCGGACGAAGAACAGGTTGCTCGTCGCGCCCTCGGCGAGGTTCCCCTCCGAGTCGAGCATGAGGGCCTCGTCGGGCGGGTCCGCCGCTCCCGACTCGCTGGCAGTTCTGTCGCCGAGTTCGAGGCGCGCGAGAATCCCGTTCAGGTAGTTGTGCGTCTTCGCGTGCGCCGGGAGCGCGGCGTCCGAGATTCGACGAGTCTCGACTACCGCGGCGGTCGCCGGGGCGTCCCAGACCGATTCGCCCCCGCGGTCGGCCCGCCCGCCGCGGGGCAGGTCCGCGACGTAGACGACGACGGTCGGGTCCTCGACCGGTCCGGGGGCGAGCTTGCCGGGTTGGACGCCCCGCGAAATCGAGAGTTTGACGTAGGCGTCGTCGAGGTCGTTGGCCGCGAGCGTCTCGCGGACTCGCCCCCGGAGGTCGGCGTCCGAGAGACCGTGGTCGAGCGACAGGGCGCGGCAGGTTCGACGGAGGCGCTCGGCGTGGGCGTCCCACTCGAACACCTGACCGCCGTACGCCCGGAGGGTCTCGAAGGCGGCGTCGCCGTACATGAACCCGCGGTCCCGGACGCTGACGGTGGCATCCTCGGCGGCCACGAGTTCGCCATCGACGTGGTACTGCATGGGTCGGGGTTCGGACCCGATTGACTTGTGTTGTCAGGTCTCGTTCCGAGTTCCGATGTCGGCAGGTCTCGTTCACGGTGTCCGAACTTCCGCTTCCGGCACTGGCTTCTCCTGCGACGCAACCCCCGTTCTGACTTCCGGATATTCGGCTGCAGAGCGCGGAAATTGCAAAATAGGGCGTCTCCACAGCACGCGTGTCGTCACGACCGAATCGCGGACTCTAGGTCGTCCGGTCGGGGAGGTCGGAGCCGACTCGAAGCGTCGTCCGGTTATCGCGCTTTGGCGCGGTCAATCCACGACGAGATGCGCTTGTCCGAGAGACCGGTCTCCTCGGCGAGTCGTTCGGCGTCGGCGTTCGCCAGTTCCGTCACGTCGGCGACGCCCGCGTCGCGGAGTCGCTGGGCGTAGGCCGGTCCGATGCCCTTCACGTCTTCGAGGGGTTCGCCCTCGCCGACCGCGTCGGGTTCCTCGTCCTCGGGCGTCGGTTCGGGTTCGTCGCGCGCCGTCTGGTCGGGTTCGGCGGCGTCCGTCGAGGGCTGAGTCGCCTCCGCGGGTTCGGCGGCCTCCTCGCGTTCGGTCTCGGCGCTCTCGGTCTCGGGGGTGGTCGTCACGTCCTCGGTGGAGACACCCGTCTCGGCGTCTTCCTCGGGTTCGTCTGTCGTTTCGGTCTCGTCAGTCGTCTCTGTCGGCTCGGGTTCCTCGGTCGTCTCTGCTCGGCCGTCTCCGTCTCGCTTCCCTCGGCTTCTTCAATTCCGGCGACGTCGCCGGTCGCATCCTCACCGGTCTCGTCGTCGGCGGTGCGGCCGCGCTCGGGTTCGCTGGACTCCTCCGCGCCGGTATCGACGCCCTTCACGGCGCTCTCGACTTCCGAATCCGGTTCGACCGACTCGTCGGGTTCTCGCTCGATTGTGACGCCGGATTCGGTCCGACGCACCTGCGAGCGGTCCTCGTCGAGTCCGAGCAACGACTTCAGCTTCGTGAGCAGTCCCATTTGCGCGACAGTAGAGGGCCGTGGTACTTAAAGCCGTGCCCGAAGCGCCTCGTTCATACGGTCCACGGGCGCGTCTTCACCTGTCCACAGTTCGAATGCTTCGACTCCCTGATACAGTAACATCCACGCGCCGTCGATGGCCGTCGCGCGCGTTCGCGGGCGTCCCGCAGCAGGCGAGTGTCGAGCGGTCGGTACACCGCGTCGAGTACCGCGAGGTCGGCGTGGAGTGCGTCGGCCGGGACCGGCGAGCGGTCCTCCTCCATCCCCACGCTGGTGGCGTTGACCACTACCTCGGCGTCCGGAACGCGGGCGTCGAGCGAGTCCAGACCGCCAGCCGTCGTCTCCGCCGAGCGGTCGGGCGTCTCGCGCTCCACGTCGGCGACGAGTCGCTCCGCGCGTTCGACCGTCCGATTAGCGACGTGGACTCTCGCACCTGCGTCGGCGAGGGCGAACGCCGTCGCGCGCGCGGCACCGCCAGCGCCGACGACTACAGCGTCTCGGTCAGCGAGCGTCACGTCGTGGTGGGCGAACGACCGGCGCACGCCCGCGGCGTCGGTGTTGTGACCGGTGGGAGGACGTTCGGCGTCTGCGTCCGAGAAGTCGATGGTGTTGACCGCGCCGATGCGGGCCGCGAGGTCGTCGGGTTCGACGTAGGTCAGTGCGTCCTGTTTGAACGGAATCGTGACGTTCAGGCCAGACACGCCCAGCGCCCGCGCACCCTCGATTGCGTCGCCCAGTTCGTCGGTGTCGGGTTCGAAAGTGACGTAGCGCGCGTCCATCCCGAGGGCGTCGTAGGCCGCCTCGTGCATCGGCGGCGACAGCGAGTGACCCACCGGGTTACCGAGCAGTCCGAATACGTCCATGTCGGCCGGAAGGTCTGCGACCGGGTTAACTACTGGGTTCGAACCACTGCGGCCTGCCGATTCTCAGAATCGGTAATTATCCGAGTGTTTATATTGGTCGTCTGGTTCGGACTGCAGTAGGGAAATGATATCACTCCAAACGCTGGGAGGGATACTCTTCTCCGTCGAGGCGCTCTACCTCGTCGGCGGTATCCTCCTCCTGTATCTCGGCGCGGAACTGCTCGTCTCCAGCGCCTCGTCGCTGGCGCTCGGGTACGGCATCGCGCCCGCGACGGTCGGCGTCACCATCGTCGCCTTCTCGACGACTGCGCCCGAACTGTTCGTCAGTCTCATCGGTGGCATCGGTATCTCCAGCGACATCGGTCTCGGGAACATCATCGGGTCGAACATCGCCAACATCGGTCTCGTCCTCGGGGCCTCCGCGCTCGTCCAACCGCTGTCGGTCGATTCGAAACTACTGTGGCGACACGGCCCGTTCATGCTCGCGGCGGCGGTGCTCCTCGTCGTCCTCGGCAGCGACGGGATGCTCGGCCCGGCGGACGGCGTGGGGATGCTCCTCCTGCTCGCTGTGTTCACCGGCTACATGCTCTACAGCTCCCGGTCCGCTGACGGGGAGGTCGTCCCCGACGAGATGCAGGTCGAGGACACCGACGGGTCGGCGAGCGCGCGCGAAATCGCGCTCCTCGTCGGCGCGGGGGTCTGTCTGCTCGGCGGTTCGTTCGGTCTCGTGCAGGGCGGGACCGGTATCCTCCGGTCGTTCGGCTTCGGAGACCTCTTCATCGGCATCACCATCATCGCGTTCGGCACGTCGCTGCCCGAACTGGCGACCTCGCTCGTGAGTTCGATTCGCGACGAGGCGGGGTTCAGTATCGGAAACGTCGTCGGGTCGAACATCTACAACGTCCTCGCGGTCATCGGCCTGCTCGCGGTGGTCCACCCCCTGTCGGTCGATACCACCGTCCAGACGTTCCACTTCCCGATGATGATTGGCTTCACGGTCGGCGCGATGGCGCTGATGGCCTACGGTCGCAACCTCTCGCGGTGGAGCGGCGTCGCGCTGGTCGGCGGGTACGCAGGGTTCGTCTACCTCTTGTTTCCCTGACCTCATAACGCAAGACCTACTTTTCGGGGTAAGCTATCCTCGGACAGAATGTTGAGTCGTTTACGGCATCCGCTATCAGCAGTCGGTCTAACGACGGCGCTCACGCTCCCGTGGGTCTTCGTCTGGGCGACGGGTAACGCGCACTCGCTCAGCGATTTCCAGACGGTCGCCGTCAGTGGTGTCGCAGTGCTCGGTGCGTCGTTCATGCTCGCGTGGGCCGCCGAGACGGCCGAGAAGGACGTGCCGCGAGCGTTCGCGCTGGCGGTGCTCGCGGTGCTCGCGGTCGCCCCCGAGTACGCGGTGGACGCGCTCTACGCGTGGACCGCGGGGGCGAACGTCGGCACCGACGCCGGCTTGGAAGCCGCGAACCTCGCGGTGGCGAACATGACAGGCGCAAACCGAATCCTCATCGGTCTGGGATGGTCCGGCATCGCCCTGTTCACCGTGTACCGCACGCTCAGTTCCGAGGACCCCGCGGTCGTCCGCGAACCCGGATTCCTGA
The DNA here is from genome assembly GCF_010747475.1 of Halorussus sp. MSC15.2. Classification (NCBI taxonomy): domain Archaea; kingdom Methanobacteriati; phylum Methanobacteriota; class Halobacteria; order Halobacteriales; family Haladaptataceae; genus Halorussus; species Halorussus sp. MSC15.2. The sequence goes on along the minus strand of NZ_VSLZ01000003.1, from coordinate 315,981 downwards.
AGAGCAAGGTGCAACTCGACCGCGACATCGCCACCGAAATCGCGTTCCTGCTCGCCGCGACCGCCTACGCCTTCTTCGTGCCGCTCGGCGGCGGCATCGGTATCACCGACACCATCTTCCTCGTCGGTCTGTACGCGATTTACATCGGCATCGTCATCCGCGGCGACGTAGAGGACCACGAGGAACAGGTCGGCGTTCCGGCGTACTTTCAGGGCCTCTCGAAGGGACCGCGAATCGCCAGCGTCCTCCTGCTGTTCGGTTACTCCGGCGGGATGATTTACACAGCGGTCCACCCGTTCGCGGAGGGTCTGGAACACCTCGGACTGTCGCTCGGCATCCCGCCGTTCTTCATGATTCAGTGGATAGCGCCGCTGGCGAGCGAGAGTCCCGAACTCATCGTCGTCGCCTACCTCGTCAACAAGGCGCGCTCGACCGCTGGGTTCAACGCGCTCATCTCCTCGAAGCTCAACCAGTGGACGCTCCTCATCGGGACCCTCGCGGTCGTCTACAGCATCGCCGCGGGGAGTATCGGCACGCTGCCCTTCGACGAGAAACAGCAGGCCGAAATCTGGATTACCGCGGCCCAGAGCTTCTTCGCCATCGGCGTCCTGACGAACTTCGAAATCAGCGTCCGGGAAGCGGTCGTGCTTCTGGTCCTGTTCACCTCGCAAGTCGTCGCCGAGTTCTGGGTCATCCAGACCATGGGCGAAGCGCAGGCGACGGAACTGAGCATCCTCATCCTCTACGCCTACACCGCCCTCTACCTCGTCCTCGGCGGGGCGCTGTTCGTCCTGCGGCGCGGCGAACTCCGGGCCATCTTCGACCGCACCGCCGCGAACGCCCGCAACGCTCTACCGGGCGGGTCCGAGGCGGTCGAACACGCCGACTGACTCCCATCCGACGCGCTTTTCTTTGGCTCCCGCCGTAGGTTCGGCCGTGATTGCCATCGTCGTCAGCAGAGCCGATTTGGCCTCCGAACGCATCGGCGACCACCTGTTGGACCTCGCCGACTGGGACGCCCGCGAGGACGACTCGCTCCCCGACGGCGAGGGCGGCGGCACGGTCTACTCCCGCGAGGGCTTCGAACTCCGGGAGTTCGACGACCTCCACCTCGAAATCGAGGACACCGCGGCCCCGTTCTCCGACCCCGACCTGCTCGTGTTCGTCTCCCGCCACTCCGGCGACACCGGGGCGCTGCTGACCGCCCACTTCACGGGGAACTTCGGCCCGGCCGAGTTCGGCGGCGTCGCGGGCGGTCTCGCCGATGCGTGCCCGAACGCTCACGCGCGCCTGCTCGAAGCGTTCGAGGAACACGCGCCCGACTCCTACGAGGTCGGCATGGAGTGCACCCACCACGGTCCCTCGGAGGTGGGCGTCCCTTCGCTGTTCGCGGAACTCGGGAGCGGCGAGGAGCAGTGGAGCGACCCCGAGGGTGCGCGAGCGGTCGCGCGGGCCGTCCTCGACCTGAACGACGTCGAACCACACCGCGACAGGCAGTTGGTCGGCTTCGGCGGCGGACACTACGTCCCGCGGTTCGAGCGAATCGAGCGCGAGACCGACTGGACCGTGGGTCACATCGCGGCCGATTGGGTACTCGACGCGATGGGCGCGCCCGAGGCCAACCGCGACGTAATCAGGCGAGCCTTCGAGCAAAGCCGGGCCGACCGCGCGGTAATCGAAGGCGACTATCCGGAACTGAAAGCGACCGTCGCGGACCTCGGTTACGGCGTCGTGAGCGAGACGTGGGTCCGGGAGACGACCGGCGTTCCCCTCGACCTCGTGGCCGACCTCGAATCCGACCTCTCGCCGATTTCGGCGGGCCTCCGATTCGGCGAGGCCGCCCGGAACTGCGACCCCGAGGCGACGGCGTACGAACTCGCGGACCTGCCCGACGACCTGCTCGTGGAGGCGCAGGGTATCGACGCCGACGCGACGCGCGAGGCGGTGGCGGCCCGGACGCTGGCGTTCGAGACCGAACAGAGCGGGACGCGCGCGGCGGGCCGCGCGGCGGTCCTCGACCCGAGCGACCGGGAGGAACTGGTGGACGAGTTGGCCGACTTCCTCCGCGAGAAGTACGATTCGGTCGCGCGCGAGGACGGCCGAATCGTCGCGCGACAGACCGCGTTCGACCCGGAGAAGGCCCGCACGCTCGGCGTCGAGGAGGGTCCCGCGTTCGGCAAACTCTCGGCGGGGGAGCCGGTCACGGTGGGCGGCCGAGAGATAGACCCCCAGAAAGTCCGGAGCGAGCAGGTCCGCGAGTTCTCGGTCTGATTCTGGCGCGAGCGCCGGGGGTCGGGCAGGTCGGTCGGGGCGGTTCGGGCCGGACAGAAGTGTAGTCGGTCCGACCGACGCGCATCGGGAGACCGTCTCGGTCACCAGTTCCACGGGGCCTCTTCCGGGTCCACGATGCGGCGTCGCTCGTCGATGGAGTCCAGCGTCTCGACGTCCTCGGGGTCTAGGTCCACGCCGAGGCTGAGCCAGTTCTCCCGGAGGTGGTCCTCGCTGGTGGACTCGGGGATGGCGGTCACCCCCTTCTCGCGCAGCCACGCGAGGCTGACCTGCTCGGGCGTCGCCCCGTGCTTCTCGGCCACCTCCCACAACTCGTCGACCGCTTCGACGTTTCCGCGTGCGATGGGCGAGTAGGCCACCAGTTCCACGTTCACGTCGTCGCGCGCGCAGAACTCCCGGAGTTCGGTCTGGGGCAGCAGCGGGTGCATCTCGACCTGATTGGCGAATATCGGCTCGTCCGCGACACCGACGGCCTCCGCCAGCAGGTCGACCGTGAAGTTGCTCACGCCGATTCGCTCGATGAGGCCCTCCTCGCGGAGGTCCGCGAAGGCGTCGAGCGTCTCGGTGGCCTCGTAGTCGCCGGTCGGCCAGTGGACGTACAGCAGGTCGACGTACTCCATCCCGAGTCTGTCGAGACTCTCCTCGACGCTCCTGTACACGTGGTCGTAGTCGAGGTCTTCGGGGCTGACTTTCGTCGCCACGAAGAGTTCGTCGCGGGGGACGCCTACTTGCTCGACTGCATCGCCCACCGCGGTCTCGTTGTAGTAGGCCTCCCGCCGCTCGGTCGCGTCCACGTGCCGATACCCTATCTCGAGGGCCGTCCGGACGCTCTCGACGCACTCGTCGTAGTCCGCGTCCTGATAGGTGCCGAGGCCGAGCATCGGCATCCCGCGCGTCGTCGGTGCGGTGTAGTCTGACACGTCGCCCTCGATTCCGGTGGCTTCGATTTCCCCGGGTCGAATCGCGTCGGTCCCGGAGCGGTTCTCCCCGGCGCTGGTTCCGCTGTTCGCCTCCGCGTCGCTCGCCTCGTCGCCTCGCCCGGCGAGCAGCATCCCCGCCAAGAGGGCTATCGTGAGTGCCGCGCCCAACTGCAAGCGCCTGTTCGCCGCGACGTTTCGCAGGACCTCCGGCCAGTCTGCCGTCCCGTTTCCGTCGCGGCTTCCGGTCGCGACGGGCGGCGTCCGTTCGCGCACGCGAGTCACGGCCTCTGTCAGTCGTGTCCCGCCAGTCAGTCCCGTTCTCTCGGTCGGACCCGTCTCGACGGTCCGACCGTTCCGCGTTCCCCGCGTCTCCTCGACGCCCGCCTCGCCGCGCGGTCTGCCGAGCAAGACGGTCGCGAGCAGCGCGACCGCGACGGCCGCGCCCTCGCGCAGGCGACCGCTTTCCCCGACTCGTCTCTCCCCGCTCCGCTCGCGGTCGTCCCTCTCGGTCTCCTGTCCGTGCATGCTAACTCAGTTCGACGGATACGGACTTTGGGGTTGTGGCAGTGCGTTCGGAGCAGCACGGACGATGTCCGTCGATGCGCGTTCCGAGCGTGCCGTCTCGGTCAACTGCTTCCGTCGACCGTCTAGCACCTCGAACGTCGCATCACCCTCGAATACGTGTCAACCGTATCTCTTGTCTCGGCGGTATCACGCTAAATGACAGCATATGTCAGACATTCGTCCGACATAGAGGGGAAAGATAATTAAGCTCCGTTCTCAAGCCAACTTCAGCATGGACTCGCTAGTCGAAGACGCCATCGAGGAAGCCGAGGGGGGACAGGACTCCCAACAGCCCAGTTCGGGGGCTGGGTCCAAGGCGAACGCCGCCAACGCCTCGGGGACGATGACCGACGAGGAACTCAAGGACGTTCTACAGGACCTCCAGACCGACATCACCGTGGTCGGTTGCGGCGGAGCCGGTGGCAACACGGTCAATCGAATGGCCGAGGAAGGCATCCACGGCGCGAAACTCGTGGCGGCCAACACCGACGTACAGCACCTCGTGGAAATCGAAGCCGACACCAAGATTCTCATGGGCGAGCAGAAGACCCAAGGTCGCGGCGCTGGCTCGCTTCCGCAGGTCGGCGAGGAAGCCGCCCTCGAGAGTCAAGAGGAGATATACGACGCGATTCAGGGGTCCGACATGGTGTTCGTCACCGCCGGACTCGGCGGCGGGACGGGGACCGGTTCGGCTCCCGTGGTCGCCAAGGCCGCCCGCGAGTCGGGCGCGCTGACAATCTCCATCGTCACGACGCCGTTCACGGCCGAGGGCGAGGTCCGACGGACCAACGCCGAGGCCGGACTGGAGCGTCTGCGCGACGTGTCCGACACGGTCATCGTCGTGCCGAACGACCGCCTGCTCGACTCCGTGGGCAAACTCCCCGTCCGGCAGGCGTTCAAGGTCGCCGACGAGGTGCTGATGCGCTCGGTCAAGGGCATCACGGAACTCATCACCAAACCCGGTCTCGTCAACCTCGACTTCGCCGACGTTCGCACCGTCATGGAGAAGGGCGGCGTGGCGATGATTGGACTCGGCGAGAGCGACTCGGACTCCAAGGCACAGGACTCCGTGAAGTCCGCGATGCGGTCGCCGCTGCTCGACGTGGACATCTCGGGCGCGAACTCCGCGCTGGTCAACGTCACCGGCGGCAACGACATGTCCATCGAGGAAGCCGAGGGCGTCGTCGAGGAGATATATGACCGCATCGACCCCGACGCCCGCATCATCTGGGGGACCTCTATCGACGAGGAACTCGACGGCGAGATGCGCACGATGATAGTCGTCACCGGCGTCGAGTCGCCCCAGATTTACGGCCGCAACGAGGCCCAGCAGGCCAAGGCCAACAAGCGACTCCAAGACATCGACTACGTGGAGTAGTCGCGTCCGCCCCCGTCGAGCGCAGGTTTGGGAGCTATCGGGTGTCGCCCTGCCCCGTTCCCCTCTCGCTCTGATTCTCGGGGAGTAACGCACTGAGTCGTCTACCTTTCGAGGACGCCCGTTCGGACGCGGGCCGACCGAAGACTGCCGCGCCGACCGCCTTCACCGCATTCTCGAATGACTTCTGTGCGAGCGTCGTTTCGTAGCGGACACAGAGGAACGTGTCTGGAAACGAACGACCGACCCGATAGCAATAGATAGAAAAAGGACGGTCTCTAACCCCCGGTAACATGGACGTCAAACTCGACCTCTCGTCGTACGTGCGGGTGCTGAAACTCGCCAGCACGCCCTCGTGGGAGGAGTTCTCGAAAATCTCGAAAATCGCCGGTGCCGGAATCATCCTCGTGGGACTGCTCGGCTTTATCATCTTCGCCGTCATGAGTTTCCTCCCAGCGTAGGTGATTCAGAATGCCAATGTACGCAGTCAAGACGACCGCGAGTCAGGAACGCACCGTCGCAGACATGATTATCAACCGGGAAGAGCCGGAGATTCACGCCGCGCTCGCGCCCGACTCGCTGACGAGCTACGTGATGGTGGAAGCCGACGACGACGCGGTCATCAGCCGCGTTCTCGAAGAGATTCCGCACGCCCGGAGCATGGTGCCCGGCGCGAGCGACATCTCCGAGGTCGAACACTTCCTCTCGCCGACGCCGGACGTCGAGGGCATCGCGGAGGGCGACATCGTGGAACTCATCGCCGGTCCGTTCAAGGGCGAGAAGGCGCAGGTCCAGCGCATCGACGAAGGGAAGGACCAAGTGACGGTCGAACTCTACGAGGCGACGGTCCCGATTCCGGTGACGGTCCGCGGGGACCAGATTCGGGTGCTGGATAGCGAGGAACGGTAGTCCCTCAGACCACGCGAACGGCGGAGCCGTGAGCGGACTCCGAAGAGCGGAATCGTTACGACCGCAGTACTTTGCTATCGTTCTGACAGCCTCCGATTGTCGAGCGTCCGGTTCTGAATGCGTGGACTCCGGCAGCGCGCTACAGTGTCACCGAATCCCGCGACGGCCGACCGGTTCCGCCTCCGCCGAGACACCACGCTTTTCCACTTCCACCCCGAAGCCCGACGCATGGCAGACGACGACTCCAACGACAACGCACCGGACGAAACTGAATCTCAGGGCGGCGAGGGCGAGGAGAAATCCTTCCGCGAGCGCGTCGAGGAGATTCGAGAGAAGCGCGCCGAGGAGGGCGACGGCGAGGGCGAAGAGGGCGACCGACGCGAGCGAATGGAAGAGATGATGGGCGGCGGTGGCGGCCCCGGCGGCATGGGCGGCGGCAACCCCTTCGCGCAGATGATGGGCGGCATGATGGGCGGCGGTGGCGGTCCCGGCGGTGCGATGGGCGGCGGCCCCGGCGGCCGACCCGGCGAGAGCGAGTCCGTCGGTAGCGAGGAACTCGTCCGCGAGGTCCGACAGCTCCGCGACGAAGTCCGCGACACGACCCGACAGCTCCAGCGCATCGCGGACGCGCTCGAAGACTGAGACCGTCCACCCGTTTTCCGTCTCGCGCGACGAGAACAGTTGCATCTCCGCCTCGGTGGTAACCGACTCCGTCTCGGCGTGATTCGACGGCGGCGGTCGCACCGAAGGCTATCGGTCCCGGACGAATCTCCCGCCGTCCGGTGGTTACGTGGCTGCTACCGCCCCGTCGGCGCTTCCTCCCTTTCCGGGAGCCGTGGATTTATTACCGGCACATCTGCTATTTCGATTCGTAACAGTGGCCGAGTCGAGCGGCGGGTCACTCCGCCTCTTCCGGAACCGAGAGTTCGTGGCGCTCGCCAGCACCGCGTTCGCCCGGAGTCAGGCGTACTCGACGATTCTCATCGCGCTGGCGCTGTACGCCGACATGTTCGACACCTCCGGCACCGTCGAGGGACTGTTCGGGACCGCGTTCGCCGCGGTACAGTTGTTCATCGTCCTGCCGCTCGGTCGGTACGTGGACCTGCGCGACTCCAAGCGGTTCCTGCTCGCGGGTCTCGCGCTCAACGTCGCCGTGTTCGTCGGGTTCGCGTTCGTCTCCAGCGTCGAACACGTCATCCTGCTCCGGGTCGTGCAGGGCTTCTCAGCGAGCATTCTCTGGCTGACGGGTACCACCGTCGTCGGCGAAATCAGCCCCGACGAGTCGAGGGGACTCTGGATAGGGACGTACAATCAGGTCGGAGCGTTCTCCAGTCTGTTGGGCGACGTGTTCGGCGGTCTCCTACTGTTCCTCTACGACTTCGAGGTCACCTACGCGGTCCTGTCGGTCATCACCATCGGGGCGTTCCTCTCGGTGTTCGCGTTCCTCCGGGACAACCCCGGCGGCCGCGCCGACCCCGAGGAGGCCTCCGGCTACGAGACCCTCGCGGACCTGATGGGACGCCGGGCCATCAAGGCCCTCGTGTTCTTCCGGGGGTCGTTCAGCGTGGGGAAGATGGCGGTCATCATCTTCCTGCCAATTTACGCCCGGACCGAGTTCGGCATCAACGCCCTCGTCATCGGCGGCATCATGGCCGGGGGTAAACTCACCAAGTCGCTCACGCAGGGGAAGGTCGGCGACCTGACCGACCGCTTCGGCGAGAAGTACCGGTTCATCCTCGCGGGCGCGCTGACCTACGCGGTCGGCACCGCGCTCATCCCGCTCGCGGGGTTCGCCGAGGGGTACGTCCCCGGCGTGACCCTCGCCGCCCTCGGCGAGTCGCTGGCGCTCCCCGGCGCGTTCTTCGTCCTGTTCACCGCCTACGCGGTCCTCGGGGTGGCCGACAGCCTCCGACTCCCCGCGAGCATGGCGCTGTTCGTCGAGGAGGGCGAGCACTTCGACGCGGTGGGGTCGAGCCTCTCGCTCCGGTCCATCGCGTGGAAGGTCGGGCAGGTCGGCGGCCCGGTCCTCGTGGGGGCTATCTGGGACGCCACCTCGGTCCTCGTCGCCTTCTGGACCGCCGCGGGGTTCATCGTGGTTTCGTCGGTCGTGTTCGCGTGGCTGTTCACGATGGAACCCGCGCCCGACCACGTGGCCGCGGCGGCCGACGATTGACGCCTCTCCTCGGCCGGTCGGCGACCACGTATTTCCGGTAGGTCGTGGTACCCCCGCCGTGAACGTGGCAATCACAGGTGCGGCGGGCAAGGTAGGCCGACAGGCGCTGTTGGCGCTCTGCGGCCACGACGTGACGCCCGTCACGCACCGCGAACACGAGGACTTGGAGGGTCCGACGCTCGACGTGACCGACGCCGAGGCGTTCGCCGACGCGCTCTCCGGACAGGACGTGTTGGTCCACCTCGCGGGCAACCCCTCGCCCGACGCTGACTGGGAGGGCGTCTTCGAACCCAACGTCGGCGGCACCTACAACGCCTACGAGGCCGCCCGCGAGAACGACCTCGACAGGGTAGTCTTCGCGTCGTCGAACCACGCGGTCCAGATGCACAACGTCGAAGACCCCGCCGAACCCGAGTCGATGCGCGAGGACGCTCGCGCCGTCCGACCCGACGACCCCACCCGCCCCGACTCCTACTACGGCGTGAGCAAGGTGGCGGCCGAGGCGCTCGGCGAGTTCTACGCCGACCGCCACGGCATCGAGGTGGTCAACCTCCGCATCGGGTGGCTGATGGACGAGGACCAACTCCGGGAGACCCAAGACGGGGACGACGAAGCGCGCGCCCGTTTCGCCCGAGCGATGTGGCTGAGTCACACCGACTGTCGAGAGGCCGTCAAGTCCGCGGTGGGCGCCGACCTCCCCGAGTCGTCAGTGACCGCCCACGCCGTCTCCCGGAACGACGACCGCTATCTCTCGCTGACAGAGACGATGCGGAAACTGGACTACCGGCCCCGCGACAACTCCGCGGAGGTACTGGCGTAGTTCGTGGCTGTCGTAGTGCCGTGGCGCTACGGTGGCAGTTCTGGGCAGTTCGAAGAGAAGTAGCGTCGTCGGTTCTGCGGACCGTCTCGACCTGTTTCGACTGCCCTACTCGAACTACCGACCGGCCCGACTCGAACCACGTGAAAAACCGAAGCGGCGCTCGTGACGAAACTGCGGTGTTACGAGACTGCGATGTCCTCCGCGCGCTTCACGATATCGACGTCCTCGGCGTCGACGGACTCGGTCTCCAGCCAGTGGGGGACGTAGTTGCGCTTCTCGAAGTCCTCGCGCTCGTCCTCGGTGCCGATGGTACACCACAACTGGGGTTCGTCGGGACCGTGCCAGTCGCCCTGCCGACTGATGGCGAGGCAGACGCGCTCGTCGCCGTCGTAGTTGATGACGGCGTTCTTCCGGATGCCGGGGTCCCCGTGGATGATGAGTCGCTTCATGCGCGGCGATTCGGAAGGCGCGGGGTTAAACGCTTCGGGAACGCTCTCCGAGGGGATTCAATCGACCGTCGCCGGGCGTTACATGTCGGAGACGATTTCGTCCGAGAGGTTCGTCAGGTAGCCCGAGTGGTCATTCCCGACCTGCGAGGTGGCGTCGAACTCGTCGTAGTTCGGAGCGGGCGTTTTGCCCTCCTCGTAGCCGGTTTCGCCGAGGGCTTGGTCGAACTCGAACGAGTTGTAAATCCACTGGAGAACGTCGTCCTCGTTGCTGTGGTAGTTGTACGCGTTCGTGACCACGTTGGTGATGGCGTCGTAGGTATCCGGATTCTCCTGCGTCGGCGCTTCGTTGTCCTGTGCGGCCCCCAGCAGGTGGGTCGAGTAGACGTCGTACCCGTTGTCGGTGAACCACGACCCGTTCAGCGAGCGCAGCGAACTCAACAGCACCTGCGCGCCCAGCGAGTGACTGACGAACCGGACGTTCGACTCCGGACACTGAGACTTGTAATCCACCGCGACCTGCGCGAGCTTCGCACCGTTCTTCTGAGCCACGGTCTTGGCCTCGCCCCATCCGAAGTCCACGCCGCTGCCGACGTCGTTGTCCCACGTGTACCCGACCACGGTGCCGCCGTATCCGGCCCCCGTCAGTTCGTCGCGGGCGTGCTGAATCTTCTCCCGGGCCGCCTGCTCGGCACCGGACTCGCTGCTGTTCTTGTCCCATCCGTGGATGAACACCGTGAGGTCGCCGGTGCATCCCGTATCGATTCCCGGGACCAGTCCGTTGGTGTCGTAACTGCGCTGGGTCTCGCCGGAGACCAGCGACCCATCGTCGTTGTAGTGGTCGCGGGTCGAAATCAACGGGACGTCGTAGGCCGCTGCGGTGCCCGACGCTCCGGCGAGCGCGGCCAGTCCGGTGGTAGTCACTGCACTACGCTTCAGGAAGGTTCGGCGGTTGAACGACATACTACGATAGACGACGACCACCGACTTATTATTTTTCGTATTTATTCTATATAATTTTATTATCTGTCTGGGTGTGGCAGTCACCGAACGAAGTCCTCGATAGCGTCGGTCACCGAGTTCTGTCGGTTCTCCACCCGGCGCTCGTAACAGACCGTGCAGACGAGACCGGCGTCGCCGACCGGCGTGCGCTCGGGCGCGTCCCGACCGAAGTAGTAGCCGCAGTCGGCACACACGAGCAGGTCGTCCGCGGGCACGAGCCACCCTCTGAGCGACCCGTAAGCGGCCTCACCAGTCAGCAACTCCTCGGCCGGGAGTTCATCGGGCCAGTGAACCGAACGCGCGAGTCGGTCGGCGTGGTCGTCGTTGACGTGGTCGGCCCCTCGCTCGCGCGCCCGCTGACGGGCGGCGGCGCTGTCCTCTCCGGTCACGTGGACTCTGTGGTCGCAGTGGACGCACTCGAAGCGGTGTTCGACCATCATGCCGACTCGCCGGACTCCGCACGCTCTCGGTCCAGTACCGCTCCGTCGGCGAGTTCGTAGACGGTCGCCTCTCCCTTTGGTACCCAACACCCTCGGCGGTCCTGTCGGACGTAGTAGGCCCGTTCGGTTTCGCGCTCCGGGACGACCTCCGCGACGAACACTCGGTCGCTCGCGGCGACCGATTCGAGGACCGACTCCTCGGCCAGTGCTCCGGGGAGGTCGAAGACGACTTCGCGCGGCCCGGCCGGGAGCGCGGCAGCGAGCGCGTCCGCGTCGTGTCTGTCGAGCGTCGTGTCGCCGAGCAGGTCCCCGTACCGGGCGACGCGCACCCGCTCGTCGGAGACGCAACCGCCGTCTGCGGAGACGCCGGGTCCCGATTCGACGCTGGTGTCCGGTGATACCCGGAACGCGTCGCGCACCTCGTCGTAAGCGACCAGTTCGGGGCGGCTGTTCCGGAACCACTCGCGCACCCGTTCTCCATCGAGCGGTTCCACGGTCCGTCGGCCGCGGAACCGATTGTGCTCGGCACGCTGCCAACCGGGGTCGGTGTAGCGGACGAAGCAGTCACCGGGTGGTCCGGCCCACCGAGCGCAGACTCCGCCGTCGGTCCGGCGCATCGCCGTGAGGAAGTCCTGCGCTCGCGGGCGCGCCTCTCGACGAGTCAGGTGGTAGTTCCGAACGCGCTGAATCGGCGCACTCGACTCCGCCGAGGCCAGCAACTCGACGACGCCGGTCATCGTCCACCTCCCCGCCGCCTGCCCTGCAGGCGTCCGGGCGACCCCGTTCTCTCCCGTTCCGCGCTTTCGAGTCTCTTTCGGACTTGCATAGTCTCCTCCGACGACCGCAGTCGGGCGGGGCAGTTGGTCACACCACCACTTCCGCCGTTCCGCGGTCGTTACCCAATTGTACGAGGAGAGACGACTTAAAATCGCCCCACCCATGGTGAAAGTAAAACTGTCTCGGGAGTCGCACGAAGGGAGTCGCGCGGACGCGGCCGGTCGTGTAGACGAGGTTCGGTACGGATGGCCCCCGGTTCGTACAGAGAGTCACCGGCGACCCGCTCCGGTCGCCGACGGCGATTGTGAACCAAACGGGTTTTAAGCCCCGTGGCCCTACGTCACGCCAAGGTAGATATCTATGCAGATGCCACGCCGCTTCAACACGTACTGCCCGCACTGTAAGGCTCACGAAGAACACGAAGTCCAGAAGGTCCGAACCGGTCGTTCGACCGGAATGAAGTGGGACCAGCGCAAGCAGCGCGAAGGCTCGAAGGGTATCGGGAACCGCGGCCGGTTCTCCAAGGTGCCCGGTGGCGACAAACCCACGAAGAAGACCGACCTGAAGTACCGCTGCAGCGAATGCGGCAAGGCCCACCTCCGCGAGGGATGGCGCGCGGCCGACTCGAACTGGAGGACTAACCCATGGCAGGAAACTTTTACACCGTTCAGTGCCCGGACTGTGACAACGAACAGACCGTCTTCGGCAAGGCCGCGACCGAGGTCGCCTGCGCCGTCTGCGGCGCGACGCTCGCACGGCCGACCGGCGGCGACGCCGAATTCGAAGGCGAAGTGACCGAGACGGTAGAAGCGCGATGAAGTACAGCGGCTGGCCCGAACCCGGCGAACTCGTCGTCGGGAAGATAGACGAGATAGAGGACTTCGGCGTGTTCGTGGACCTCTCGGAGTACGAGGGCAAGCGCGGTCTCATCCACGTCAGCGAAGTCGCCAGCGGATGGATTAAGAACATCCGCGACCACGTCAACGAGGGCCAGACGGTCGTCTGCAAGGTGCTTGACGTAGACGAGAGCGCCCAGCAAATCGACCTCTCGCTCAAAGACGTCAACGACCACCAGCACTCCGAGAAGATTCAGGAGTGGAAGAACGAGCAGAAGGCAGACAACTGGATGGAACTGGCCTTCGGCGAAGACGTGGACGACGACAAGTACGCCCACGTCGCCAACGCGATGCTCGCGGAGTTCGGCGGTCTCTACGGCGGATTCGAGCAAGCCGCTATTCACGGTCCCGAAGCGCTCGAATCGACCGACCTCACCGACGAGGAGATAGAGCAAATCGTCGATACCGCCCGCGAGAACGTCTCGGTGCCCTACGTCACCGTCACGGGCTACGTGGACCTCGAAAGCCCGTCCGAAAGCGGCGTCGACGACATCAAAGAGGCGCTGCAGGCCGCGGAAGGAAACGGCGACATCCCCGAAGAGGTGGAACTCGACGTGACCTACGTGGGTGCGCCCGAGTACCGGATTCGGGTTCGAGCGCCCAACTACAAGACCGCCGAGTCCCAACTCGAAGAGAGCGCGGCCCGCGCCGAGTCCGCCATCGAGTCGGTCGGCGGCACGGGGTCGTTCCACCGCGAACGCCAGACCGAAGACGAGTGACTCTCCGAACGCCACCCGCCGACCCGCCCAAACAATGAAATCCGACATCCGCGTCTGCTCGGCGTGGCGAGACCGTCACGCTCGTCCGGTCTACACCCTTTCTGAGACGTGTCCCGACTGCGGAGCCGAGGCCGTCAACAGCGCGCCCGCGCCCTTCAACCCCGAGGACCCGTACGGTGAGTACCGACGGGCACTTAAGCAGCGCGCCCGCGAATAAGCCATATGGACGAACTCGACATCGAGACGGTCGCCGACCCCGACCTCCGGGACCCGGTTCTCGTAGAAGGGCTTCCCGGCGTCGGTCACGTCGGCAAGCTCGCGGTCGAACACCTCCTCGAAGAGAAGGAAAGCGAGTTGGTTCGGCGCGTCTACTCCGAACACTTCCCGCCGCAGGTCACCGTCTCCGACGACGGGACGACCGAACTCGCCTGCGCCGAGATTCACGCGGTCGAACTCGACGACCGCGACCTGCTGATTCTGACGGGCGACAATCAGGCCAGCGACAACGCGGGCCACTATCGACTCACCGACGCCTTCCTCGACGTGGCCGAGGCGTTCGGCGTCGAGACGGTCTACGCGCTCGGCGGCGTCCCGACGGGCGAACTCATGGACGAGTACGCCGTCGTCGGCGCGGCCACCGACACCGAGTTCGTCGAGGAACTCGAAGACGCCGGAGTCGAGTTCCGCGAGGACGAACCGGCCGGCGGCATCGTCGGTACTAGCGGTCTCCTGCTCGGTCTGGGCGAGCGCCGGGACCTCCGAGCGACCTGTCTGATGGGCGAGACCAGCGGTTACCTCGTCGACCCCAAGAGCGCACGAGCGGTCCTCGAAGTGCTGGAGGACGTCCTCGGCTTCGAGGTCGAGTACGACTCGCTGGAGGAGCGCGCCGACGACATGGAGGACGTGGCGAACAAGATTCAGGAGATGGAGAACCAGCAGTCCGGGATGCCGACCGACGAGAACCTCCGGTACATCGGCTAACGTCTGCTCTCACGTCGTTCGTCGTTCATCGGGGCCGCTATCGACGGTGTCTCGCAAGTGGAACGACTCGTTTTCGCTACCCGACCACTCGTTGTTTTCGCTCGGTGTACCAGTGATAGGTCGCCGACAGTCCCACGAGAACGAAGAAGTACCACGACCAGAACGCGACGCCGAACGTGGAGACGAAAAGGAAATCGAAGTGGACCGCGAGAAGGGTGACGATTCCGAGGAGACTTACCCCGAGATAGTACGTCGCCCAAGAGATGTTGTCCTCGGAGACGACCTCCATGTACACTTCGACCTCCTCGGCGCGGTCTCGGAGTTCGAGCACCTGTTCGCGCTGGTCGTAGTCCACGATTCCGAGTTCGTCGAGTTTCGGCAGATGCGTCTGGTGCAGCGAGACGTACACGCTCTTGCGGACGTCGCGGGGCGGCGGTGACTCGCCGGTCTCGACCGCGGCGATGTGCTCGGCCAGCGTGTCCACCGAAATCGGCCCACCTTCGTCCCGGAGATGCCGAATCACGTGTCGGCGTCGGTCGTTCCGGAGGACGTTGTGAATCTGGCTGGGTTCGAGTTCGCCCTCGCGGTCCGATGTCTGGTCCTGAACTGTCATACTACTACAGCCGATACCGAGGTGACATGCTGTTCTGGCAATCTCAGCCGACGAACATTAATGTTATCCCCGATTCGGGACCGACGGTCGCGGAACGAACGGCGAGAGTTTCTTTATCGCATGGCCCGTACCTCCGCGCGTGCTACCCGAATGGCTGGTCGTCGGTCTCTGGCTCTCGGTCGCAGTCGGGGTCATCATCGGCGTCATCTTCGTCGCGGGGGCGCGACTCTACCCCAACCAGCCGTCGAACGCGACCTCCACCGCGGGCGAGGGCCGACGCCGCGTCGAAATCCGGCAGTATCTCACCGCCATCGGCGAGGAGTTCGCCGAGGACCACTTCGTGGAGGGCCAGCACGTCGCGTTCTATCTCCCCGAGCGTGACGTGGCCATCACCTTCGACGCCCGGGCCTACTTCCGCATCGAGCGCTCGCCGACCTACGCGGTCCTCGTGGAACACGAGATGCCCGGCATGCATCTGGGCGACCGACTCCCCTTCGAGACGCCGGACCTCGCCGAGGACGACGACCACGTGGACCCGACCGAGGCCGCCTTCGCGGTCCTCGGGGTCTCCCACGGTGCGACGCTCTCGGAGGTCAAGAGCGCCTATCGCCGGAAGGTCAAGGAGGTCCACCCCGACCACGGCGGTGACCGCGAGGAGTTCCAGCAGGTCCGGGAGGCGTACACCGCCGCGAAGAACCGGGTGAGTTAGGGCGGCGACCACGTTTACCTGCCGCTCGGCCGATACTCCCCGCCATGGTGGCGATATATCCAGTACTCTCGCTGCTGGTCATCTTCGCGCTCTCGCTGCTCATCATCCGTATCGGCTCGGTCGCGCTCCGGATGACCGGTCTCTCGCCCGACGTCGCGTCGTTTCAGGCAACGTCGGCGTTCTCCGGGGCGGGGTACACGACCGAGGAGGCCGAGCGGGCGGTCTCGACCGCCGGGAGGCGCAAGGTGGTGAAGGCGCTCATCCGACTCGGCAGCGTGGGTCTCATCAGCGCCGTGGCGTCGCTCATCGTCTCGTTCACCAACTCCGGCGGTGAGAACTTCCGCAGTTTGGTCTACGTGGTCGGGGGCGCGACGGCTATCGTCCTCGTCGCGCGCAGTTCGTGGTTCAACCGACTCGTCACGCCGCTCATCGAGCAGTCGCTGAGTCGCACGACGAGCCTCGACGTTCGGGACTACGCTCGACTGCTCGGCCTGCAGAGCGACTATCGCGTCGCCGAAATCGACGTCGCCGAGGGCGATTGGCTCGCCGACGAGACGCTCGACCGGTTGAACCTCGCGGCGGAGGGCGTCCTCGTTCTCGGAATCAGGAGGGACGACGTGTACGTCGGCGCTCCCGAACCGGACACCGAGATACGGCCCGAGGACACCCTGATACTCTACGGGAAAGAAGAGCGGCTACGGGAACTCTCGGGGCGGGAAGCCAGCGACACCCGCGCTCACGAGGACGCTATCGCCGACCACGAGGCGGTCCTCGAAGAGGAGGCGAAACGCTTCGGCGAGTAGGTTCAGGCGAGTTCCGTGACTTCGTAGGCGACGTTGGCGTCGCGGAGCGCGTCGGTGACCCGACCCACTTGGTCTGCGGTGGAGACCACCACTGCGTCGAGACCCCTGCCCGCCGCCTCGGCGGCCACTTCGCCCGCGGCGAACGTCGTCGCCGGGTCGGCGTCTGCCCGTCGGAGCGCGACCACGGCCTCGACGCCGGTGGCGACGACGATGTCGGCCGACTCGCAGGCGTCGGTCAGCGTCTCGGCGTCGGTGACCGACGACCCGCCCGAACGAACCGGCGGTACCTGAAATATGGTGACGGTGCCCGGGTCGAAGTCGATGATGCCCTCGAACCCTGTCACTCCGACGTCCCCGCCCGCCTCCGCGTCGGTGGTGGCGACGCCGGTCGCTGGTCCCTCCTCGCCCGGGGTCGCGTGGAGGAGACCGTCGCGGAGCGAGAGCGTCACGGGGTCGCCTTCCGAGACGTCGTCGGTCGCGATGGCGGCGTCCTCCTGCACGTTTCCGAGGACGTCGTCGGTGACGTGGTCGGCGTACCGACGCACGTCCGTCGCCTCCTGTAGGAGCCAATCGACGCCCTCCTTGGTGACGGTGTACCGCGACCGGCCCTCCTTCTCGACGAGTCCGTCCTCGACCAGCGCCCGGATGTACTCGCTGACGGCTTGACTGGTCACGCCGACCGCCTCCGCGATTTCGCCCTGACTCACCGCGGGTTGGCGCTCGGCGATTTCGGCGAGGATGCGAAATCGGGTCGCGGTACGTTTGTTCTCCAGTACGTCGGCCATGTGTGCGGAGTTCGGCCACGCCGAACATAAATCCCCGGCGGTCGGTCGCGGGGGCTACCGCCCGAGACGCCTTCGGCCCGCCGCGTTCGCCAAGGTTTTCGACCACCGAGCGCGTACGCTCGGCCGTGTCGCGTCCGACCGTCGTCTTCGACACCAACGTCCTCGTGGCGGAACTCGCCTTCCCGGAGGAACCCCCGCTCTGCGTCGCGCTCGCCGAGTCAGGCGTCGCGGAGGTGGCGGTCTCGCCCGAACTCCTCCGGGAGTTCGCAGCGGTCCTCGGCTACGACCACCTGCCGCTGGCCGGCCGCGCGCCCGAGCGCCGCCAGCGGGCGGTCGAGCGCGTGGTCGCCGTCGCCCGCGTGGTCGAACCCGCGGTCCCTATCTACGCCGCGGAAGACGCCGCCGACGACGCCGTTCTCGAATGCGCGGTTGCGGCCGCCGCGGACGCGGTGGTCTCCGACGACTACCACCTCCGCGCGCTCGACGGTCTCGTGGGCGTGGCGGTCCTCACCCGGGAGGCGTTCCTCGACCGCTACACCGACCTCTCGTGAGCGCGGTAGGTCGAGACGGTCTCGCCGGGGCTGTTCCGACCGTCGGACGGACACCTCCGGTGGACCGCAACCCGGAAGACCGACGCGCCCCAACCACGCGTCAATGGACGCCCAGTTCCGCGATAGGGCGGTGTACCTCCTCGACGAGGACGCGCTGGTGGTCGCGGACCTCCACGTCGGCCGCGACGCCGCCTCGGCGGTCGAACTCCCCCTCGGCGAGCGCGCCGACATGACCGAGCGACTGGCCGACCTGCTGGCGGCGTTCGACCCCCGGGAAGTCGTCGTCGCCGGCGACCTGCTACACGCCTTCGACCGGGTCCCCGAGGGCGTCGCCGACACCGTGGCGGCGCTCCGCGAGACAGTCGAAGCGACGGGGGCGCGACTGGTCGCGGTCAGGGGCAATCACGACTCGATGCTGGACTCGGTCCTCGACGCGGAGGGCATTGCCCCGCGCGACGAGTACCGCGTCGGCGACACCGTCGTCCACCACGGTCACGCCGAACCGGCGGCCGAGGCGGCCCGCTACGTCGTCGGCCACGACCATCCCGCCATCGAAATCGAGGGGAAGCGCCACCCCTGTCTGCTGTTCGGGCCGGAGACGTTCCGCGGCGCGGACGTGGTGGTCCTCCCGGCGTTCAACCGCCTCGCGCCCGGGACGACCGTCAACGGGATGCGAGCGCGGGACTTCCAGACCCCGGTCGTGACCGACGCCGACGCGCTCCGCCCGGTGGTCTGGGACGACGAGAGCGAGGAGACGCTGTCGTTCCCGCCGCTGGGCGAGTTCCGTCGGCTACTCTGAGTTCCTACCCGTCCTCTCAAGCGACTGATTGCGGTTCGAGCGGACCGACGGGACGCCGACACCGCCGCGAGTCACGGTGCCTCGGTCGCGAGCCACAGCGTTTACCCTCGCTCCGACCGAGTACCGACCGATGCTCGTCCTCGGAGACGCCCACGCCGACGACCCCGACGAACGGCGCGCGCTGCTCGCGGCCTACCGCGATTCCGGCGACGACGTCGCGCTCCAGACCGGCGACCTACTCTACTACGACCTGCCGATTCCCACGTACTTCGTCGGAGGCAACAACGAGAACTTCGACGTCATCGACGCCCTGCGGGCGGGCGAAGACCCTGAGGGAACGACCGTCCGGAACGCGAACCTGCTCGCTAGCACTTCGGCCGAGGTCGCGGGCCTGCGCGTGGCGGGGCTGACTGGCAACTACGCGCCGACGAAGTACGACGAGTCGCGCGCCGACCTGACGGGCGAGCGCAGGCGACACTTCGTCCGGGGGGACGTGGAGCGTCTGAAGACCGTCGAGGACGTGGACGTGTTGCTGACCCACGAAGCGGCCCACGGCCTGATATACTACGGCTACGACGCCGGATGCGACCGAATCGACGAACTGCTGGAGGCGCTCGACCCCGACCTGTGTCTGGTCGGCCACCACCACGAACACGCCGAGTCCACCTACGGTGACACCCGCGTCGTGAGTCTCGCACCCGCGTGGGAGCGCTACTACCGACTCGACCCCGAGACGCTCGAACTGTCCGACCGCGAGACACCGGCGGAGTGAACGGCGGTCTCCGGTCGAGTCGGTCCCCGCGAGCGAATCGCCGCGGTGGGGTTGTGCGGACCTTTTTATCGTAGGGAGTACCAATCTTGGCGTATGACCGAGATACACCCGAACCAGCGGGTCGCCGTCCTCGCGGACGCTCAAAATCTCTACCACACGGCCCAGAGCGTCTACAGCCGTAACATCGACTACTCCGCGGTCCTCGAAAAGTCGGTTCAGGACCGGGAACTCACGCGAGCCATCGCGTACGTAATTCAGGCGGATAGCCCGGACGAGGAGCGCTTCTTCGAGGCGCTCGCCGACATCGGATTCGAGACGAAGATTAAGGAACTCAAGACGTTCGGCGACGGGTCGAAGAAGGCAGACTGGGACGTCGGAATGAGCCTCGACGCGGTGACGCTGGCCAACCACGTCGATACCGTCATCCTCTGCACGGGCGACGGCGACTTCTCGCGGCTCTGTTCGCACCTCCGCCACGAGGGCGTGCGGACGGAAGTCACTAGCTTCGAGGAATCGACGTCCGACGAACTGATTCAGGCGGCCGACACCTTCATAGACATGTCCGAGCGACCCGATACGTTCCTGCTGTAACCGAAAAGAGCGTCTTTCAGACCGGGCGACCTTCTTCGCCGCCGATTCCGCTCAGGAGCGCCCCGGCCGCGAGACCGAGGACCGCGATGGCGGAGACGACGTAGGTCGTGAACGTTTGCTGGCTGGCGACGGCGAAGATGGCGGCACCGGCAACGAGCAGCAGTGCGACGCCGAGCTTTGCTTTCATCGTGGTGGTCCGTAGCCGCTCCAAGGTAATAAATCAAACCGTAGTCCCCGGAATACAAGATGATTAATAGTTAAATTGACGTCGGATGTCAAGGATGATGTTATCTAGTACCATGGGGCGCGTCGGTCTCGAACGAGTCTCCGCGCCCGCGGACCGACCGAAGAACGAAGGCTTTTCGCCGGGCGACGCGAACGTCCGGCAAATGAGTTCCGGAGAGACGGACGACCTCCCCCGACTCCGCACGATTGCCGACTACCAGTTCGGGTCGGGCGTCGGCGAGACGCTGTTCCCCGAGAGCGAGGACCCCGAAGTCAAGCGGTCCTCGTCGGGACGGCCACAGCAGGTCGTCGGCGACGCCGGTCGAGTCGTGACGTACGGGACCGACGGCCGATTCACCCTCGGACTGGAAGGCGGCCGCCGGGTCGCTGCCGCGCTTGACGCGCCCGCGGGTCGAGTCGTGGTCGGCGACGAGAGCGAACCGTTCGTCCGCGACGGCAAGAACGTCTTCGCGAAGTTCGTCACCGCGGCCGGTCCGGAAGTCCGACCCGGCGACGAGGTTGTCGTCGTCCACGAGGACGGGTCGCTGCTCGCGGTCGGCCGGGCCGAACTCTCTGCCGACGCGATGGGCGACTTCGACTCCGGGATGGCCGTGATGGTCCGCGAGGGCGCGGGCGACGACGCCGACTGATTCGTCCGTCGCTCCGAATCCCAGTTCTACGAGCGTATCGACACCGTTCTCGACCGTCTTCCGTGGCTTCGCCCGACTCCGTTTTCGACTCGCTCCAACACGCTTATCCCCTCGCGTTCCGACGCTTCACGTATGTTCGGAGGAGGCGGCGGGGGACTCGATCCCCGCAAGATGCAACAGATGATGAAGCAGATGGGTATCGACGTGGACGAACTCGACGCCGAAGAGGTCGTCATCACCAAGAGCGACGGCGAGAAACTGGTGTTCGACAACCCCGACATCACCGTGATGGACGCCCGCGGGCAGGAGACCTATCAGGTCGTCGGCGAACCCCGGACCACCGAGGGCGACGCCGGCGGAACTACCGCGGTCGAGTCCGGCGACGACAGCGACGGGAGCGGGGGCATCCCCGACGCGGACGTGGAAATCGTCGCTCAGAAGGCCGGAGCGAGCGAAGACGACGCCCGCGAAGCGCTGGAAGCCACCGACGGCGACCTCGCGGCCGCCGTCGAGCGGCTACAGTGACGGTCCTGCTGGTCCACGGCGACCGGGAGTACCTGCGAGAACCGGGCGAGGAACTCCAGACCGACCTCGGCGTCGTCGACGTTCCCGAGGACGTCGAACCCGGTCAGACGCTGGAGTCCCACCTCGGCGAACCGTTCGAGGTCCGCGCCCTGCGCGGTCCGGACCTGTTCAACCACTTCGAGCGCACCGGCGCGCCGATGATGCCCCGTGACGTGGGTCTCATCGTCGGTCACACCGGCGTCGCCAGCGGCGACCGCGTGCTGGACGCGGGAACCGGGACGGGCGTCCTCTCGGGCTATCTCGGCCGGATGGGCGCGAACGTGACCACCTTCGAGCGCGACCCCGAGTTCGCCGAGGTGGCCCGCGGGAACATGGAACTCGCAGACGTCGCCGACCGAGTGGACGTGCACGTCGGCGACGTGACCGATGAAATTGCCGACGCGAGCGAGGGCGACGCGCTCGGCGAGTTCGACGTGCTGACCCTCGACACCGAGGACGCGCCCGAGGTCGTCGCTCACGCGCCGGACCTGCTGGTCCGGGGCGGGTTCGTCGCGGTCTACTCGCCGTTCGTGGAACACACCCGTGAGGTCGTGGAGTCGGCCCGCGAGGCGGGTCTCGCCGACGTGGAGACCCTCGAAACCATCCAGCGTCGGATGGACTTCGACGACCGAGGCTCGCGGCCGTCCACCGCGGGGGTCGGTCACACCGGATACTTGACGTTCGCACGTCGGCCCTGAGTCAGTGACACGCCCGGCCGACGTTTCGACATCTCCCCGGCGAATCGCCGGACGCCGCCCGCCCAAGGGCGGCCTGTTTTTCCGTAGGCGACACCTGCGAGCGTCAGTCGCCGCATAACAAAGCCGATTGGGCGCGTCCTGACGACGACAACTCCATGTCCGATTCGCTCGAAGTCGCGCTGTTAGTCCGCGGTACCGACGTTCCGGAGTGGCAGGCCAGCGCCGTCGAGGCGATGCTCGCCCGAACCGACGCAGAGGTCAGCCACGTCGTCCGGAGTACAGGGTCGGTCGCCGGGAGCGACGGCGGTCTGGGCCACTATCTCGACCGAGTGCGGGAGTACCCCCTCTGGACGCCCGTCGGCGCGGCGTTCCAGTTCACCGAGCGGCCGGCGTACCGCGAACCGCGAGACGTGGCCGACATCGCTCGACTGGGCGACCCCGAGACGCTGGCGGTCGAACCCGACCCCGCGCCCGACTTCGGCAACGTCCTGTCCGACCACGCGGTCGAGACGGTCGGCGAGGCCGACGTCGCCGTCCGGTTCGGCTTCGGCATCCTCAAGGGCGACGTGCTCGACGCGCCCGACCACGGCGTCCTGAGCTTCCACCACGGCGACCTCCGGGAGTATCGCGGGATGCCCTCGGGGTTCTGGGAGTACCTCCACGACGAGGACACCGCCGGCGTGACCCTGCAGAAACTCTCGGAGACGCTCGACGGCGGGGAAATCGTCGCGTACGAACCGGTGGACATCGCCGACGCCCCGACGTGGTCCGGCGTCCGGCGACGCCTCTTCGCGGTCTCCGACGACGTGCTGGTGAAGGGCATCGGGAACGTCTCGCGCGGCGTGGAACCCCGGTCGCCCGACGAACTCGGCGACCTCTACTCGCTCCCGGAGGGCGGCGACGTGTTGAAGTACGTCGTCAAGGAGGGGAAGGGCCGAGTTCGGCGGTCGTGGGGTAGTACGTCCAGATTCTCGACGAACGACGTCGAAAAGCGGTTCTAGTTGTCGTCTTCGCGCCACTTGTGTTCGCACTCGGTGCAGATGAAGAAGCGCGTCTCGCTCTCGTCCGCCGCGCGAATCTGTTGCATGTACCATCGGGCGCGGTCGTTCCCGCACTCGGGACAGTGTGCGTCGGTGGTCGGAAGCGCGCTCTCCTCGTCGCCCTTGTTGGTCTCGATGACCTCGCTGGCCTCTTGGTCTTCGGTCACGACGTAGTTGGCCTCCGGGTCCTTCGGCGTCTTGTTGCCGCAGCTTCCGCAGACCCACAGTTCGTCCTCGGCTTTCATCATCGAACCGCACTCGTCACAGAACTCCATTATTGTCACGCCGTAGCCGACGCGGTAAGTTAAGCGTCGTGCTTTACCCTTCACCTTCCGACTGATACGGTTCGCCCACGGCGTCCCGCGGCAAGGCGTTCTCGATTTCGGTCGAGAGGTCCTCGACCGACTCGTACTCCTCGGCCGACGTGTCGGCGACGAGGTCCCCGAGATTCAACTCCCCGTTGGCGTGCGTGAGTGTCACGTCCTCGAACTCGCTGGCGGCCTCGTCCCGACTCACGGGGTAGGAGAGTTCCGAGAGCGCGGACTCGATGCGGCTGAGTTTGACCTGCCGTGTCATGCGACCGGGCTACGACGACCCGCTCCTTATACGTTTCCGCGACGGGCCACCTCTCGGAACGGAGAGACTTTGTGGCGCGCGGCCGAACGCCGGACCATGACCGAAGTCGTCGTCGCTGGCGGTGGACTCGCCGGATTGGTCGCGGCGCGCCACCTCGCCGACGCGGGCGCGGACGTGCGACTCTACGAACGCCACCACGACCCCGGCGGGCGGGTGCGTTCGGTTCGCAGGAACGGGTTCGTCTTCGACCGCGGGTTTCAGGTGCTGTTCACCGCCTACCCGGCGGCGCGGCGGGAACTCGACTACGACGCGCTCGACCTCCGGCAGTTCAAACCCGGCGCGGTGGTGGCCCGACCGGGCGAGCGCTCGACCCTCGCCGACCCCTTCCGCGACGTGGACGCCGCGCTGGAGACGCTCCTCAATCGGGACGTGACCGTGCGCGACAAGCTACGGGTGCTCCGACTCCGGCGGGAACTCGCCGAGAAGTCCGACCGCGAGATGGCCGGCGGTCCGGACCGGACTACCCGCGAGTACCTCCGCGACCGGGGGTTCTCCGAGAAGTTCGTGACGAACTTCGCCGCCCCGTTCTACGGCGGCATCACCCTCGACCGGAGTCTCGGCACCTCGAAGCGGGTGTTCGAGTACACTTTCAAGATGCTGACCGTCGGCCACATCGCGGTTCCGGCCCGCGGGATGGGCGCGATAGCCGAGCAACTGGCCGGGTCGGCGCGCGAGTCCGGGGCCGACCTCGTGATGGACGAGACGGTGACCGACCTCGACCCGAGCGCGACCGACCCCCGAATCGAACTCGGCAGGGACTCGACCACCGCCGACGCCGTGGTGGTCGCCACCGACCCCAAGCAGGCCCGGGAGTTGACCGGCGTCGAGTCGATTCCCACCGACGCCAAGGGCTGTGTCACCCAGTACTACGCCTTCGACGGGCCGGAACTCGACGCGGGCGCGCGACTCCTGCTCAACGCCGACTCGTCCGCGCCGAACCACGTCGCCCAACTCTCGGCGGTCGCGCCCGAGTACGCGCCGGAGGACCGCAACCTCCTGAGTGCGACTTACCTCGGCGTGCCCGACGAGGACGACGAGGCCCTCGCCGAGCGCACGGCCCGGGCGCTGGACTCGTGGTACCCCGAGCGTCGCCTCGACCTCGAACCGCTCCACACCAGTCGCATCGAGTTCGCGCAGTTCGCCCAACCGCCGGGCCTCCACGACCGACTGCCCGACGTGCGCGCGCCCGACGGTCCGGTCTACCTCGCGGGCGAGTACACCGACACCTCGTCGCTCAACGCCGCGATGGCGAGCGGTCGGAGGGCCGCACAGTGCGTCGCCGAAGACTTCGATTTAGACCGCTGAGGGCCGGCGCTGGCCGACGCCCTCTCGGTTCAGAGAAACGGTGCCCCTACAGCGATACGGAATCCAAGGAGAACAGAGAAGTATCGGCAGAGTCAGGACGCCTTACGCCGACGGCGTCGGGTACGAGGTCAACTCCAGCGTCTCGGGGTCGAGTCGATAGTAACGTTTCTCGACGGAGGCCACGCTCACGACGCGGGTGTCACCGTAGGTGGTCTCGGCGTGTTCGTGGTGGTGGCCGACCAGACACAGGTCGGGTTCGAGCGCCTCCAGCAGTCCGTCCACGTGTTCGCAACCGACCTCGTAGGACTCCGCGACCGGCAGGCCGTGGGGCGCTTCGTGGGTCAACAGCACGTCCACATCCTCGACGGTCTTCAGACGCTCCACGTCCCCCCGGACGAAGTGTCGCCTGCGCTCGCCCTGCAGGTTCGGACGGGGGCGCTCGAACTGCGTCGGCGCGTAGTTACCGCAGAGACCGGCGATTCGGAGGCCGTCGATTTCGACCGCTTCGTCCGACAGCAGGAAGGCGTTCGTGACGTTGGAACTGTCGAGGCGGCCGTGTCGAAGCGCGTCGATGGTGTCGAAGTCCTCGTTGTTACCGGCGATGAAGTACGTGGGAATCGGCAGGTCGTAGTAGAGTAGGTCGCCCAACTGCAATGCCACCTCCGCGTCGGCGTCCCGATAGGCGGCGAACAGCGCGCGCCGATTGTCGGGGTCGTCGGCGTGGGCGTCTCCGAGAACGAGCATTACTCCCGGCTTCGGCCGTCGGAAAGATAAAACCCACTCTTAGGCTATACCTCAGCGACTATCACGCCGCCTTCGCCGGTTACGCCACTGGAGAGGACGGTGGGGTGTACGCCGGACCGGGGGACGAGTTCCTACAGCACGTACTTCGTTGAGGCGGATGGAACCCCCATCGTTACCGTTCCGGGGAGACTGCGCCCAATGGAACTATCGACGTTCCAGTGTTCAACACCCGTTACAACAGTCGCACCAAACGTTCCACGCACAACTGGAACCGCACGGTTCTTGGATACAACAGCGTCTGTCCGCCCAGACGGAATTGCCGCATTGGGAGACGCACCCGCAGTCCTTGTAGCAGGCCTCTCGTTCGACGTTCGTCACTCCGACGTCCGATTTGATAAGGTACGTCTCTTCGGTCGTATCCGGTTCGTAGAATGCGTAAGCATGGTTTTTAGCCGGTTGAACCGCAACGGAGAGAACGCCGTCGTCTAATTGTTTGACGATGCGATACTCGTCGGCACGAACGCCACTCCACGTTGCGAAGTTGACTCCTTCACCGGACTTCGAGGCTACAGTCTCGTAGTCCACCGGTTCGTCAAGTGGAAGTTCCGTAATCGTCCCGTTGTCCAAGATGCCCTCCGACGCTAACAATGAGAGCAGGTCGTCTGCGTACGTAGTGAAGACGCCCTTCGCCTCCTGTTGGCGCGGTTTTTCGTCCGTTTTCGGGCCTTCGTTTCCCGCGACGATGGTAGCACTGCTTGTGATTCCAGTAACGCCTAACGCGCCGCTGACCGTAGCCCGTTTCAGGAACTCGCGTCGGTTCGTGGTCAATGCGCTTCCCTTGTCACTTTCCTCCGACATACCGTAATAGTAATCAATCTAACTATAAGTAATTTATTGAGTATAAGATAAGATTAGAATGGAAACATTAATTCGAGGTGAGTCAGACTTTCAACTCGCATGGCCGCCGTTGAGACACGCGGTTTAACGAAAGAGTTCGGAGAGGTAACTGCGGTCGAAGACCTTACTCTCTCTATCGAACGAGAGGAAATATTCGGCCTTCTCGGGCCGAACGGCGCGGGAAAGTCCACGACGCTGAATCTGATTTTGGGATTTCTCGAACCGACGGAGGGCACGGCATCCGTCTTCGGGTTGGACCCTTGGACGGACCCGCAGGCTGTCCGCAAGCAACTCGGTATCGTTCCGGAAGGATACGGATTGTACGACCGCCTCACGGCGCGAGAACACATCGAGTTCGCGGCCGGTATAAAGGGTGTAGACGCCAACCCGTCGGACGTTTTGGAACGCGTCGGTTTGACGAGTGCCACCGAGAGAAAAGTCGCGGGATACTCTAGGGGTATGCGCCAGCGACTCGCCCTCGGCATCTCTCTCGTCGGTAGTCCAAACTTGCTCGTCCTCGACGAACCGTCGACCGGTTTCGACCCTCACGGCGTTCGCGAATTACGCGAGATTGTTCGCAAGGAGCGAAACCGTGGTGCGACGGTCGTTTTCTCTAGTCACAACTTGTCGGAGGTAGAGACATTGTGTGACCGCATTGGAATTATAAACTGCGGTAGTCTTATCAATTTAGATACAATTGAAGGTTTACACGAACGGACGAGCGATACGCTCCTCATCGAAGCAGACCCCGTTCCGGATGGTAGTAAACTGGAACGAATCGAGAACGTGACCGGCGTTTCCGACACGGAGTCCACGCTACGGATACGGTACCGGGGCCGAGATGCGAAAAGAAGAGTCCTGACGGAACTGACCAAAAGAGACGTGGTTATCTCCGATTTTACGACGAAAAGGGCCTCGTTAGAGGACTTGTTCGTCGAGGCAACTACCACGCAGTACGAGATGAAGGGATGAGTGTATGCGAGCACGGATAGCCACTATCGTAAGAAAAGAACTCACCTCAGCAATCCGTTCACGGATGCTGTGGGGAACCGTTGTCGCGTTGATTTTGATGGGGACCTCGTCCACGCTAAACATGTACGTGGGTCCCGCTTCGCCAGCATCGTTAGGCGTCGTAGCCGAGAACATTCCGTTACATCTATATCGCTTTCTGCCCGTCGTTGGACTTCTAACGGGATACAAAGCGGTCGTCGGGGAACGTGAGTCCGGGAGTATCCGTTTTCTGCTCGGTTTACCCACGACTCATCACGAAGTGCTGATTGGTAAGTTTCTGGGGCGGTCAGCCGTTCTCACCGTCGTAGTCGTGACGACAATTACCATTTTAGTCGCAGAGTCCATAGCGTTGTACGGCGGAGTTGCGGCGTTCGAACTCTTCGTCCACGCGATTCTGTTGTTAATCTACGGGCTGGTATGGACTGGAATCGCAGTCGGAATCTCGGCAATGGTCATGTCCCGATTTCGGGCGGTTGCGATAGTATTCGGATTGTACGCAGTGACGCACTTCTTCTGGCAACATCATGTCCTACCGATTGCAGCGTATTTGTTCACAGGAACGGTCTCAACGAGCGGACTCCGACCGATTGCGACGGCGCAGGGGCCAACTTGGTACCTCTACGTTCAGCGTCTCAATCCGGTGAGGAGCTATCAGTACAGTCGCGCCCTACTATCGGAACTGCTCCGGTCCAAATCCACGACTCAGGTCTGGGTGTATCTGGTCGACTCTCCGGAGTACATGTTCGGCTTCGGAATGCTCTTCCTCTGGCTCGTCGTTCCGCTATTCGTCGGATACCTGCGATTTAGAAGTGTAGAAATTCGATGACTGAAGTCGGTTAGCTAGGGACACGGATAGCAGATATCGCCCACGGCCAAAAGGTTAAGTCCCCGGAGGTGAGTGTCACGCATATGCACTCCGACCCCGCCGCGGCCGTTCGCGTTCGCTCGGCCAGCGGTGGGTCGGTCGGTTTTTCGGGGCTGAAACGCACAAAACCCGGTTACTAACAGGTCCTCGGCGGCGTGGCGACCCGTCGTTGGCCGTCCTCGTTTTGCACCGCGCGCCCACCAGTCCCGAACATAACGCAACATGACACGCACCGACGAACCCTTCAGTGGGGTCTACCCCGCGATGACGACCCCCTTCGAATCCGACGACAGTATCGACTTCGACCAGCTCCGAGCAGACGCCCAGCGCCTCGCGGACGCCGGGGTGGACGGTCTCCTCGCGGTCGGTTCGACCGGCGAGAGCGCGACCCTGAGCCACGACGAACACGTCGAGGTGGTCGAGGCGGTCACCGACGCCGTGGACGTGCCCGTCATCGCAGGGGCCGGGAGTAACAACACCCGCGAGGCCCTCGAACTCTCCCGGCGCTCGGCCGACGCCGGGGCGGACGCGCTGTTGCTCATCTCGCCGTACTACAACAAGCCCGAACCCGAGGGGATGGAGCGCCACTACCGCACTATCGCCGACGAGGTGGACCTCCCACAGATACTCTACAACGTCCCCTCGCGCACGGGCCGCAACATCGCGGTCGAGACCGCGGAATCGCTCGCGCGACACGAGAACATCGTCGGTTACAAGGCCGCCAGCGGCGACCTGAACCGAATCGGCGACGTGATAGAGCGCACCCGCGACGAGGAGTTCTCGGTGCTATCGGGCGACGACTTCCTCACGCTCCCGATGCTCTCGCTCGGCGCGACCGGCACCATCAGCGTGTCCGCGAACGTCGAACCCGAGCGCACCGTGGCGCTGGTCGAGGCCGCCCTGTCGGGCGACTTCGCCGAGGCCCGCGAGGTCCACGAGGAACTCGCGCCCCTCGTCCGCGCGCTGTTCGAGGAGACCAACCCCATCCCGGTCAAGGAGGCCATGGAGATTCGGGACTACGGCCCGGCGCACCTGCGCTCGCCGCTGTCCCGCCTCTCGGAGGACCACCGCGCAGAACTTGCGGGTATCCTCGGAGAGTTAGAGGGAGAACCGACTGAGGTACAGCCATGACCGAGACCGAGCGACGACCGGCGGGAAGCGAGCGACGACCGACCGGACCGCAGAGACGACCATGAGCGTAGCAGTCGCAGTGACGGGCGCGACCGGCCAGATGGGGAGGGCGGTCCTCGACGCCGCCAGCGCCCGCAAGGACGTGAGCGTCGCCTTCGCCGTCAACCGCGACCCCGCGGACGAAGAGTCCGTCGGCGAGGTCTCGGTCGAACCCGCCCGCGAGTTCGACCGACTGGTGGCCGAGCGCGACCCGGACGTAATCGTGGACTTCACCGGCCCTGCGAGCAGTCAGAACTACGTCGCGGTCGCCGCCGAGGCCGGTGTCGCCAGCGTGGTCGGCACCACCGGGTTCGACGACGAGGGCGAGGCGGCGCTCCGTGAACTCGCGGAGTACGCGCCCGTGCTGAAGGCGTCGAACTTCGGTCGGGGCGTGCAGGCGCTGCTCTCGGCAGTCGAGTCCGCGGTCGCGGACCTGCCGGGCTACGACGTGGAGGTCACCGAGACCCACCACAACCGGAAGCGCGACGCGCCGAGCGGCACCGCGAAGACGATTCTGGAGCGAATCGAAGAGACGCGCGAGGCGCAGAGCGCCTCGGACCCGAGCGGCGAGGGAACCGAGCCGCGAACCCAGCGCGTCCACGGGCGCGAGGGCGAGGCCCCCCGCGAGGCGGGCGACATCGGCGTCCACGCCCGGCGCGCCGGGACGATTACGGGCGAACACGAGGTCCTGCTCGCGGGTAACCACGAGGAGGTCCGCCTCACCCACCGAGCGGAGGACCGGGGCGTCTTCGCCGAGGGGGCGCTCGACGCGGCGGTCTGGCTTGCCGAACGAGAACCCGGCTGGTACGATTTTGCCGACGTAGTGGAGGGAGACGCATGAGTCTGGAAACTGAGGTAGACGACCTGTGGCATCGATACGACGACGGCGACCTCACCGCGGCCGACGCGGGCGAGGAGGAATACGCCGTCCTCGAAGCGTTCCTCGACGCGCTCGAAACCGGCGAGGTCCGGGCCGCCGAGAAGCGCGGCACCGCCGAGCGAGGCTCGGCGAGCGACCGGACGCAGTCCGGTAACGGCCAGTGGGAGTCCAACGAGTGGGTCAAGCGGGGCATCCTGCTCAACTTCGGCCTGCGCGGCATCGAGGGCCGGGAGTACGGCGACGTGACCTACCACGACGTGTTGCCCCTGCGCGAGACCGACGACCTGCCCGGCCGGGGCACCCGCAACACCCCCGACGGGACCGTGATTCGACGCGGCGCGTACCTCGGGTCGGACTGCATCATGATGAGTCCGAGCTTCGTCAATATCGGCGCGCACGTCGGCGACGGTACCCTCGTGGACTCCTGTGACACCGTGGGGTCGTGCGCGCAAATCGGCTCGGACGTGAAGCTGGGTGCGAACACCCTCATCGGCGGCGTGCTGGAACCGGTCGAGGACGCGCCCGTCGTCGTGGAGGACGGCGCGTCGCTCGGCGCTGGCTGTCGAGTCACCTCGGGATTCGTCGTGGGCGAGAACAGCGTGGTCGCGGAGAACACCCTGCTCACGCCTCGCATCCCGGTCTACGACCTCGTCGAGGAGGAGGTCGTCTACGGTCACCTCCCGCCCGAGCGCCGGGCGTTCACCCGGTTCGTGGAGTCGTCGGTCGGCGACCACGACCTGTTCGAGGGCGGGGCGTACAAGCCCGCGGTCGTGGCGATGGACGTCGAGGAGACGACCCTCGAAGGCGTCGAGCGCGAGGAGGCCCTGCGGGAATGAACGCGGTCCGGAACCCGGCGGTCCGACGACTCGCCGACTGGTCGGCCGAGCGCCTCCGGGAGTTGGCCGACGACCACGGGACGCCCCTCTACGTCCTCGATTTGGACCGCGTCCGGCAGAACTACCGACGGATGGACGACGCCTTCCCGGAGGCCGAGGTGTACTACGCCGCGAAGGCCAACACCGCCCGGCCGGTCCTGCGAGCGCTCGCCGACGAGGGCGCGGGCATCGAGTGCGCGTCCGCGGGCGAACTCGCGAGAGTCCTCGACGCGGGCGTCGCGGGGTCGCGCGTCCACTACACCGCGGTCAACCCGCCTGACCGCGACCTCGACGTGGCGGTCCGACTCGCCGACGACCACCCCGGACTGACGATTACCGCGGGCGCAGCCGACACCCTCGACAGACTCGCCGAGCGGGGGTACGACGGCCGAATCTGTCTGCGAGTCAACCCCGGCGTCGGCGCGGGCCACCACGAGAAGGTGGCGACCGGCGCGGACGCCAAGTTCGGCGTCCCGTACGACCGCGCGGCCGACACGGTCGAATCGGCCGCAACCGACTTCGAGGTGGTCGGTCTCCACGCCCACGCCGGAAGCGGTATCTCTGGCGAGGACCTCTCGGCCCACCGGGAACTGGTCTCGCGCATGGGCGACCTCGCGCGAGAGGTCGAGGACCGGGGCGTCGAACTGGAGTTCGTGGACGTCGGCGGCGGGTTCGGCGTCCCCTACCGCCCCGACGAGGACCCCCTCGACCTCGCCGCCGTGGCGGGCGCGACCCGCGAGGCGCTGGGCGAGGTTGACGCGACCCTCGCGGTCGAACCCGGCCGGTATCTCGTGGCGGACGCCGGCGTCCTGTTGACCGCGGTCAACACGGTCAAGGAGGCGGGCGACGGCGTCGTGGTCGGCGTCGGCGCGGGGATGACCACCCTCGCTCGCCCCGCGCTCTACGACGCCCGCCACGAGATGCGCAACTGCGCGGCCGACGCCGAGAGCCGCCCGGACCGCGAGGTGACGGTCGCCGGTCCGGTCTGCGAGAGCGCCGACACCCTCGGCGACCACTGGCTGGCGGACCCCGAACGCGGCGACCTGCTCGCGATAGGCAACTCGGGGGCCTACGGCTACGAGATGGCGAACCAGTACAACTCCCGCCCGCGCCCGGCGTCCGTCGTCCTCGACGGCGACGACGTCCGAATGGCGCGACGGCGCGAGACGATTGCGGACGTGACGGCGGTCGAACCGGAGGACCAAGCATGAGCATCGAGTACGAGAAGTTTCACGGCACTGGTAACGATTTCGTAGTAGTAGACGCGGACGAGTACGTCCCCGACCGGGCGGCGTTCGCCCGGAAGGTGTGCGACAGACGCGACGGCGTGAGCGTCGCGGACGACTCGACGGACGAGTCCGTCGGTGCCGACGGGACACTGTTTCTGGCGCTCGAACCCCAGTTCTCGCCGCCCCGCGTGGTGATGACGCTGGTCCAACCCGACGGTTCGACCGCGGCGATGTGCGGCAACGGCGCGCGGTGCGCGGCCAAGTGGGCCGCCGAGCGGACCGGCGCGGACGCCATCATGCTCGACACGCAGGCGGGGACCCGCCGGGCCGAGATTCGCGGCGACGAAGTGACCATCGAGATGGGCGAACCCTCGTTCGCGCCCGAAGACGTACCGCTCGCGTCCGACCGCGAGGACCCGCTCATCGACGCCGACGTGGCCGAGGCCCCCGAAGACATCGAACTCACCGCGGTCAACACCGGCGTCCCCCACGCCGTCGCGTTCGTCGAGGACGTGGACGACGTGGACCTCGACGCGGTCGCGCCCGCGATTCGCCACGCCGACGTCTTCCCCGAGGGCGCGAACGTGACGTTCGCCGCCGAGCGCGCGGACGGCGGGTTCGACCAGCGGACCTTCGAGCGCGGCGTCGAAGGCGAGACCCGGTCCTGCGGGACGGGCGCGGTCGCCATCGGCGTCGCGGCCCGACGACTCGGACGGACCGACGAGGACCCCGTGTCGGTCTTCCCGCCGGGCGGCGAACTCGAAGTCGGCTTCCGGAACGGACGGGCGACGCTCACGGGTCCGACCGAGCGCGAGTTCGAGGGGGAGGTCGCCTCGACGCCGGAACCCCGGCGCGTCTCGGAAGCATGAGCTTCGACCCCGTCGAGTTCCTCGAAGCGGCGGTGCAGACGCCCTCCCACGAGGACGTGACCGAGATGCGCGACCTGCTGGTGGAGACGCTCGAATCCGCGGACGCCGACTGCGCGGTCGAGGTAGACGACGCCGGGAACACCGTGGCGGTCCGGGATACCGGCCGCGAGGGACCGCACGTCGTCCTCAACACGCACATCGACACCGTGCCGCCCCACGTCGAGTTCGAGCGGGTCAGCGGCGCTGACGGCGGAGGCGACGTCGTCCGCGGCCGGGGGTCCTGCGACGCGAAGGGACCGCTGGCGGCGCTGCTCGCGGCGTTCCTCGGGCCTGCCCCCGAGCGCGGTCGCGTGACTCTCGCGGTCACGCCAGACGAGGAGACGAACTCGACAGGTGCGGCCGCGCTCGACTTCGACCCGGTCCCCGACGCCGTCGTCGTGGGCGAACCCACGGAACTCGACGTGTGCAACGCCGCCAAGGGCCGATTTCAGGCGACCGTCACCGTCCGGGGTGCGAACGCCCACGCCGCCGAACCGCAGTCCGGCGTCAACGCGGTCCGCGCGGCGGGCGACCTACTGGCAGCGCTCGACGACTTCGGCGAACGCGAGGACACCCCCGACCCCAGTGAGCAGTTGGGTGCGCCGACGCTGACGCCGACGACAATCGAGGGCGGCACCGCGACGAATCAGGTGCCCGCGGAGTGTTCGTTCGTCGTGGACCGCCGGAGCGTCCCGCCGGAGACCGCCGAGGGGTTCCGGGCGGCGCTGGCCGAACACCTCCGGGAGCGCGCCCCGGCAGAGGTTGGCGTCGAAGTGGCGCTGGCCGAGCGCGACACCCCGTTTCTGGCGGCGTTCGAGACGCCCGAAGACGACCCCGTCGTCCGGGCGCTCAGGGAGGCCAGCGGCGGCGCGGTCCGGCCGTTCGGTGCCGCGACCGAGGCGTCGTACTTCGCGCAGGTCGCGCCGACGGTCGTGTTCGGGCCGGGGTCGCTGGCCGACGACGAGGGCGCGGTGGCCCACGCGCCCCGCGAGTACGTCCGCCTCACGGAGGTCGAACGCGCCGGCGAGGCCGTCGAAGCGGCGCTTGCCGACATCTGTTCCTGAGTCGTCGCCGTCCCGCTCGTTGTCGTCTTCGGAGGTACCGACCATCGACTTTCGGGACCATCTATCGGCATCTCTGCGGCCGGACTTCGTTCGTCCTCTCTTCTCCCGTCACCGCTACGTCCGAATCGGTGTTCCACGTCGAGATGATTACTGAAGACGGCGGAATCGAACCGGTTCGTCTCGCACACTCACCGCGTAGTCCAGAACACCGTGCGGTGCGGGAAGTGGTGGCGGCGGACGGCCTCGCTGACGACGGCGACTCCGGCCACCACCATCGCTACCGCGCTCGCCCCGAACACGGTCCGCCAGTTGAAAAACAGTCGTCGGGTGACGAGATAGAGGTCGTCCCCGCGCTCCACCACTAGTTTCCCCCTCGTCTTACGCGGACCCGGCAGGTCGCTCGGGTTCCGGACCACGAGCGCTCACCGTCGAGAACCCGGTCTACCGTCTGCCGGTCGCGCTCGGACAGGTCGTCGTAGGAGACGACCGACTCGGCGTCTTCGGGAATCGCCGCCGTGGTCCCCTGCGACTGGACCTCGTACTCCAAGGCCCCGACGCCGACGACGAGTGCGCCGGTCAACAGGAAGATACCGAGGAAGAAGAGACCGAAGTGGAGGGTATCGCTCATGCCCCGGGAATGTATCTCTGGTTATATATCGTTTTCGTCGATGGGACCGTCGGCGGTAGCTACCGCCGCTCTCGGCTACTCGTCGTCCAGCGACTCGACCATCCCGCTGGCGACGCCGGTGTATCCCGCGGGCGTCAGGTCCAGCAGTTCCTCGCGGGTGTCCTCGTCCACGTCCAACTCCTCGAAGAGGTCCCGGAAGTCCGCCAGCGTCACGCGCCGACCGCGGGTCAGGTCCTTGACGCGCTCGTAGGCGTCGTCGTGGCCCTCGCGCCGGAGGATGGTCTGGACCGCCTCGCCGATGATTTCGGGGGTCGCTTTGAGGGCCTCGCGCATGACCTGCTCGTTGGGGACGACCTTGTCGAGTCCGTCTCGCAACTTGAGATACCCGAGCAGGCAGTAGGCGAACGCTCCGCCGATGTTGCGCTTGACCGTCGAGTCCGAGAGGTCGCGCTGGAGGCGGGAACTGGTGACGTAGTCGCCGAGGAAGACGAGGTCCGAGTTGGCCTTCGAGAGGTTGCCCTCGCTGTTCTCGAAGTCGATGGGGTTGACCTTGTGAGGCATGGTCGAGGACCCCGTCTCGCCCTCGGCAGCGACCTGCCCGAGGTAGCGGTCGCTGACGTAGCGCCACGCGTCGCGGTCCAAGTCGAGCAGGACGTTGTTCGCGCCCCGGAGCGCGTCGAACAGTTCCGCGAGGTCGTCGCAGGGGTTGACCTGCGTGGTCACCGGGGCCTGCTCCAGTCCGAGTCCCGCGACGAACTCGCGGGCGAACTCGGGCCAGTCTACGTCGGGGTAGGCCGCGACGTGGGCGGCGTAGGTGCCCGACGCGCCCGCCAACTTGCCCTGCAGTCCGTCGCGGGCGTCCTTCGCGCGACCGATTGCCCGGCCGAGTCGTGAGGCGAAGACGGCCATCTCCTTGCCGAACGTCGTGGGAGTCGCGGGTTGGCCGTGAGTCCGCGCGAGCATGGGCACGTCGGCGTGTTCGCGCGCGAGGTCCCCGAGCGAGTCCCGAATCTCGCGGAGTTGCGGCAGGAGAACGTCTTCGACGGTCCCCTTCACCAGCAGTCGGTAGGCGAGGTTGTTCACGTCCTCGCTGGTCAGCGCGAAGTGAATCCACGAGGAGGCGTCCTGCGCGCCCTCGGGCAGGTTCTCGCGGACGAAGTACTCGACGGCCTTCACGTCGTGGTTAGTCGCCGCGTAGTCGCCGTACCCCTCGGTCTCGATTCGCTTGACGAGTTCGGCGTCGTCCTCTTCGAACTCCTCGTAGAGGTTCCGGAGGTGGTCCCGGTCCGCGGCGTCCAGTTGCAGCGGCGTCGCGTCGAGGTCGGCCAGCGCGACCAGATACTCCACCTCGACCCGAACGCGAGCGCGCATCAACGCGGCCTCGCTCGCGTACTCGCGCAGGGGTTCGGTCCGCCCGGCGTACCGGCCGTCCAGCGGCGACACGGCGTAGAGGGGATTCATGTGAGAATCTGCCCCGTCGGGCGGCAAAAGCGTGTCGGTCGAAGTCGTCACAGTCGTGCATACTACTGCGACTAGAGTGTCGATAGGGGCCGAAAGTATGCTCGTTCGTGGATATCGACTCGGACGCAATCGCAATACATTTCCGCGGAGACGGCGCGGCTTCGAACATGACACGCATCGCTGGACTCGCCAGTAACCGCGGACGGAACCTGATGCACCTCGCCGACCGGTCGCCCGGCGGAGCCGAAATCGACGTGGTCCTGACCAACGACGCGGACGCGCCGGTGCTGGACGCGGCGGAGAAGCGCGGGATTCCCACCGAAGTCGTCCCGCGCGAGGAGGACGAGACTCGCCGCGACCACGAGGAGCGCGTCGTCGCGGCACTCGCGGACTACGACTTCGACCTCGTCTGCCTCGACGGCTACATGCGCATCCTCTCGGACGCGTTCCTCGACGAGACGCCGCTGACGCTGAACGTCCACCCCTCGCTCCTGCCGTCGTTCCCCGGCACGGACGCCCACGCGCAGGTCCTCGACGCCGACGTGAAGACCACGGGTTGCACGGTCCACGTCGTCACCGACGCCACCGACGAGGACGGAACCGTGGTCGAAGACGAGGTGGACGCCGGTCCCGTCGTCACGCAGGAACCGATTCCGGTGTACGAGGGCGACGACGAGAGCGACCTGAAAGAGCGCGTCCTCTACGAGGGCGAGTTCAAGGCCTACCCCCGCGCAGTCCGGTGGTTCGCCGAGGACAGACTGACGGTCGATGCCGAGACCGGTTCGGTCCGCGTCGAGGGCGACGAGGCCGGACAGTTCCCGGCCCGGCGCGTCGAGACCGCCGACCGCGAGGCCGACCTCCGGTACGGGGAGAACCCGCATCAGGACGCCGCGCTCTACGGCGACGCCACCTGCGAGGAGGCCAGCGTCGTAGACGCGCCCCAACTCAACGAGGGCGCGAAGGGGATGGGGTACAACAACTACAACGACGCCGACGCCGCGCTGAATCTGGTCAAGGAGTTCGACCGGCCCGCCGCCGCGGTCATCAAGCACACCAACCCCGCCGGATGCGCCACCGCGGACTCGCTCGCCGAGGCCTACGACCGGGCGCTCACTACGGACGCCAAGAGCGCGTTCGGCGGCATCGTCGCGCTCAACCGAGAATGCGACGAGACCACTGCCGAGCGGATTATCGACTCGTTCAAGGAAGTCGTCGTCGCTCCCGGCTACACCGACGATGCCCTCGACGCGCTCTTCGAGAAGGACAACCTGCGCGTGCTGGATGTCGGTGACGAAGCGGACTTCGGCGAAATCACGGAGACCACGACCGAGAAGGACCTCGTCGGCGGCCACCTCGTGCAGGAGCGCGACCTGCAAGCGCCGACACGCGAGGAGTTGGAGGTCGTCACCGAGAGAGAACCGACCGATGACCAGTACGAGAGTCTGCTGTTCGCGTGGCAGACCATCAAGCACGTCAAGTCCAACGCCATCCTGTTCGCCGACGGCACCGAGACGGTCGGCGTCGGCGCGGGGCAGGTCTCCCGCGTCGATGCGGTCGAAATCGCGAAGATGAAGGCCGAGAAGGACGCCGAGGGCAAATCCGCCGAGGGCGCGGTCATGGCCAGCGACGCCTTCTTCCCCTTCCCGGACGCCATCGAGGCCGCGGCCGAAGCGGGCATCGAGGCGGTCATCCAACCCGGCGGGTCCGTCAACGACGACGACGTAATCGAGGCCGCCGACGAACACGACATGACGATGGTGTTCACCGGCAGTCGGTGTTTCAGACACGACTGAGCGGAGCGAAGGAGTCGTCTGAAACTCGACAGAACTCGTTTCTGACGGTGCTTCCGGCACGACGGACCGTTTCGGAAGGAGTCGTTTAACAGTCGGAGAGCGTGGTGTGTCCTCCGGTATTTCCGGCAGAACTGCAGGTCCCGATTCCGTCACCGTTCGTTTCTGCGGACGGTCCCGGTACCGGTTGCTGGTCATCGACCCTATTCGGCGTCCGGCCGAA
Source organism: Halorussus sp. MSC15.2 (assembly GCF_010747475.1). Lineage (NCBI taxonomy): Archaea > Methanobacteriati > Methanobacteriota > Halobacteria > Halobacteriales > Haladaptataceae > Halorussus > Halorussus sp. MSC15.2. The sequence goes on along the minus strand of NZ_VSLZ01000003.1, from coordinate 277,184 downwards.
ACGCTCATTACGAGTTTTCAACACGACCGTTCTGTTTACCTAGGTAGTCGATAGTACATGAGACGAGGCAAATAACGAATAGCTCCGAGAACGATTGATTACGGTAGTCACGGGGTTCAAAATCTTCGGTGGGGTACCGGACCAGTGGCCCCGTGCAAGGGGGACTCATGGCAGGGGACGACACCTCAGAGAACGACACTTCGATAGACGAACTGAGCCAGCGAATTCAGCAACTCTCGTCGGCGGACCGGGCCGACCTGTTGGAGTCCGTCAGAGGCGACCAGCTATCGTCGTACCTCGACGCGCGAGGGGAGTACATCGACAATCTCCGCGAGGAGGGACTGATGCCCGGATACCCGGAGGGTCCGTGGTCGGACTACTGCCGGGAACATCCCGAGGACCCGATTTGTCAGCGTATCGTGACGGGCGAACAACAGCGCCAGCGACTCGAAGCGTATCAGCGAGCGAGGGGACAGTTCGTGGACCGTCTTCGGGAGCAGGGACTGCTCTCGGAGGACGAAGGGGGCGGACCGACCGGTCTCGAACCGATGGCGGGTCTCGACTCGACGATGGCTACGACCGGAGCGTCGAGCGTGGAAGGACTCGGGGGAGCGAGTGGACTTGGACGTGCGAGCGACCTCCCGGGGTTCGACTCTCGACACGGCTACACCCCCGACCCCAGCGACCCGTGGCCGTGGCCGGATTTCTGCATGCTGTACCCGTGGTTCTGCGGCAACTGGCCGACTCCGGACCCGTTCCCGTTTCCGGACCCGATTCCGCGACCCGGGCCTCGGCCGGACCCCGTGCCGTTCGCTCGGGGCGAGGCGCGCACGCCGATGTCGAGTCGCAATAGGCTGTTCTCGGGGCAGGGAGTCGGTCTCCCAGCCATCCCGGACCGACCCGAGCGTGTTCCGGACAGGATTCCCGACGATAGATTCCCGCCGCGGGACATCTGCGAACTCGCGCCGTGGTTACCGCAGTGCGACGGTAGACGGTGTCCGCCGATTTGCTACTATCAACCGTCGAACCCGATTTGCTGGGGGTGTTGGTTCTGACGCCGACAGACGACGACCCGTCCGTGGCCGAACTCAGCGACCGCATCGCGGACCTCACGCCGGAGGAACGACGGGTCATCCTCGCGGCGCTCGAAATCGACCGGCACGCCGAGACGACCGACCGCCGCGACCGCGTGGCGGCCTACTGTGACGAGTATCCCTACGACCCGCTCTGTCGGAAGTTCGACCGTCTAATCGGCGACTCGCGGTCCGACCGTCGAGTCGGGGACCACCTCGACGGGTTCGCCGACGGCGGCGGGTGCCCGGAGGCGTGGGAGTACCTCTCGGCGTACCGCGACGCCCGGCGGCGCTGAACGCGCCCGTCCTCTGCGAGAGGACGAAGTTCAAGTACGGCCGCCACCAACGACCGGGTGATGGGACTTTCAGACGACCCGAAAGTCAAACTGCTCGGCGCCGGGTTTCTGCTCTCGCTGTTCGCGCTCGTCGGCCTCGTCGGGTTCGGACTCGTGGCCGCGCTCTCGGCGCTCGCCGCGCCCCCGGCAGGGACCTCGCTCGTCTTCGTCCTCCTCGAAGCCGTCGCGCCGTATCTCGTCGCGTCGGCGCTGGTGGGGATGCTCTCGTTTTTCCTACTGGTGGGGCTTACCGTCGCGGCGGTCCGGAGCGCCTCCATCCCCCGCAACGACCGCCTCGCGCGGTTCGCCCGATTCCTCGAACGCTACTCGTCGGAAGCCCGACGCCTCGGGTTGTCCGAGCGCTTCGAACCGACGGCCGAGGACCGCATCGAGGCGCTCAAGCAGGAGTACGTCGATGGCGAGATAACCGAACTGGAGTACGAGCGCCGACTGCAGGAGTTGATGAACGAGGAGGGCGTCGAGGACGAACACGCCCGACGCGAGCGAGAGCGGACCGGACGCGACGGGAAGGGACGGGAACGCGAGTACGAGTGGTGACGGGCAGGGTCTCCACTCCGACCCAAAGAAACTAATCTGTTGCCATAATAACGTTCGAATCCTTTAAGGAAATAAATATGGGCTTGTAGTGTCGTCTCTCGCTCGTCCGTTCAAACTACCGCGACCGTCTGCTCGATTGATTCGATGCCCCAGTTCAACTGCACGGTCAACTCCTCGTAGTTCTCCGGATAATGCGGTTCGACCGTTCGTTCTGTAGAAACCGTCTCGCCTGCGGGCACTTCGACCCGGATTTCGGGCGTGTCGGAGATGGTCGTCGCGCCGAGTTCCGCGGAGAAGGTCTCGTCGCCCGTTCCCGAGTTGGCGACGGTCAACTCTGCGGTGAACGACGACCCACGCTCGACCTCGCTCGGAACCTCGAACCCCTCGACCGAGAACTCCGGCGGGTTCGCCAGCGCGCGGCGGTGGTCGGCCGACAGCGGCCAGCGCGCGGTCGCGTACTCCTCGTCGGCCGTACCCTTCTCGGCAGACCAGACAACCGCCGCGCGCTCGGCGTCGAGGGGTGCCGGAACCGATACGCCGAACAGTTCGCCCTCCGGTTCCGAGAACGGCCCAGTCAGTGCGCTGGCCGCTCCGTCGAGGAGTCGCCCGTCGACGGCCACCGAGAACTGCCGGAACAACTCGTGGTCGGACACCGTCGCATCGACGACGACGAACTGCCTGCTAGAATAGGCTATAGGACTCACGTGGGGGAACTGAGTGTAGGCAGTCCGTTGGACGTGAACGTCGTGGACCGTAACGGTCCCGCCCTCGGGCGTCTCGAAGGTCCCACCGAGTGCGAGCGTTTCAGAGTCAGCGGACGCATCGGACGAGGCGGTCGTCGTCTCTGGCGCGGGAGGAGTGGTCTCGGTTTCGGTCGTCCTTCCAGCAGTCGGCGTGCCGGGCGACTCGGCCCCGACGCACCCGGCGATGGGGAGGCTTGCGCCGAGGGCAGAGAGGGACGAGAGGAGGCGGCGTCGTCGCATATCCGGAGGCAACCGGGCGCACCGGTAAATGCCTTCAGGTCGGTGATACACAGTCGTTCGCCCGGCCTTCCGACTCCGACACTCCTAAGCGCGCCGCGTTTGTTCACGCAGATATGGACTACCACGAGGCGGCGAACTTCCTGTTCGACCTGCGTCGGTTCCGCCCCAAACCGGGCACGGAATCGACCGCGCAGTTGCTCGCCCACCTCGACGACCCTCACGAGGGGGTCGAGTACGTGCAGGTCGCCGGGTCGAACGGGAAGGGTTCGACGGCCCGGATGACCGAGCGCGCGCTCCGGGAGGCGGGTCTCGACGTGGGGTTGTACACCTCCCCGCACTTCGACGACGTGCGCGAGCGAGTTCGGGTGAACGGCCGCAAGATTCCCAAGTCCGCGGTCGCGACGTACGCCGATTCGGTCCGTGGGTACGTCACCGACCGGGCGGCCGACGGCGAGGCCCCGACCTTCTTCGAGGTGATGACGGGACTCGCGCTCTGGCACTTCGGCCGCGAGCACGTGGACGTCGCGGTGCTGGAAGTCGGCATCGGCGGCAAGTATGACGCGACCAGCGTCGTGGACCCGGTCGCCAGCGCGGTCACGAGCGTCACCCTCGAACACACCGGCATCATCGGCGAAACTATCGAGGAAATCGCCCGGGACAAGGCCCACGTCGCGCCCGACGACGCGCCGCTGGTGACCGCGACGACCGGCGAGGCGCTCGACGCCGTGCGAGCGCAGGCGGGCGAGGTCCGCACCGTGGGAGAGACCAACGACGCGGACGTGCGCGTCGAGTACGGCGGCCGGACCAACCACACCGAGGCCGCCGTCTCGCTGACCGGAGACGAGTGGAGCGTCGAGACCGAAATCCCTCTGCTTGGCGAGTATCAGGCCCGGAACGCGGGCGTGGCGGCCGCGCTGGCCCGGCAGGTCACCGACCTGAGCGAGACCGAACTGGCCCGCGGTCTCCGGAAGGCCGACTGGCCGGGTCGGTTCGAGGTGATGGGTCGGGACCCCGTCGTCGTCCTCGACGGCGCGCACAACCCCGGCGCGTGCGAGGCGCTGGCCGAGACGCTGGCGGAGTTCGACGGCGAAACCGACGAGTTCCACCTCGTCTTCGGCGCGATGCACGACAAGGACCTCCGGGGGATGGCCGCGGCGCTCCCGACCCCAGACCGGGTGGTCGCCTGTCAACCGAACCTCGACCGGGCGGAAGACGAGGCGGTCGTCGCCCGCGCCTTCGAGGAGTCGGGCGCGGACGAGGTGCTGACCCGCAACTCCGTCGAAGGCGCGCTGGAGAACGCGCTGGACGCCGCGAGCGAGGACGACCTCGTGCTGGTCGCGGGGTCGCTGTTCGCGGTCGCGGAGGCCCGGTCGCGGTGGACCCGCGCCGAGATTCCCAAGCGCATCCGGAATCTCGACGACGCCCGCGACGCGCTGGAAGGCGCGGACGTGACCGACCCCGGCGTCTGGCGGATGCGCGGCAAGGCCGTCCACCGGGTGCTGAAGACCCGCGTGCAGGTCCGGCAGGCCCGCTACCTCAAGGAGGAGATGCTGAGCCTCGGCGGCGAGTGCGCCGTCTCGGGCGTCAACGAGCAGGACGAGGAGAACGTGGACGTGGTGCTGATGGGGACGTTGGCCCAGTTCAAGCGCCTCGCGGCGAAACTCGACGACCAACCGTACGGCCTGTCGGTGTTCGCCGACGAACTCCGGGAGGCGCTGGGCATCCGGACCGAGACCGAGCGCCGGGGCTACCCGTGGGAGGACGCCACCGCGGTCATGGGCATCCTGAACGTCACGCCCGACAGTTTCCACGACGGCGGCCGGTACGAGGCGGTCGAGGACGCGGTGGCCCGCGCCGAGCAGATGGTCGAGGCGGGCGTGGACATCATCGACGTTGGCGGCGAGAGCACGCGACCCGGCGCGGACGAGATTTCGGTCGAGGAGGAAATCGAGCGCGTCGTCCCGGTAATCGAGCGCATCGCGGACCTCGACGCGATGCTCTCCATCGACACCCGGAAGGCCGCGGTCGGTCGGGCCGCCCTCGAAGCGGGCGCGGACGTACTCAACGACGTGTCCGGATTAGAGGACCCCGAGATGCGCTTCGTGGCGGCCGAGTACGACGCACCCCTCGTGGTGATGCACAGCATCGACGCCCCGGTCGTCCCCGACAGGGACGTGGAGTACGACGACGTGGTCGAGGACGTCATCGACGAACTGGAGGAGCAGGTCCTGCTGGCCGAGAAGGCGGGTCTCGACCGCGAGCAGATAATCGTGGACCCCGGTCTGGGCTTCGGCAAGTCGATGCGGGAGAACTTCGAGTTGCTCGGCCGGACCGACGAGTTCCACGCGCTGGAGTGTCCCGTCCTCGTCGGTCACTCCCACAAGTCGATGTTCGGTCTGGTCGGTGCCGAGGAGGACCGGACCGCCGCGACGGTGGCCGGGACCGCCATCGCGGCGGAGCGCGGTGCCGACATCGTTCGCGTCCACGACGTCGAAGAGAACGTCGAGGCGGTGCGTGCGGTGGAGGCCGCGGACGACCCGGACCGATTCGAGGAGTAGCTACCTGACGCGACGATTGTCCTGTTTTCACAACAGCACGACCAACAGCACCACCAGCGCCACGACCGCCACCGCGCCGCCCGCCAGCGCCGCGGGTTCGACCCAGCTCATGCGCTCTTCGGCCTCGTCGTAGGCTGTCAGGTACTTGTCAAGCACCTGCTCCTCGTCGTACTCGGCGAAGTTCTCGTTGAACTCCATCGGTTCCATCTCGCTCGCCGTGACGAGGGCGTCGGTGAGTTCCTGCTCGCTGGTGGTCCGGAACGCGCGGTTCTCCTGTTCGACCAGTTCGTGGGCGCTCGACTCGACGTGGTACTCCACGACGCCCGTACTACCGGAGGCCAGCGCCCGGAGCAGGTCGGTCGGAAACGCCTCTCGGCGCGCGGTCTGGACGTAGACCTGCGCGCCCTTGAACGCCGACAGTCGGTTTTCGAGCGGTTGGTCGCCCGCGAACGAGACGCGGTCCTCGATTCGCAGGTCGCGGACCTGTCGTTCGTACACGTCGCGCTCGGGACCGTCGCCGATGACGACGCCGACCAGTCGTGGTCCCGGAGTTCGGCGAGCGCGAGCAACAGGCTCTCCAAGTTGGCGTCGGCGTCGAGGCGGCGGGAGTAGACGATGTCGGCGACGTCGCGCGGTTGGGCCGCCCGAATGGCGTCGATGTCGATACCGTTGGGGACGACCCAGACCGCGTCGCCGTCCGCACCGAGTTCCCGGACGCGGGTCCTGACGGTCTCGGAGGGCGCGAGAACGAGTTCGGGGAGGCTGGCGGCGAGTCGCCACAGCGGGTCGTCGGCGTCGCCCGCGTCGGGTGACTCGTACCAGTCCACCACGAGCGGCGCTCGGAGGACGATACTGGCGGCCTTCGCGGCGAGAACGTGTGTCGGGTCGGCGGCGGTGGCCTGAATTACGTCCGGGTCGATGGCCCGGAGTGCGGCCGGGAGCGAGACGGCGAACCGACCCTCGCCGGGCGACTTCGCGGTGACCGCCCGGTAGGTCACGCCGTCCTGCTCGAACGAGTCGTGGTCGCCGTCCCACCACTGCGCACAACAGATGAACACGTCGTGACCCCGGCCAGCGAGTGCCTCGGCAGTGCGTCGGATTCGTCGCGTTACCCCCGTCTCGCGGTGTTGGGCCACCGTCTCCGAGACGAACGCGACGCGCATACGAACCGCCACGAAGCGCCCCACTAAAAACCCTCCTTTCTCGTCTCGCGGTCCGCTCCGTTGGTTCTACGCTCGTTCCCGACGCTGACTCGAAAACGTATCGAAACCCGCGGGACGCGGTAGATTGGAGGTACCGAACGGAGTCCGTTCAGCGACGCGAGCAGGACTCTCCTCCGGGACGAGGCCGACGAGACCGGAGCAGGACGGGGACCGTGACGGTGCGTGTTCGGGCCGTTCTGAGGGCCACGATTACAGACGAGAACGGAGAACTCCGAGGAGGGAACCCCTCGTCTCAGTCGTTGACTTCGAGGATGAAGTCCGGCGCGGCGTTGTCCGCGCGCCGCCGCCAGCGTCGCAGGTCGTGCGTGTGGAACAGCGCCGTCGCGCCGAACACCGAGATGACCAGCAGGGCGTACTCGACCCCCGAGAGCAGCGAGAAGGGGTAGAACCCGACCCAGACCGAGGCCAAGAGGACCAGACTCAGCGCGGCGAGACCGAGGTACACGCGGTGCCACGGAAGCGACGTTTGCGGGTCGCTGGCCAGTTGCATGTCGAGTTTCGCGGCCTTGTCGGTCGTGTGGACCAGACTCCGGTCGGGGTCGTACCGGAGGACGCCCGCCGACTGTAACTTCGGTAGGTGGGTCTGATGGAGCGCGCTGTACACCGACTTGCGCTGGCCGGTCGATACCTGCGACACCGTCGTGTCGTTCTCCCACGCCGCGACCTGTTCGGCGAGTTCGCCGAGTTCGACCGGTCCCCCGTACCGCTGGAGATAGTAGAGCACGTAGCGACGGCGCAGGTTCTTGACGGCGTCGAAGACCTCCTCCCGGGACGTCCGTGAACTTTCGGTGGCCATCACTGCGGAAAACGGAGGATAGAAACGCGCATAAACCGATTCGACTGTTTACGCGCTCGCCGGTATCGTTCAACTGTTCAACCGAAAGTTGTGCGGACGGGGCCAGAAGAAACTCCCCGTTCCGTGGCGACCGTCGAATTCGAACCCGCTGCCGAAACCCCGACTGACAACCCGCCGAGAACTCCGTTCGTGCCACCGACCGGAGTTCCGGACGTGCCGACCGCGACGTGCCCTGGACACCCGGCCCTCGGGGAACCGTCCGTTACCGCGGTTCCATTGGTTGTTTCGAGCAGTCGGAGCGAGCGGTCCCCGTCCGACGGTCGTGCGTCGGTCGGTCAGGCGAACGTCGAATCCGACGGAATCCGCCCGTATACACACCGAGCGGGCGACGAAAACGGTATCTGAGTCAGCCGCGACGGGCGCTCCCGCCTCCACGTTCGCGTCGCTCCACTTCGCGTCGCCGCGCACGCCGTCCTACCTACCGGCGTGGTGGTCTCGGTCGTCCCCGCTTCGGTGGTGGTTCCTCGCTCGTCCTCCCCTCCGTGGTGGTTCCGTCAGTCGTCGTGGCCGTGCTTTCGGTTGCGGTCGTCTCTGTCGTACTCGTCGTTCCCGGTCGTCCCCTGCTCGGTCGTCGTCGATGGTCTCGGCCGTCGATTGGTCGTCCGTCTCGGTCGCCGTTCACGTCGCCGCCCGCCGCGCCGAAGCCAGCGCGGTCGTCGGGGGCCGCCCCGACGACGGTCGCGTCGGCGTCGTGGAAGCCTAGGGTTCCGGCCGGACTCCCGTCCCGTCCGGCAGAGGCGTCGATGGAATCGTCCTGCGAGCGAGAGCGTCGCCGGGGTTCGAGAGAGCGAGACCCGCCCCGCCAGCGCCGAGTGCAGTTACCGCTACGAGCAACGACGCGACTACGAAGTCCGTCTCCGAGTCCGCTTCATCTCTCGGTCGGCGTTCGTGGCAGTCGGGTTTTGTTAATCGGCGGATGAACCGTCGTAACTGAGTGTTTCCGGGGCGGATAGTCGCCCCGGAAAATCGGGGCGGGGAGTCGGTTAGATAGGGAACTGACGCGTTGGCAGCGTGTGGTCTCAGTCCTCGGGCCGCGGGCCGCCGACCGCCGGAGTCCAAAGCGATTTGTCGGTCGGTTCGTAACCACGACCCATGCAAACGTACGACTTCGAGCGCTACCTCAACGTGCGGAGCGCGAACACGCCGTCGTTCGGCCCGGACGGCGAGCGACTGTCGTTCCTGATGGACACGACGGGCGTCCCGCAGGTGTGGCGACTCGACGCGCCCCGCGAGTGGCCCCGGCAACTCACCTTCGAGGAGGAGGCCGTCAGTTTCGCGTCGTGGTCGCCCGAGCGCGACGAACTGATATTCGGCATGGACCAAGGCGGCGACGAGCGCACCCAGCTATTCCGCCTCGACGGCGACGGCGAGACCATCACGCCGCTGACCGACATGCCGGACGCCATCCACTACTGGGGCGGGTGGAACTCCGACGGGTCGCGGTTCGCGTTCGCTTCGAACCGTCGCGACGAATCGGTGTTCGACGTGTACGTGCAGGGCCGCGACGAGCGCGGCGACGACGCCGAGATGGTCTACGAGGGCGACGGCTGGCTCTCGGCGGTCGGGTGGAGTCCCGACGACGAGTCGCTCGCCGTCCTCGAATCCCACTCCAGTTTCGACCAAGACCTGTACGTCCTCGACGTAGAGACCGGGGACTGCGACCACCTCACGCCCCACGAAGGCAACGTGCGCTACGGGTCGGTCAACTGGAGTCCCGACGGCGACGCGCTCTATCTCACCACCGACGAGGGGGCCGACACCACGTACTTCGCTCGACTCGACCTCGAAACCGGTACCGTCGAAACCGTCGCGGAGGGCGGCGACTGGAACGTCGATAGTGCCACCGTGGACGAGGACACGGGCCGGTTCGTCCTCGGGCGGAACGTGGACGGCTACACCGAGTTGACGGTCGGCGAACTCACGGGCGAGACCGAGTATCGCGAGTTCCCGACGCCGGACCTGCCGTCCTGCGTGGCAGGCGGCCCGTCGTTCGACGACGAGGCAGAGCGGTTCGCGCTCACCGTCACCGCGAGTACCGGAAACACCAACGTCCACGTCGTGGACGTCGAGACCGGCGAGACCGAGCGGTGGACCGACGCCGCTACCGCCGGACTCCCGAAGTCCTCGTTCGTCGAACCCGAACTGGTCCGTTACGAGACATTCGACGGCAGGGAGATTCCGGCCTTCTTCTCGGTCCCCCACGAGACTCCGGACGGCGCGACGCCCGTCATCGTGGACATCCACGGCGGTCCCGAGAGCCAGCGCCGCCCCTCGTTCCACCCCGTCAAGCAGTACTTCCTGAACCGGGGTTACGCCTACTTCGAACCGAACGTCCGCGGGTCGGCGGGGTACGGCAAGGCGTACACCCATCTGGACGACGTGGAGAAGCGGATGGACTCGGTCGCCGACATCGAGGCGGGCGTCCAGTGGCTCCGCGACAGGCCCGAAATCGACCCCGACCGAGTCGTCGCCATGGGCGGGTCTTACGGCGGGTTTATGGTGCTGGCGGCGCTGACCGAGTACCCCGACCTCTGGGCGGCGGGCGTGGACATCGTGGGCATCGCCAACTTCGTGACGTTCCTCGAGAACACGGGCGACTGGCGGCGCGAACACCGGGAGGCCGAGTACGGGTCGCTCGAAGACGACCGCGAGTTCCTCGAATCCATCAGTCCGAGCAACCACGCCGAGAACGTCGCGGCACCGCTGATGGTCCTCCACGGCGCGAACGACCCCCGCGTTCCGGTCGGCGAGGCCGAGCAGATAGCCGACGTCGTCGCCGAGCAGGGCGTCCCCGTCGAGAAACTCATCTTCGACGACGAGGGCCACGGCTTCTCGAAACTGGAGAACCGCATCGAGGCCTACACCAGCGTCGCCGCGTTCCTCGACGAACACGTCTGAGCGGGCAGTCGCCCTGCGAGCGAGATGGTCCTTCAAACGCGAGCGCGGTTGCTGGTTCTGCAAACTGTCGGGGTGTTTATCCCAATCGCGGTCCATCGTCCTCTCGTGCCACCGACGAGCGACGCGTCGTCACGCGCTCGACGCCGCGACGCGGCAGTGCCGAGAACCGAGCGGCGAGAGGTGACGAACCACACGACTACGACAGTCAACTCATGTCTGCAATCGACACTCACGACCTGACGAAGCGATTCGGTGACGACGTCCTCGCCGTCGATTCGCTCGACCTCACGGTCGAGACCGGGGAGATTTTCGGCTTCCTCGGTCCCAACGGGGCGGGCAAATCGACGACTATCAACGTGCTGTTGGACTTCATCCGACCGACTGAGGGGTCGGCCGAGGTGCTGGGCCACGACGCCCAGCGCGAGACCCAAGCTATCCGCGAGCGCGTCGGCGTCCTCCCCGAGGGCGCGACGCTCTACGACCGACTGACCGGCCGCGAGCACGTCGCGTGGGTCGCCGAGACCAAGGACGCCGACGCCGACCCGGACGCGATTCTCGACCGGGTCGGACTCGACCGCGACGACCGCCAGCGCCGGGCGGGCGGCTACTCCAAGGGGATGAGCCAGCGCCTCGCACTCGGGATGGCGCTGGTCGGCGACCCCGACCTCCTGATTCTGGACGAACCGTCGTCTGGTCTCGACCCGAACGGGATTCAGGAGATGCGCGACCTGCTCCGCGAGGAGGCCGAGCGCGGGACGACCGTCTTCTTCTCCAGTCACATCCTGCCCCAGGTCGAAGCCATCTGCGACCGCGTGGGCATCATGAGCGACGGCCGACTCGTCGCCGAAGACACCATCGCCGGTCTCCGAGAGGGCGCGGGCGGGAGCAGTCAGATTACGGCCACGGTGGACCGCGTGCCCGCGGACCTCGACCTCGCCGCGCTCGCGGGCGTCGAACGGTGGAACGCGGACGGGAACGCCGTCACCGCGGTCTGTTCGGACCCCGGTGCGAAGATAGACGTGCTCAAGCGCATCGACGAGGCGGCGACGATACTCGACATCCAGTCCGCGGAGGCGTCGCTCGAAGACCTGTTCAACCGGTACACCGACGCCGACCCCGGCGACGCGACCGACGGCGACACCGACGACTCCCCGGAGGTGGCGGCGTGAGCCTCCGCGCCGTGGTCCGCAAGGACTTCAAAGACGTTCGCCGGGCGAAGTTACTCTGGTTCGTCGGCGGTATCTACACCCTGTTCGCCGTGCTGTTCTTCTACACCGGGAGCACGGGCGAGAACCCGCGCGTCCTCCTGCAGCTCTGGAACATGTCGGGACTCGCGGTGCTGTTCATCCCGCTGGTCGCGCTCGTGGCGGCCTACCTCTCCATCGCCGGCGAGCGCGAGTCCGGGAGCATGAAGTTCCTGCTCTCGATTCCCAACCGGCGCAGGGACGTGGTGTTCGGCAAGTACCTCTCGCGGGCGGCCGTGGTCACCGGAGCCATCCTGCTGGCGTTCGGGGTCGCCGCGGTGCTGTCGGCGGTGTGGTACCCCGACCTCGAACTCCCGACGTTCGCTCGCGTGGTCGGCCTGACCCTCTACTTCACGCTGGCGTACGTCTCGGTCGCGGTCGGCATCTCGGCGCTGACGGCCTCCCGGTCCCGGGCGATGGCCGGGTCCATCGGCTACTTCTTCGTGTTCAACGTCCTCTGGATTCAGGGGTCGGCGTTCTCCGTCGTGGGCGCGCTCCGGTTCGTGTTCGAGGACACGCTGGGCGTCGCGCTCTCGTCGAACACCGAGTCGTTCGTCCGGAGTCTGAGTCCGACGACCGCCTACCTCCAGTCGCTCGAACTCGCGTTTCCCCCGGGCTACCGGGACATCCCCGCTCCGGACCCCTCGACGCCGTTCTACCTCGAACCGGAGTTCATGCTGGTAATCCTCGCGGTCTGGGTGGTCGGTCCGCTGTTGGTTGGCTACTGGCGGTTCGAGCGCGCCGAACTCGGATAGCGAAGTCTCCTTCTGCTCGGGGGTCGAAGCCTCTGTCGTGACGATACCCGAGCGTTCGCGCCGCAGGGTCGAATCGGCGCTCGACCGCCTCCGACGCGAGTACGACGCGGTCGAGGTGGTCGAGAAGACGTGGAAGCATCCGCCCGCTGCCTACGACCGCGTCCGCGAGCGCTTCGAGGCCGGGACGCTCGGCGGGGCGGGCATCTGGACCACCGACGACGATGGCCGGGTGCTGCTAGTGCGCCACGAGGACGAGTCGGCGTGGAGCGACCCCGGCGGGAAACAGGAACCGGGCGAGACCCTCGAAGACGCCGCCCGGCGAGAGACCCGCGAGGAGACCGGCGTCGAAGCCGAGATTACGGGGGTTCGGCAGGCCCACCGCATCGAGATTCGGAGTATCGAGAATCAGCGCGCAGACGACGGGGCGGAACAGCGAGGGAACACACGACCGGACCGACCGCCCGTCCACCGCCTCATCGTTATCTTCGACGGCGAGTACGTCTCTGGCGAGGTCCGCCCCCGTGAGGGCGAAATCGCCGAAGTGCGATGGTGGCGCGAGCGCCCGAAAGAGCTGCTGTATCCGGAGCTGGCCGGGTTTCCGATTCCCGCGCCGGAGTGACAGAGGGAGCGTCTTCCCGCGCCGAAGTGACAGGCGGTCAGAAAGTCGGCGTATCGGGCGGCGAGCGTGGCGAACAGACGTAAGTCGCTCGCCGTGCTACGTTTGCCCATGGCTCTACTCGGAGACGACTCGACCGAGAGCGTCGCAGAAACCGTGCAGGAGACCAGGGAGGCCGTGCAGGGAGAGACTCCGCCGAAGACCAGTTCCACGTCGTTCAAACTCGCCCGCCTGCTGTTCGGCGGCGTGCTGGCGTTCATGGCGGTGGACAACTTCCGGAATCTGGAGGAGACGGTCGGGTACGCCGAGAGCAAAGGCGCGCCGATGGCCGAGACGACCGTTCCGGCGGTTACCGGGAGTCTGCTGTTCGGTGGTCTCGGCATCGCGGCGTGGAAGCTCCCGCGACTCGCGGCCGGAGCGGTCGCCACTTTCTTCCTGAGCATCACGCCGGTCATGCACGACTTCTGGGCGATAGACGACGAGGAGCAGAAGCAACAGCAGATGATTCACTTCCTCAAGAACCTCGCGCTACTGGGCGGCGCGCTCGCGTTCCTCCGAATCGGCGAGGACGATTAGCGAGCCAGCGGTCGGAGAAATAGAGTTACGCTGTCTGTCGAATCGGTACGGGAAAAGGTCGTCCGCGACCGACTCAGAACGACGACTGGCCGACCGTCTCCAGATACGTCGCCGTTCCGTGGTGGTCGTTGTCGTCGAACTCGTCCACGCGGAGTCTGACGCGGGTGTCGAGCGCGTCTCCGGGCGCGCCTTCGACCCGGAGAATCGTATCCCCGATGCGCACCACGGGCGCGTCGCCGTCGTGGCCCGTCACGAACGCCGAAATCTCCTCGCCCGCTTCGAACGAGGGCTTGTTCGTCCGGAAGCCCCACCCGGCGAGGTACTTCTCGCGGAGGCTCATACGCGAGCCACCTCCTCGGACTCGCGGTCGGTGGTGTACTCCAGTCCGAACCCGGTCAGCGCCGAGACGATGAACACCGCGAACAGGAACCAGCCGTGGAAGACGAACGGCCAGACCTCCGCGGGGTTGACCACGAGTTCGCGGGTGAACCACTCGAAGTTCTCGGACCCGACCAGCGACTGAATCTGGACGTAACCCACGAGGACGCCGCCCGCCCACGGGAAGATGTAGCCGAGCGCGGAGGTGTTGGCGTCGAGGATGTTCGCGCGTCGGTAGCCGTTGATGTTGAACCGCTCGCCGATGCGAGCGACGTACGGCGCGATGGCGATTTCCGCGGCGGTGTTGATGGTTATCATCGCGTTGACCGACGCCGTGCCCAGCACCATCGTGGTCTCGGCACGCCGGACGTTCGTGGCCACGCGTGCGAGGAGGAACTCCTGAATCGCCGCGAAGCCGCCGCCTCGAATCATGATGCGCGCCCCGGCCACGATGAGCAGCGTGAGGACGATGAGCGGGAAGAACCCTTGGGCACCCGTGTAGATGCTCCCGCCGACGCCGACTTGGTCGGACCCGGCCGGAACCGTCGTCAGGAAGGGGAGCCACGAGAGCGACTCGGCCGCGGCGACGTTCTCGGGCGCGCGGAACACTATCATGTCGGCGACCGACGCGAGGTCGAACGCGACGTTGGCGATAGCCGCGACGATGATGCCCCACGAGATGGCCTCCACGATGTGGCGGCCCCGAACCGCGGTGAAGATGACGACGCCGATGGAGACGAGGTGAATCAGGCCGAGCGGGTTGGCCTGTTCGCCCAGCACGTTAGCAGCGCCGGCGACGTTGACCGTGGGCATCACCGACCCCGCGACGAGGTAGCTGACGAACGCGAGGCTCGCGGCGACGAGGGCGTACTTGAACCGCGAGGCCACCACGCCGCCGATGTCGCTGTCCTGCGTGACTGCGCTCACGATGGTCGTGTCCGAGACCGGCGCGAGGTTGTCGCCGAACACCGCGCCCGACAGGATGGCCCCGAACAGCAGGACGGGGTTCGCACCCACGAGTACGCCGGCGGGGAAGAACAGGCCGGAGAACGCGATGGTGGTCCCGTAGCCCGTCCCGATACCCGTCGCGAGCAGGGCCGCGAGGATGAACGTGACCGCGGGGAACAGCGCCGGACCGACCGACAGCGCGTCGGCGGCCCACACGAGACCGCCGACGAACTGCCCATCCTGAATCGTCTGGGCGAACATGCCCGCCCAGAGCCACGCCACAATGGCCGTCGCGGCCACGCGCTGGGTCATCCCCTCGAAGATGGTGTTGGCGTAGTTCTTCCAGTCGCCCTTGGCGAAGAACATCCCCACGATGAGCGAAACCAGCATCCCGGCGACGAGTCCCGTCGTGTCGCTAATTCGCAGGA
Organism: Halorussus sp. MSC15.2; assembly: GCF_010747475.1. Classification (NCBI taxonomy): domain Archaea; kingdom Methanobacteriati; phylum Methanobacteriota; class Halobacteria; order Halobacteriales; family Haladaptataceae; genus Halorussus; species Halorussus sp. MSC15.2. The sequence continues at coordinate 261,755 of NZ_VSLZ01000003.1, read as the reverse complement.
GTCCGGTCTGGAAGATGGCCCACCCGATGAACAGCGCGATTGGGATGGCGCTGGCGGCGGGTCCGCCGTAGAAATCGATTCGCCGCCCGCTGCGGGCCTCTCTGGCGTCTTCAAGCTCTTCTTCGACGGATTCTTCCGGTGGGTCGTCTCCCTTGTCTACCATACTCTATCTCGACTCTTGAGCACAGGTATTAAGAAGTCACGCAATGACACGGACGTAGTTTGCCGACCCTCCAGCACTTATGGTCCCGGCGTCCCTCCGACCGCACATGAGCCAACAGGCCGAACGCGACCGACTGGTCGAGATTCGACGCGACCTCCACCGACACCCCGAACCCGCGTGGCGGGAGTTCTACACGACGGCCCGAATCGTCGAGGAACTCGAACGCATCGGCGTGGACGACGTGTACGTCGGCCCGGACGCCATCGCGGAGGACGAGCGCATGGCGGTCCCGGACGACGACGAACTCGACGAGTGGTACGAGCAGGCCCGCGAAGCGGGTGCGGACCCCGAGACGCTGGCGAAACTCGAGGGCGGGTACACAGGCGCGGTCGCGGTCCTCGAACGCGGCGAGGGACCGACCGTCGGTCTCCGGGTGGACATCGACGGTCTGCTACGGGCCGAATCGACTGACGACGACCACGCCCCCGTCGCGGAGGGGTTCCGGTCGGAACACGACGGCGCGATGCACGCCTGCGGCCACGACGCCCACGCGACCATCGGACTCGGCGTCGTCGAGTCAGTCAAGGACAGCGACTTCGAGGGCACCCTCAAGGTGTTCTTCCAACCCGGCGAGGAGATGATTGCCGGCGGGAAGTCGATGGCCGAGAGCGACCACCTCGCCGACGTGGACTACCTGCTGGCGGCCCACGTCGGACTCGACCACCCGACCGGCGAAATCGTCGCGGGTCTCGACGGATTCCTCGCGGTGAGTCACTTCCGGGCCGAGTTCGAGGGCGTTCCGGCCCACGCGGGCGGCGAACCCAACGCGGGCGAGAACGCGGTGCAGGCGATGGCGACGGCGGTCCAGAACCTCTACGCCATCCCGCGCCACGAGGACGGCGCGACCCGAGTCAACGCCGGACAGGTCGGCGGCGGCACCGCGACCAACATCATCCCCGAAGAGGCGTTCGTGGAGGGCGAGGTCCGGGGCGAGACCACCGAACTCAAAGACTACATGAAGGAACGCGCCCGGCGCGTCCTCGAATCCGCGGCCGAGATGCACGGCTGTGAGGTCGATATCACGACCAACGGCGAGGCCCCGAGCGCCGAGAGCGACGACGAACTCGTCGGCGTCGTCGCCGACGTGGCGGGCGGGACCGGCGGCGTCGAGAACGTGGTCGAGCGCGACGAACTCGGCGGGAGCGAGGACGCGACCTACCTGATGCGCGCGGTCCAGCGCAACGGCGGGAAGGCGGCCTACGTCGGCGTCGGCACCGACCACCCCGGCGGCCACCACACCGCGACGTTCGACGTGGACGAGGAGTCGATTCCGGTCGGCATCGACGTACTCGCGGGGGCCATCCGCGACATCGCGTCGAAGCGACCCTGAACGGAGCGGTTCGTTCGCGACGACGAACCGACGTTCCGGAGGAGAATGATTTATAGAGCAACAAGTTCAATTTGATACGGTGATTTTTTATACAGTGCTCCGCCAACGTTGGGGTATCCCTGACCGGATGGAGGAAGACGACAGATGAGTGAGAATATTACCGAAAACCCGAACGAGGCCCCTGCTATCACCGAGAATACCACCTACGACCGAGACGAACCACTCAGCGCGGCAGTTATCGACGCTGTGGCCGAGGCCGCTGACGTGGACCCCGCAGAACTCGGAACTCCCCTTTACGACCAAATCGACCCGGACGCGCTCGACAATCTCTTTAGCGACAGACACAACGGAATGCCCCGCGGGAGCGGACACGTCGTCTTCACGCTTCTGGACTACGAAGTGACGGTCTACAGTGACGGCCACATCGTCGTCCGCGAGTGACTGCCTTCCGGTAGACGTGCGCTGCGGTGGACGACACCGCCTGTAACGTTGTACGACACCGTCGATGAGAAACCCGTCGGGCTTCGGTTGCCCGTAGTCACGTGACCGCGTGCGCTGAACCCGACTCGGTGCGATTCGTCGGTCGGACGTGCTTCTGCGGGGAAAAGGTCGTTCCGAAAGCTCTAATCCCGAGGGATTCGAATCCCGCCGTATGGCCGACGACAACGAGGAAGAAGCAGAGCCTGCCGTCGAACTCGGTGACGGCGAACCCGTCGAGGGCGCGCCGCTCGTGCGTATCGCCTCGCGACTCCACTGGCCGGTGCAGAAGAGCGAGATTCTCCGCAAAGAGAGCGAGGAAACGACCGTCCGGACGCCGGACGGTCCCCGTGAACTGGGCGACCTGCTGGAACGAGTCGACGAGAGCTACTTCCAGAGCCGTCAGGAGTTCCTCGAACTGGTACGCGACGTGACGGGCACCGGCCCGATTCCGACGGCCGACGAGTAGCGTGTCGGTCGCGCGGTCGGTCCGCCGGGGCGTCGCCCGGTCGAGTTGGGTCCAGCGCGCGCTCCTCGCAGGCGCAGTCCTCACCGTAGCGTGGATGGCGTGGGACGTGCGCGGACTGAACGAGCGACTCGTTCGGGACACCGTCGTCTACATCCTCGCGCCTCTCGCGCTGGCGGTCCGACACGGCCGCCACCTCGGGTACCGAATCGACCGGACCGCGGTTCGCAACACAGTCCTGCTCTCGCTGTTCGTCCTCCCGTTCTACGTCGTCGGGTCGTCGCTGCCGACGATTCGGGCGTACTACCCGATGTGGGAGACCAGTCCCGCGCTCGGGCAGTTTCTCCCGCACGCGCTGATGCAGTTCGTCATCGCGCTGGCCGCCGAGACGTACTACCGGGGCCTGCTCTGCGTCGGCGTGCGCGAAATCGGGTTCAAGAGCGTCTTCATCAGTCCGGTCGTCTACGCGTTCCACCACATGTACAAGCCGCCGGTCGAACTGATGCTCTCAGGACCGACCGACGTGCTGTTCGGCGCGGTCGATTACAAGAGCAACTCGATACTCCCGTCGGTGGTGGCCCACGGCATCGGACTGGCGCTGTTGGACTGGCTGGTTCTCCACCCACCGCTGCTGTCGCCCGAGCGGGTCGTCCGCTGGTTCTCGTGGCTCCCGGTTCCGATTTGACCGCGCCTGTGACGCCGACCCCCGACCGCGGAGCGCGGATTTTTCACCTTCGGACGCGAAGCGAGTCTCGTATGAGTCTTCCGATAGACCCCGCGCAACTCGACGGCGCGGACGTCGGCGAGAAGCGCGCGACGCTGGAGATGGACCACGAAGAGGCGGTCGAACACGTCCGCGAGGCGTTCACCGACGCCGGGTTCGGCGTGCCGGAGGAGTTTTCCCCGTCGGAACTCCTCAACGAGAAAGTCGAAGGGGCGGACCACGACCACTACTACGTGCTGGGCGCGTGTAACCCGAACATGGCCGACCGCGCGCTCGACGCCAGCGACAACCGCATCGGCGCGCTGTTCCCGTGCAACGTCGTTATCTGGCAGGAGGAACCCGGGACACAGACCGTCTACCACGTCAGCATCATGCGAATCGCACGACTCGTCGGGCTGGCTCCCGACGACGAGGAGTGGGACGACATCGTGGACGAGACGGGCGAACTGGTCGAGGAGGCGTGGGCGAACCTCGACACCGCCTAGCTACTCCTCGTCGTCCAACTGCTGAATCTCCTCGCGGAGCAGTTCGACTTCCCGGCGGAGCGCGTCGAGTTCGTCGTCGGCGACGCCGTCGGAATTCGACCGCTGATAGAGGAAGAACCCGCCGCCGAGTAGCGCGAGCGGTAGCCCGAACATCAGGACTGCCACGAGGAGGATTACCATCATCTCCATCCCGCCGGGGACGGGACCGAACAGTGGGACCATACCGGAGACTGGTCGGAGCGCGGAATAAATCTTCTCGTCCTCACGAGAAGTCCGCGAGGTTCGCCTGCAGTCCCGAGAGCATGTTGGACTTCCGTCGGAGCGCGGCCAGCGAGACCGGGAGTTGCGGGGCGATTTCGCGGACTGCGCCGTGGAACGTCTCGGCCTCGCCGTACTCGCCCTCGAAGGCGTTGCGGACGCTCTCGCGTATCTGCCAGACGCCGACCGGTGCCCAGTAGTCGTCCGAGACCTCACGGAGGACCAGACACTTGGCCTGCCGCCCGACCGATTCGAGATGTTCGAGGACCGCGAGTCTGGAGGCGTAGTACGCGCCCGCCGTCTCCTCGACGTACCCGGTCCGGCCCTCGAAGCCCTCGTGGGCGCTCCCCATCCACGTCTCGCCGGTGGGGTCCTGATTCCAGATACTCCCGGGAGCCTTCATCTCCACGAGTTCGTACTCCCACTGGCCGGGCGTGAGGACGACCCAGTAGCGGTTGCCGAGGTACTCGTTGACCCAGACCTGCGTCTCGTCGATGCTGGGCCGGGTCTGAATCTGGCCGCGTAGAAACTTCCCGATGGTGTCGTCCACAGCGGTGATGGACCACCGGGTCGGGACGAGGCGGCGGTTCTGCCCCCGGCCGAGCGCGCCCGCCGAGAGGATGTCGTTTATCTCGTACACGTCGAACCCGCGGCGGTAGAGGTAGGTCATCGCGCCTTGGGCCTGCCAGTCGTCGTCTTCGAGCGTCTTCTTCACCGGGCGCGGCACGTGGGGGTTCTCGGTGAGGTCCGCGGAGGTGGCCCGGGCCGAGGGGCCGGTCGGCGTCGTAATCTCGTCCACGTCCACGTCGAGGTCCAGCGAGTCCGAGAGACCGATTTCCACGTCCACGGGCCGGTCGGCGATGGCGACTTCGCGCTGGGTGCCGACGAACCCGTCCCACACGTCCTCGACGTTGTCCACGTTCGCCGAGTGGTTGGAGTTCAGCAGGCCGGTCCGGTACTGGAGGACGTTGTCGATGTCGAGACCTCGCTCGTACCACTCGCTGCTCGTGGTGAACTCGTCGGCGCGGTCCTCCTCGCCGACGGGCGAGAGGATGCCGGTCGAGACGTCGGGGTAGTTCGAGCGCCCGACGAACACCGACGGAGAGGTGCTCCCGACCAGCGAGTCGCCCTGCGTGACCTCGGCGAAGCGGTCCTGAAAGTCGTCCACGTAGTCGAGAATCTCGTAGGACTTCTCCTCGGCGAGGCGACGCTTGCGGTCGTCCTCGTCGGGACCGAGGTCCTCGATGTACTCGTCGAGACGCATTCGTCGCTGCTTGGGACCCGAGCGATTTGAACCTTACTCGCTCCGAGGCGGAACGAACGCCTCGCCGTGTCGTGCGGACGGATTGTTCGTCGTATCGTGCGAACCGACCGAGACGACACTCGCGAAGCGGTCCCGTTCACGCCGCGAACCCGGCCCCGGCGAATCCGGCGAAGAACGAACCAACCGCCGCGAGGAGCGCGAGACCGACTCGATAGCCCACCAGCGCGCGGTCGAACCCGTGCTCCAGTCCGGTCGCCAGCGCGGTCAGAATCGCGGCCATCAGCAGGACGTACCCGCCGACCGCGAGACCGAGCGCCGCGGTCGGGAGCGGTTCCCCCAATCGACCGGCGGCCATCCCGTCGGCGAGCGCCACCGTGGCACCGCCGACCAACGGACCGAAGACGGCCGCCGTGTTGCGGAGCGTCCCGGTCACGCTGGCGAGTTCGCGCCGGGCCTCGCGCTCGACGCGCTGGAGGTCGTCAACGTGGTCGGCCATCGAGACGACCGCGCGACCGGCGGGACGCCCCTCGCGCGCCGCGATGGCCAGCAGGGCGGCCACGCTCCGGGCCTGCGGACTCGGGACGTCGGCGAGCGCGCCGTGTTCGCCGAGGAACGCCTCGCGGACGCCGACCCGGAGTCGTCGCTGGACGCCCGCGGTCTCGGCCAACATCTCGCCCGTGCGCCCGGCGACCTCTGGCGCGGCGTCTTCGACCGCCGATTCGACGGCCGCGCCGTCGCTCACCCGTCGACCGACGAGGTAGAGCGCGTCGGTCAGGTTCGCCTCCACCGCGCGGGCGTCGTCCCGGACGAGTTTGACCGGCCGGAACCGCACCACCAGCCCCGCGCCGACCGCTCCGCCGACGACCGCGGGCCAGCGCGTCCAGTCCGGAAACGGTGCGGTAGCGGTGACTGCGACCAGTGCCGCGCCTGTGACCGCCGTGGCGGTCGTCCAGCGCCGGTCGGGCACGTTCGGGTGGTCGCGCGACACCTCCGGCGGCGGGAACGCGGCTGGTCTGCGCACGAGCAACCACGCGCCCGCGCCGACCAGCCCGGTAGGCAAGAGCAGGTCGTAGAGGACTATCAGCGCCGGAACCGAGAGCGGGACGCCCGCCACGCGCGCCGCCGGGAGGACCGCGACCAGCGCCAGCGGGAGCAGGACGCCGAACGCGTAGAGCGCGGTCGTCGGTCCCCGGACCCGCTCGGCGAACGCGGCCATCCGGTCGCGGGTCCCGTCCAGCATCGCGTCCATCGCTCGGTCCAGCGCGACCTCCCGCTCGCCCGGCGGGGCGTCGGCCGCCGACTCCACGAGCAGGGCGGCCCGCCGGAGCGGCGGGTTCCAGTCGGCCCACGCCGCGCCGAACGCCGCGAACCCCGAGTTCGGCGTCCCGGCGGCGCGTCGGACGTGTCCCCGGAGGCTCTCCGCGAGTCGGCCCTCGCCGCGGGCAGCGAACGCCGCCGCGCGCTCGGTCGCGGGTTCGACGCGCATCCGCAGGACCGCTCGCGCGACCAGCGCGGGTGCGGCCCCGAGCGCCGCGGTGCGACGGGCCGTCGCGAGCGCAATCGGTCCTCGGCGCGCGGCGCAGGCGACTCCTCCCGCCAGCGCGACAGTCCCGGCCACCACCGACACGCGGACGGTTCCGGGCGAGACTGCGGCCGTGAGAAGTCCGAGCAACGCGACCAGCGCGGCGGTCCCGTAGCCCGCCCGGACCGCCGTTTCCGCGTCGGTTCCGGCGTCGAGGTAGGCCAGCGCGCGCCCGAGGTCGTCGCCGGTCTCGACCGGCCACGGGTAGAGTCCGGCGAGGAGTTCGACGAGGCTCCCGCGTCGCGGTGACGTACTCACGGCTCCCTCCCGTCGGCGTACGCCTGCACCACGGCTTCGGGGTCCGTGCGCCCCTCGCGGGCTAACTCTGTGAGCAGACGCTCGCGGTCGGCGAGTTCCTCGCGCACGTCGGCGTAGGACTCGTTACTGCTGGCGAGCGAGTCGACGAGCACGCTGTTTCCACGGTCGATGCAACCCGTGGGAGCGAGACCGTCGGACCGGACTCCGAAGAGCGTCTGGAACTGGTCGCCGTCTACGACCTCCTCGATAGCCTTCACTCGGCGGCGCTTGCCAACGGGAGTCTCGAACGCTTCGAGCGTCACCACGAGGTCGGTCGTCGCGAACGACGATTCGGGGACTCCGAGGTCCGAGACGACGCGCTCGCGGACGCCAGCGCCGCCGTCGCCGTGGATGGTGCCGAGAACCGAGTCGCCGCTCGCGCCGACTCGCATCGCCTCGTAGAGGACCGCGGCCTCCTCGCCGCGGACCTCACCGAGGACCAGCGCGCCCTCCCCGAGTCGGAGCGCGGTCCGGAGCGCCTCCGCGGGTTCGAGACCCGGCCCGTCGCCGGACTCCGTCCGGAGCGGTTGCACGTCCCGACCGCGGCGCTGGAGCGCGGAGACGGGGAGTTCGGGCGTGTCCTCGATGAGGACTGTCCGCGTCGCGGCCGGGAGTTCCCAGCAGAGCGCGCCGAGCAGGGTGGTCTTGCCCGCCCCGCGGGGTCCGGCGACGAGTCCGGCCGCGGCGCGCTCGGCGGCCAGCGAGAGCAGGGCCGCGGCTTTCGGAGTGACGGTGTCGTTGGCCACCAGCGCGGGGAGCGTCCACGGCGTGGGGTCGTGAGCGCGGAACGCGAACCCCGGCCCGTCGCTCACGGGGTCGGTGACGCCCGCGACCCGGACCGTCCCGGTCGCGGTGTCGGGGGCCGCGTCGGAGTCGTCGGTCGCGGCGACCGTGGCGTTGGCGTCGAGTTCCGCCGTCGCGTCGAGGGTGGGTGCCGCCCGGGAGAAGGCCCGGCCGCTGGACCGGCGGAAGCGGGAGGCGAGCGCCGCCGCGCCGGACTCGGTGAGTCGGACGTTCGTCCGCATGCGCTCGCCGTCGGCCGTCACTCGAATCGGGTTCTCGCCGACCGGGGCGGTGGCGAACACGTCCGAGACTCGGGGGTCGGCGAAGAAGTCGGCCAGCACGCCGTGCCCGCAAGTGTGCTTGTGGAGCGCCGCGGTGAGGGCCTCGACTGGCGCGTCGCGGTCGGCGACCCGCCGGACCGCCCGGCCGGGCGCGCGCTCCCCGGGTTCGACGGCCCCGTCGGCGAGCAGTCCGTAGGCCCGCGAGAGCACCGCGAGTCCGGACTCGTCGAGAGTGTGTTCGACCGGTTCGAGGTGGTAGGTCCGGAGCGCGCGCCGGTCCTCGTAGACCCTGACGGTCGCACCCGTGGAGAGTCGGCGCGTCTCGGCGAAGGTCGCGTCGGGCGGGGGTTCGGCGGCGACGCGGGCCTTCGCTATCGGCGGCCCGACGAACGGTCGGAGCGCGTCGGCGTACCCTTCCGCTCGATGGCCACACTCTGCCAGACCGGTCTCGGCGACGAGTTCGCCGACGGGTCCCGAGCGCCCGACCGCGGCGCGGGCGGCCCCGAGCGGGTCGCGCGTGGCGCGGTCGGCGAGGTGTCGGTCGTAGAACGCCGCGCGCTCGGCGAACCGTCCGGCGGCGACGAGCAGCGCGGCCGACTCTCCCTCGTAGGCGCGTTCGAGGTGGTCGGTCCGGGTCACGACCGCGTCGGCCTCGCGGTCGGCGAGGCCACCGATTGCCGTCCGGCGGCACGCCGATGCGGCCGCGAGGTCGCCCGCGCCGGGGCAGTCGGCGGCGTCGAGCAGGAGGCGGTCGCCCTCGAAGGTGGGGTCGCAGGCGCAGTCGGGGTCCGCATCGCGGAATCGCGCCAGTGGGTTTCGCATGGGTCGGGTTCGTCCCGTCTTCCGGTTTAAACTCTGGCGTGGCCGCGCTTTACAGTCCCGCGGGTTGCACCACTGCTCGACGGTCGAAGAGACACCGCGACCGTCCGACGTCCGTCCGGTGAGACGAGGCGGAGCGTCACCTCGTAGTCCTCGCCGCCCCGGAGGACGAGCGCTCGACTGTCGTCTCCGGAGGGACCGTCGCCGTTCCGACGACTCTCACCGCCCGGCGTACGACTCTCGGTGCTCGACGTTCGCCTCGCCCGACCGACTCGCAGGTCGGTCTCGACGCGACGGACGTGGCGGTCTCCCCCTGCAATGCTGTACGCCAACACGTCGCGCGCGGCGGTATCGGTCGCGGTCGTGTTCCCGTTCCCCGGGAGTCCGCCGAGCGCGACGAACAACACGGGAGTCGCAGTCGGCGGGTCGCCGGGAAGCGACACCGACAGCGTGCGACGTGCGCCGGGGGACTCCTCACGGGCGAGCGTCACCGCGGCCGCCTCGACCCGGTCGAGTTCGCGTTCGGTGAGACGCTCGGTCCGAGCCGCTCGCGCGTCTTCGAGCGCGGGGACGACGGCCGCGACTAGCGCCACCGCGAGCGCGACGCCGAGTACCACCCGAAACACTACGGTAACCCTCGTAACGACTCCGCGATGCGAGCGAGCAGGCGGCTGTTCGGTCCGGTTTCGCTCGCCGGGGTGTCCGTCTCGGCGCGTCGACAGAGTTCACACTCACGTTGTCCGTCCGGACCGGCCGCAGGGTCCGGACGGTCTGGTCGAGTCTTCGGGGCGACGTCGGCCGGGCGGGTGCCGGTCCTCCGCCGCAGGTTGGTGTCGGAATCGGACCGGGCGTCGGTCAGTTCCGATTCGAGGGTCTCGGCCTTCGCCAACGCGGCGTCGGCCCGTCGCTCAACCGAGTCGTTTACCGCGCGGACGTTGCCGACGTACCCTCGGAGTGCCTGCGTCGCGGCGTCGAGTTCGTCGAGTCGGTCTTCCGCGTCGTCGAGTCGCTCGGCGAGCGTTTCGACGCTGCCCGTCAGTTCCGCGGCGCTTCGGAGGTCGGTCAAGTCACAGTCGTCGTCGGTCAAGGTGCGCTCCACGGCCCGGAGTCTTTCGTCGAGTGCGTCGTGGTCGGACACGGGCGAGGTTCGTCCCGCCCCATCATTTAAAACTACGCTGATACGTAATCGTATTTACTTCCGGATACGTCAAATGGTTCGACGCCGGAAGGTTGATTAACCGTCAATTCGACCCAACTCGCATGAAAGTCGTCCTGATTGGTGTCGGACAGGCCGGGGGGGAAACTCACCCAACGGCTGGCCGAATACGACCAACAGATGGGATTCGGTGCGGTACAGGGAGCGCTCGCCGTCAACTCCGCCGAGGCCGACCTCCGGGAACTCGACCTCGATACGGTCCTCGTCGGACAGGAGCGTGTGAAAGGCCACGGCGTCGGCGGTGACAACGAACTCGGCGCGGAAGTGATGCAGAGCGACGCGACCGAGGTGATGGACGCGCTCGACGGCCGCATCACCGCGCAGGCCGAGGCCATCTTCGTCGTCGCCGGTCTCGGTGGCGGCACCGGGTCCGGCGGCGCGCCGGTCCTCGCTCACGAACTCAACCGCGTCTACGAGATTCCCGTCTACGGTCTCGGCGTCCTCCCCGGCCGTGGCGAAGGCGCGATGTATCAGGCCAACGCCGGGCGCTCGCTCAAGACTCTCGTCCGCGAAGCCGACGCGACCCTCCTCATCGACAACGACGCGTGGCACACCTCGGGCGAGAGCATGGGCGAAGCGTTCGAGAAGATAAACCAGAACATCGCTCAACGGGTCGGTCTGCTGTTCGCGTCGGGCGAAGCGGTCGAGGGCGTCGGCGAGAGCGTCGTGGACTCCAGCGAGGTCATCAACACCCTCCGGTCGGGCGGCATCGCCACGCTCGGGTTCGCCAGCGCCGAGGCCAGCGAGGACGCCGAGGAGAACATCAACACCGTGACCTCCACGACCCGTCGGGCGCTCCTGAGTAACCTCAGCCTTCCGAACGCCATCGACGCCGACTCGGGACTGCTGGTCGTCGCCGGGCAACCGGAAGCAATCCCGCGGAAAGGAGTCGAGCGCGCTCGAAAGTGGCTCGAAGAGGAGACCGGGAGTCTACAGGTCCGCGGCGGCGACTTCCCCCTCGACAGCGGACGTCTCGCCTCGCTCATCCTGCTCGGTGGCGTCGAGCGCTCCGAGCGCATCGACGAGTTCCTCGAACGCGCGAAGGAGGCGAGCAAGCAGACCGACGAACCGAAAGAGGACCCCGCCGAGCAGTTCCGAAACGAAAAACTAGACGACCTCATCTGAGTCCGGTCGCTCGTTGAGCGTCTTCGTGTCGAGAAGACGGTCACATCGCTGCCGGTTCCTATCGAGTGTCGGAAACCGCGAGAGGATGGTCGAAGGCCCCGAGGCGTTAACTGTGGATGCCCATCGCCTCAATCTGTTCCTGATAGCGATTCCGGATGGTCACTTCGGTGACTTGAGCGACGTCGGCGACTTCGCGCTGGGTCTTCTTCTCGTTACAGAGCAGCGAGGCGGCGTAAATCGCGGCCGCGGCGTATCCGGTCGGCGATTTACCCGAGAGCAGTCCTTCCTCGGCGGTGGTCTCGATGATTTCGTTGGCCTTGGTCTGGACCTCTTCGCTGAGTTCGAGTTCGGAACAGAATCGCGGGACGTACTTCTTCGGGTCCACCGGTTTCATCTCCAAGCCGAGTTCCTGCGAGATGTACCGGTAGGTTCGACCGATTTCCTTCCGTTCGACGCGCGATACCTCCGAGATTTCTTCGAGGCTTCGCGGGATGCCCTCCTTTCGACACGCGGCGTAGAGTGCGCTCGTGGCGACGCCCTCGATGGAGCGCCCCCGAATCAGGTCCTCCTTGAGCGCACGCCGGTAGATGACGCTCGCCACCTCCCGGACCGACCGCGGGACGCCGAGTGCCGAGGCCATGCGGTCGATTTCGCTGAGCGCGAACTGGAGATTGCGCTCGCCCGCGTCCTTCGTCCGAATTCGCTCCTGCCACTTTCGCAGTCGATGCATCTGACTTCGCTTCTTCGAGGAGATGGACCGACCGTAGGCGTCCTTGTCCTTCCAGTCGATGGTGGTCGTCAGGCCCTTGTCGTGCATCGTCTGGGTGGTCGGGGCACCCACGCGCGACTTCTCCTGACGCTCCTGATGGTTGAACGCGCGCCACTCAGGACCGGGGTCGATTTGCTCCTCCTCGACGACGAGACCGCAGTCTTCACATACGAGTTCCGCCCTGTCGGAACTCTTCACGAGGTTGTCAGAATTGCATTCGGGGCATTCGCGTACACCCTCTGACTCGTCCTCCGTTTGCTCCGCCTCGGCTTGGCGCTCCCGCTGGCGAGTGGACCGTGTCATCGCACTTTTATAGTAGTAGTGTCGATGCACTTAAACCCTTGCCCGGTAATGGCCCCTTACTCGAAGGTCACATTCCGCGGCGCGCATCGTCATTTCGAGTTCTGCCGGTGGTCACCATTAGCGGCGCAAACCGCCATCGGAAGGCGTTTAAACGGCTATCGTGGATGAACTGTCATGCCCGTTATCGAGTGCGACGTGGACGCCGCGCGCCAGAAACTAGCCGACGCGGGTGCGGACGTGTCGGCGGGCAACTCCGACCACGAGCGGTGGCGCGCGGAGTACGGCGACGCGAACGCCGTCGCGTACGACGAGAAAGTCGTGATACAGGGTTCGAATCCGCACGACATCGAGTCGCTGCTCCGCGAGGAGGGCGGCCACGCCTACGTCTACTTCGACGGCGCGAGCAGGGGGAATCCCGGACCGGCGTCCGTCGGATGGGTCGTCGTCACGAGCGACGGTATCGCCGCGGAGGGCAGCGAGACCATCGGGCGCGCGACGAACAATCAGGCCGAGTACGAGGCACTGATTCACGCGCTTCGGGCCGCGCGCGACTACGGGTTCGACACCGTCGAGGTGAAAGGCGACTCCGAACTCATCGTCAAACAGGTCACGGGCGCGTGGAACACCAACGACCCCGACCTGCGCGAGTATCGCGTCACGGTCCGTGAACTGCTGACCGACTTCGACGACTGGGAACTGAGTCACGTGCCGAGAGAGATAAACGAGCGCGCCGACAAACTGGCCAACGAGGCCCTCGACGATGCCTGAGACCGACAGTTCCGACGACGCTATCGAGAACGGCGACGAACCGGCCGACGGCGAACTCCCCAGAGAGACGGTCGAGCGCGTCGAGCGCTTGACGCGACTCGCGCGCGAGGCCGTGGACGACGCGGAGGCCGACGCCTACCGCGAGGACCGGGCCGACCTGCTCGCCGACTACGACTTCAGAGCGCGGGTCCGCGAGGAGGACACCGGCGCGACGCTGGTCCTTCATCCCGACGAATGGCTCGAAGACGGGACGATTCGGACCGAGCGCATCGACGACACCGACCGCGCGGTCGAGGTGTCGCTGTCCGGGCCGGGCGACCCCGACGACTGGGACTCCGTCGAGGAGCACAACCGCGACATCGCCGAGAAAGTGCGGCGCGAACACGGTCGTGTTCACGGCGACAACGTCGCCGCGTTCGCGGATTTCATGGGGAACCACTACGCTCGGCCGGTCGAATCGGCGACCAGCGCAGAAGTGGCGGAGTTCCTCGAAGAATACTTCCCGCGAAACGCGTGGCCGACAGAAAAACAACGAGCGGTCGTCGAGGAGTCTATCGACCTCGTGTTCGAGGTCGCCAACGATTAATCTTCGTCCGGGCGACGGGAGTCGGTGTTACTCGTTGTCTGCGACGAGTTCGCGGACCTGTTCGGCGCGCTCCTCGTCGGTGACGAACTTCGAGAGCGTCCACTGAAGGGCGTCCACGACGACAGCGAGACCCTCGTCGGTGAGTTCGTACTGGTTGGTTCGCTTGTCGAGTTCGCTCTTCTCGACGTACCCCTTCTCGACCAGCGTGTCGAGGTTCGGGTACAGTCGCCCGTGATTGACCTCTTCCCCGTAGAAGTCCTCGAGTTCTCGCTTGATAGCGAGACCGTACATCGGTTCCTCGGAGAGGATGGTCAGGATGTTCTTCTGGAAGGCGGTAAGGTTGCGTGCGGTACTCGTCTCTGTGAGTGTCTGTGCCTCTGACATAGACTCTGACACCCTGCGATTTGTCACGACGGTATTTAATCCTTCCTCAATTGGCCGGAGTTTACAGGAGGAATATGCCGATACTACCACCGAATGGTAGGTGCATCCGGGTAAAATTCGAGAATCGACGCGACCTGTCACGGCAATATCCTCTCGCGCGCACCGCGGCCGACGACGCAATGCCGAAAGGACTTTCCGGACTTCGGACGGATTCCCGGACTGCACATGGCGAACCTCTGGGAAGATTTGGAGACTGGACCGAACCCGCCCGAGGAAATCTACGCTGTCGTAGAGTGTCTCAAAGGCGAGCGCAACAAGTACGAGTACGATAAGGACATCCCCGGCGTCGTCCTCGACCGCGTCCTCCACAGCAACGTCCACTATCCGAGCGACTACGGGTTCATCCCGCAGTCGTACTACGACGACGAGGACCCCTTCGACGTGCTGGTCCTCGTGGAGGACCAGACGTTCCCCGGATGCGTCGTCGAGGCCCGTCCGGTCGCGCTGATGAAGATGGACGACGACGGCGAGAAAGACGACAAGGTCATCGCCGTCCCCTCCGAGGACCCCCGGTACGACGACGTGCAGGACGTAGACGACCTGACCGACCAGCAGAAGGCCGAGATTTCGGAGTTCTTCGAGACCTACAAGAACCTCGAAGCCGGAAAGCAGACCGAGACCCTCGGCTGGGAGGACAAGCAGTCCGCGATGGACGCCGTCGAACACGCGATGGAACTCTACGAAGAGAAGTTCGCCTGACGTCGCAGCGAACTTTTTCTGACACTCTCAGCGGTCGGATACCTGCCCGAAACTATTTGGCACTGGCCTGAACAACGCCGAACCGATGGCTTTCGGGTCCTCGTTCACCGGTGTCGAGACGGTCGCCGTAGCCGCGATGCTCCTGCTCTCGGGCGGATTCGTTCTCTACGCCGCTCAGTCGGTCAGCGACTGGCGGCGAGACGACGGCGAACAACCAGTTGACGAACTCAGAACCACGGTCGCGGGCCAGAACCGAGTCGCGCTCGTCGTCCCGGAAGGACCGAGTATCGACGCGCTGGCCGCGGCCATGGGTCTCCAGACGCTCTGCACCGAGTGGGGCGTCACCGCCCAACTGTTCGCGGAGGGTCCCGTCACCGGCGAGGACAGCAAGACGTTCTGCAACATCTTCGACCTCGAACTCTCGGTCATCGGCGAGGGGGCCGAGGAACTCACCGACGCCGGTGCCGCGGTCGCGGTCGGCGGCGGGGGCGGCGTCCCCCGGCTCTCGAACAACCCGCCGGTCGTCGCCGTGGTCCGCCACCGACCGACCGCCGAGGAGAACATCCTCACGGTGACGCCGACCGACGACGGTTCGACCTCGACCACGGTCACGCGCCTGCTGGAGGAGGAGGGCGTCGTCCCCGACCAGCGAGTCGCGACCGCGCTGCTCCACGGCGTCCGGGCGGGGACCCGCGAGTTCCGCCGCGCCAACGGGAAGCGCGACTACGAGGCCGCCGGGTTCCTCCACACTTACGCCGACCTCGGGCGCATCGAGGACCTCCGGTCGCCGGGCATGAGCGGCGACACCTTCGACGTCATCAGCGACGCTATCGCCAACCGCGAGCGCCGGGCGAGTTTCGCCGTGACGAACGTCGGTGCGGTCCCCTCGGTGTCGGCGCTGGAGGAGGCCGCCGACACCATGCTCCGACTGGAGGGGGTCTCGACCGCCGCCGTCTTCGGCATCCACGAGGAGACCATCGTGGTCTCGTGTCGCGCGGAGGACGTGCGAACCAACGCCTTCGACATCCTCGACTCCGCCTTCGGCACCAGCGAGACGACCGGCGGGAACACCGACGCCGCGACAGCACGCGTCCCCCTCGGCCTGTTCGCGCAGGTAGACGGCGACCACGAGGAGACGCTGGACATGCTCATCGACGCCAGCACCCGGAAGGCGCTGTTCGAGGCGTTCGAGAGTTCGTAGTCGGGTCGCGGGTCCGCGGACGGCGATGCCCGAACGCCGAGTCCCTCATCGTTCTTCACGGCGAATACGCGTGTTACGAAAAGAAATTTCTTGTATGCCGTTCTCGTATCGGGCTACATGGGTCTCTTCGATAGGCTCCGTGGCGACGACAAGCCGCGCGTTGCCTTCTTCGGAATCGACGGCGTGCCGTATAGCTTTCTCGAGGACCACTTCGACGAGTTCGAGCATCTCGGTGCGCTCGCCGACGAGGGGTCGTCGGGCGCGATAGACAGCATCGTCCCGCCCGAGTCCTCGGCGTGCTGGCCCTCCCTGACGACCGGGGTCAACCCCGGGAAGACCGGCGTCTACGGCTTTCAGGACCGCGAAATCGGCTCGTACGACACCTACGTCCCGATGGGCCGAGACGTGCAGGCGACCCGACTCTGGGACCGCGTGCAGGAGGCGGGCCGAGACGCGACGGTGATGAACGTCCCCGTGACGTTCCCGCCCCAGCGTAACGTCCAGCGGATGGTCTCCGGATTCCTCTCGCCCGGCGTGGACAAGGCGTCGTACCCCGACGAGATGCGCGAGTACCTCCAGTCCACCGACTACCGCATCGACACGAACGCCAAACTCGGCCACAGCGAGGACAAAGAGGAGTTCATCGAGGACGCACACGAGACCCTCGACGCCCGCTACGAGGCGTTCAAGCACTACCTCCAGCAGGACGACTGGGACCTCTTCTTCGGCGTCTTCATGACGACCGACCGCGTGAACCACTTCCTCTACAAGGACTACGAGGAGGACGGCGAGTACAAGGAGGAGTTCCTCGACTTCTACCGGAAGGTCGACCGCTACCTCGGCGAGATTCGCCAGAACCTCCCGGACGACGTGACGATGATGGTCGCCTCCGACCACGGGTTCACCTCGCTGGACTACGAGTTCTACGCCAACACGTGGCTCGAACAGGAGGGGTGGCTCTCATACGAGGACGACGACCACGAGGAACTCGGCGACATCAGCGACGACACCGAGGCCTACTCGCTGATTCCCGGCCGGTTCTACATCAACCTCGAAGGCCGCGAACCCCGCGGAAGCGTCCCCGAGAGCGAGTACGAGGCCAAGCGCGACCAACTCAAGGAGGCGCTCGAAAATCTGGAAGGGCCGAACGGTCGGAAGGTCTGTGACCGCGTGGTCGAGAAGGAGGAGGTCTTCCACGGCGACCACGCGGACATCGCCCCGGACCTCGTCGCCATCCCGAACTACGGCTTCGACCTCAAGGCCGGGTTCAAGGGCCACGACGACGTGTTCGGTCACGGTCCGCGCGACGGGATGCACAGTTTCGACAACGCCTCGCTGTTCGTGGACGACCCCGACGCGACGATTCGCGACGTGAACCTCTACGACATCACGCCGACGATTCTGGACCTGATGGAGATGGAGTACGAACCGGGCGAGTTCGACGGCGAGAGTCTGGTGTAGGCGGTCGCGGCTCTCGATTTTCGGGGGTGGTTTCGCTCGAACGGAGTGAGTAGTCTAGCCTGTGAAGTGAGTAGTCTCTCTACCGGCGCGAATAGCCGAGCGGCGCTAGCTACTGCCGTCACATATGAGTAACCGCCCAGCAACCGCGACCGCGAACCTCACCCCTCCCCAACCGCCTGCGGTCCTCGGTCGCTGCGCTCCCTGCGGTCCTCGTCCCTCGCGCATATCGGCGCGACCACTCGCGGGTCGCGCCAGCGCGCGCCGAACTGAAGGAGGTGGCCAGTCGAGACGGACAGACCGTGCCGAAATCGCCCGAGAAACCGCCTCCTCCCCACGCGAGGGTTTAAGTCCGAAGCCGGGACGAACCCGGGCCATGTTCGACGCACCAGTCGAGACGTGGTACCTCTGGGTCGGTCTCGCGGTGGCGAGTGCGGCCGCAGTCGGTCTCGCGGCGACCCTCCCGCGCGCGCCGCCGCCCGACGCCGCGGGCGCGGCCGAGACCGTCGACTCCGTCGCCGCGAGCGACCGCCCGACGACCGGAGTCCACCCGCTGTCGGCCGACGCCGCCAGAGTCGGCACCTATCGAATCTGGCTCCGAGACGACGGCGCGACCGGCCACGCGACGTTCGCCTTCGGTCCCGTGACCCCGGTACGACGGGACACCGCGCTCTGGGACGTCCTTCGGGGCACGCCGCCCGAGCGCGCCTTCGGAACCGCCGCGGACTTCCGACGGGCCGCGGCGGACGCCCGGGACCGGACGCCGGTCTGGCGCTCGCGCGACCGACTGACCGTCCGGCGAGTCGCGTGGGAGGGCGTCGATGTCACGCTGGTCGGGTGACGCCGGTCGCGGAGAGACGAACCTGCGCCACGAATTGACGCACCTTCGCTGGCCGACCCGTGCCCAAGTCGAACCGCTGGCGGCGCTGGTCGCCGTCTTCGCTGTCGGCGCCGCGCTCACGGCTTACACGGGAGTTCTCGGCGCGACGCTCCCAACGCACGACCGGAATCTCGCGGAACCGACGGTCGAGCGCGCAGAGCGCGCGGTCAGTGAAGTCGGCGTGGCGGACCCCGACGCACTCGCGGCGGGTCTGCGGGCCGGACCGAACGGTTACTCGGTCACCCTCACCCTCGAAGCGGCCGGTCGAACGTGGCGCACCGGACCGACCCCGCCGACGAGCGCCGACGCCGCCGAACTCGCGGTGAGCGTCCGAGTCGGCCCCGGACGGGTCAGGCCCGGCACGCTCCGCGCGGAGGTGTGGTCGTGAGAGCCATCAGTACGGTCCTCGACGCGTCGCTCTGCCTCCTGTTGGTCTCGGCGAGCGCGCTGACCCTCGCGGCCACGCCGACCGGGCCGGGTGGCGCTGGCACCGCCGCGACTGACCCCGACACCGCCGACGAGACCGCGGAACTGCTGGCGACGAGTACCGCCCTCGTGACCTACGACGCCGGTTCCCGCAATCGGACCGCACACGACACCCTCGCGGGACTCCTCGCCAGCGCCGCAGTCGCCGACTCCGGTCCCGAGTCCCACGACGGGTTCGTACAGGCCGTCACGACGAGGGTCGGCCGAACGCTCCGGCGACTCGACGGGGACGCGCAGGTCGTCGCCCGCAAGAACCGCCCGCAGTCCCGCGCTTCGGAATCGAACACAGCGCACGAGGGCCGCGTCGTCGCGGGCGACGCTCCGCCTCCGGACGCCGACGTTCACGCGGCCGCGTTCGCGGTCCGGCAGGTCAGACTGACCGTCAGGACGTGGTCGCAGTGAACCTCGCGGCCGACCGTCGGGCGCGGGTCCCCTTCGCGCTCGTCGGCGTCCTCCTTCTGGTCGGGAGCGCGGGCCTCAGCGCGACGCTCGCGGGCGGCCCGACGCCCAGAACCGACGATTCGGTCGGCGTCGCGGTGGACCGCGCCACCGCCGCAACCGGGACGGCGCTCCGCGGTGCAATCGCTCGCGCCGGACGACAGGCCGCCCGCGGGCCGGTGACCGACCCGGCAAACACCACCGCGGGCAGGGTGCTGAACGACTCGACGCCGTACCGGGACTCGCTCCGAATCCGAATCTACCTCGCGGCCCGCGACGCCCTCACCTCGGTGAAGGTTCACGCCGGCGGGTCTCGGTCTCCCGGCGGCGGCGTCACCGCGACGGTCTCGCTTCCGCCGATTCGGAACGCCTCGGACCTCCGGGACGCGAAGCGACGGGTGAAAATCGAACCCGCTGGCGGGGCCGAGAGCGCGGAGAACGCCGGTCTCCGGGTCCGAATCGCGAACGTCACCGCCACCGCGACCCGCGACGGCCGAGTCGTCGAACGCGAACAGTTCTCGCCCGCGTTGGTCGTGGCGACCCCGGCGCTGGCGCTCCACGAGCGAACCGAGCGCTTCGAGACGCGACTGAACCGCGGACCCCTCGCGCCGGGACTGGGTCGGCGACTCACGACCCGACTCTACGCTCTGGCGTGGGTCCGGGGGTACGCCCAGTACGGTCGCGCACCCATCGAGAACGTGGTGGCGAACCGCCACGTCGAACTCGCGGCGAACGGCGGGGTCCTGCGCGAACAGCGCGCCGCGTTCGGTCGGAGCGACCCCCGCGGTCGGCGCGCGCTCGGGTGGGCCACCGCCAGAGTCGGTGTGACCGACCTCCTCACCGCCGCGAACGCCCGTCGCGGGACGGCCCGGACCGACCAACTGCTGGCCGCCGCGAAGGACTACCAGAAGCGCAATCCGATGCCCGGCGGCCTCACGCGGGACCGAAACACTTCCGAATCGAAGCTCCGAGTCGGGGTCAACCGGACCGCCGACCGGGCTTTCGCGGGCCTCGTGACCGGCGAAAACGGGACCGACCTCACCGGAGTCCTGCGGTCGGCCTACACGGCTGACGCGCGCCTCGTCGCTTCCGTCCGGAAGAGCGACACCGAGGGCGACAGGAACCCCTCGCCGGATTCCCCCGGCCCGAACTGGACGCTACAGTCGAGCGAGGTCCGGACGACGACTGGGGTCGAATCTGCGACCGGACCACCTCCGGGGGTGCCGCAGGGCTGGCACCTGCTCCGCTACGAATCTCGCCGAGTCGTCCGGACGAGTTCGCTCGTCGCCGACTGGGTGCGAGGCAACGAGACCCGCCGGACCGTCCAGCGGTGGACCGAGTCGTTCGCAGTGAGCGTCGGCGTCTCCGGCGACCACGGTGAAGCGGTTCGCGTCACTCCATCGGTTCCCGCGCCGCCAGCGAGACCGGTCGCGGGCGTCCACGAGCGCGGCGGGGCGCTCGACGGGCCGAACTTCCGGGACCTGTCGGCGAAGGCGACCGAGCGACTGGTCGCCGACCGCGGCGGGTTCGACGCGCTCGCTCGCCGGGCGGTCGTCGGGACGCTCGACACGCGGTCGAAGCGGGTCGTGGGACGGCGACCGCCGGACCTTCGCACGTGGGTGTACCGGGACCTCGCGGCGCTGCGCGAACGCGTCCGGAACCTCTCGGTAGCGGTCGCCCGAGCGCGGACTCTCGGCGGTGCGCCGCCAGCCGCGGAGTTGGCCGAGACGCTCCGGAGTCGGCGGACCGAACTCCTCGACGCGCCCGCTCGGTACGACGGCGTCGCCGACCGGGCGCGAGTCGCGGCGAGGGCCGCGTATCTCGACCGCGTGGTGGCGCGACTCGAATCGCGGGCCGACCGGACGAACGCCACCCGGTCCGCCGTCGGGCGGGTCCTCGCCGACGCCGGGAGTTCGATGGACCGAGCGCACCGGATTCTTCGCACGCAGATGCGGTCGCGCGCGTCCCCGTCCTCGCTGTTTCGGACCCCACCGGCGCGGGCGATGCCCGCCGACGGTCCCGGGCGCGCGACGAACCTGACCGTCGAGGGCGCGCCGCCCTATCTCACGCTGGCGGCGCTCGACCACGAGCAGGTGACCGCGATACCCGAAGGCGAACGGGACCATCCGCTCGCGGCCGAGAACGAGAACGTCTTCGCGATACCGTACGGTGACGCCGCGGAGACGGTGGCTTCGGAACTCGTCGGCGGGGGCGAGTCGGACCGTGCCGACCTCCGGACCGCCGCGCTGGCGCTCCGGGCCGCGAACCGGACGCTGGCCGAGACGGACAACCGGAGTCTCGTGCACCGTCGCAACGAGTTGCAGTCTTCGCTCGCCGCGTCGATGCAAACGGCCCGCGAGCGACTGGTCGAGGAGTTGTCGATGCCGCGGTTCGACCTCACGGAGGCGGAGCGTCGCGCGGCGGTCGATTCCGGACTGACGCGTTGGAACACGACCGCCGGGCGGGCGCTCGCGGTGGCCAACGGGTCCGCCGCGCAGGCCGTCTCCGCGGCGGTGGTTCGGCGGCGGTCCGCGCTTCGACAGCCTGTACGACGGGACTGGGTCCGCCTCAGGGCGGAGTTGGCGGTCGAATCGGTCCGGCGGAGCGTGGCTGGACCGCCCCGGTCGCAGGTGAACCGGACCGGGACCGCGACCCGCAGCGTGGCGAAGACCGCGCTGAAGCAGGCGGTGACGACCGGTCTCGGGAACGCGACCGAAGTCGCCAGCAAGCGATGGTTCGGCGAGGTGTTGGGCGCGGTCCCGGCCGGACTGCCGGTCGCGCCGGTGCCGGGGTACTGGTACGCGACGCTCAACGTCTGGACGGTCTCGGTTCGGGGCCAGTACGCCCGGTTCGCCGTCACCGCGCCGCAGGGACCGCCCGGCGAGTCGGTCTCGTACGTCCGGGAGTCGGCGACGGTTCGACTCGACTGGGACGACGACGGCGAGTCGGAGGTGGTCGGCCGGACGACGCCGGTCTCGTTCGAGACGGAGACGACCGTCGTGGTGGTCGTCCCGCCGGGTCCGCCCGGCGTCGGCGATAGGGACGGGAATCGAGACGAGACCTCCCCGGGATGGTCGTCGGGGTAGGCAGATACCTCGGAAGCGGTGTGGAACGGGTTTCCGCAATTCGACGAGTAGATGGCCCCGCGCTGTCGGGCGGCGTCCCGATGGGGGAGAGCAGCTCCAACCGACACCGAACCGAAGTGAAACCTCTTTCAACCGCCGGACCGTCGGGTCGGGTATGCTCTACGACGACATCGCGGACCCCGATTCGACCTCCCCGGCGGAGCTACGTGCGGAGTACGTCTCCGAACTCGCCGAGGTCGTCGAGACCCACGGGGTCGATTCGGTCGCCGACGAGACCGGCGTGGACCGGGAGACGGTCGCGGCGCTGACCGAGAGCGACGCCGACGCGGCGGACGGTATCACGCTGGAGGAGGCGGCCGCCGTCGCGGCGCTGGCCGACGAGACGCCGGACGCCGACGCCATCGTCGCGGAGGTCCGGGACAACCTCCTGATGGGGATGACGACCGCGGTCCTCGACGTGGACACCATCGCGGCCGACATCGACGCCGACATGGACGGCAAGCAGGTCCACCAGAAGGTCGAGGGGCGCGCGCCGATGACCCTCGCCGAGTACGCGACGCTCCACCACTTCATAGCGAGCCGTCAGCGGTAGCAGTTCGCTCTCGTAATCGTCCGCTCGTTCTCGCGTCCTCCCGTCGCGGGAGTTATCCCTGCCACGCCCCAACACCGGCGCATGAACGTGGCGATACTCGGATGCGGCTACGTGGGACTCGAACTCGGTCGCCAGTTGACCGAACGCGGCCACCGGGCAATCGGTGTCCGGCGCTCCGACGACGGTCTCGCAGAAATCGAGGACGCAGGGTTCGAGGCGGTACGGGCGGACGTGACCGACGCCGACTCGCTCGACGCGGTGCCCGACGCGGACGCCGTGGTCTTCGCCGCGAGTTCCGGCGGCCGCGACGCCGAGGCCGCCCGCGAGGTGTACGTCGAGGGACTGCAGACCGTAATCGACCACTTCGGCGCGCGAGAGACCCCGCCCGAGCGATTGGTCTACACCTCCAGCACGGGCGTCTACGGCGACCACGGCGGCGGCTGGGTGGACGAGGAGACGCCGCTCGACCCGACGACCGACAAGACCGAGGTGCTGGCCGAGGCAGAACGCGTGGCGCTCGAAGCGACTGCAGACCGCGGCATCGACGGCACCGTCGCGCGCCTCGCCGGAATCTACGGGCCGGGCCGGACGCGACTGGAGCGGTACGTCGAGGGACCTGTCACCGAGGGATACCTCAACATGATTCACCGCGACGACGCCGCGGGCGCGGTCCGCTTCCTACTGACGGAGGACCACGCTCGGGGCGAGGTGGTGTTGGTGGTGGACGACGAACCCGTCTCGAAGTGGTCGTTCGCGGACTGGCTCGCCGACGAGTGCGGCGAGGACCGCCCGCCGAAGCAGACGACCGAGGAGCGACTCGACGGCGACCTCTCGGAGCGCGCGCGACGCCGACTCGTGACGAGCAAGCGCTGCTCGAACGAGAAGCTACGGGGTCTCGGGTACGAGTTCCGCTATCCGACGTACCGCGAGGGCTACCGCGACGAAATCGAGGCCTATCGGAATCAACCGGCGTGAATCGCTCAAACGTCTACGTATCGGGAAAATTTCTTGTTCGTCCGCGTTGTGGGAGTAAGACATGCAACTGCCGGGCATTCCGGAATTGCGGGTTCGGGAGGTCGTTCAGGCCGCTGAGGCCTACGGTCTGAGTTCGCCGGAACTCGCAGGTGCCGCCGCCCTCGGGGCGGTCGCACTCGTGGCGTCGCTGTGGCTCGTCGTCCGGTGGCTTCGGCGACCGATGGGGGCGCGACTCAAGCGCGCGCTGAGCAAGTGCGACGAGGTCGCGGTTCTCATGCACCCGAACCCCGACCCCGACGTGATGGCGTGCGCGATAGGCGTCGCTCACCTCGCCAGCGAAGTCGGCACCGACGCGACCCTCCAGTTCCCGGGCCAGATTCGCCATCAGGAGAACCGCGCGTTCCGGACGGTCCTCGACCTCGACCTCGAACAGATAGACCACGTGAGTCAGGTCGCGGCCGAGGACGTGATTCTGGTGGACCACAACACCCCGCGCGGGTTCGAAGGGGCCGAGCGACTCGAACCCTACGCGGTCGTGGACCACCACCCCGGCAACGGGACCGGCGAAGAGTTCACCGACCAGCGCACCGACTACGGTGCCTGCGCGACCATCGTCGCGGAGTACCTCGAAGACGTGGGCGGCACGCCGGTCGGCCCGGACGAGGACGAGGAGAACGCAGACGGGTTTGTGGTCCCCTCGGCGGTATCGACCGGCCTGCTCTACGGCGTCCAGTCCGACACCAAGCACCTCACCAGCGGGTGTACGGAGGCCGAGTTCTCCGCGGCGGCGTACCTCTACGAGGGCGTGGACGAGGACCTGCTCGACCGCATCGCGAACCCGCAGGTCAGCGCCGAGGTGCTGGAAGTCAAGGCGCAGGCCATCTCCGGCCGGGACGTACGCGGGTCGTTCGCGGTCAGCGACGTGGGTCGCATCAACAACGCCGACGCCATCCCGCAGGCCGCCGACGAACTCCTCCAACTGGAGGGCGTGACCGCGGTGGTCGTCTTCGGCAGGCGCGACGACATGGTCCACCTCTCGGGCCGGTCGCGCGATGACCGAGTCCACATGGGCAAGGCGCTGGAGAGCGTCGCCGACGACATCCCCGGTGCGAGCGCGGGCGGCCACGCCCGCATGGGCGGCGGGCAGGTCCCGGTGGAGGGCGCGGCCTACGCCAGCGGCGCGGAGGCCGCGATGTGGTCGCAGGCCGAACTCGGCGACGACGTCTTCGCCGCGCTCAACGGCGACGTGTAGCTACTCCACGACGATTTTCCCGGTCATGCCCGCGGCCTCGTGGGGCACGCAGTAGTACTCGTGGGTGCCCGTCGTCTCGAAGGTGTGGACGAACGACTGGCCCGACTGGACCGCGCCCTTCCCGTTCTCCCACCCGGTCTCGGCCGCTTTCTGGGAGTCGAAGTCGCCGGACGCCCAGTAGTCTGCTCCCTCGGGAATCTTGTCGCCGTAGGCCGTCACGGAGTGGGGTTCTCCCGCGGCGTGTACGAAGGCCACTTTGTCGCCCTTCGAGACCGTCAGTTCGGCCGGGTCGAACGAGACGGCCTTCAGTTTCACGACGTGGTCGGCGTCGTCGGGCGTGCCCTTCACGACGTTCGGCCCGCCAGAGAGTTTCGTCTCGGAACCGCCCTCGCTCGACTCGGACTTCCCGACCGGGGCCTTCCCGGGCGCTCCGGCCACCGCGAACTCCGCGCGGAGCGAGGCGCGCGCGAACGCCGAGAGCGCGCCGGAGACGCCCGACCCCTGCTTCAGCGCCTCGACGAGTCCCTGCAGTTTACCCTCGAAGGACTCGTAGGCGTCTCGGTCGGCCTTCTCCAGTAACTCGTGGACCTCGGCCTCCTCGAAGGCGGCGAACGCGTCCTGCGCGACGGTCGCGGCCGCCTCGCCGAAGTCACCGCCCGCGTTCGAGACGACGGTGTATAGCGCAGTCACCGCCTTCCCGTTGAACGTCGTGGCCGACGAGTAGGCGTCGCCGTTTTTCGCCGCGCTTCCGACCGACTCCAGCGCGCCCTCGAACGACTCGTAGAGGGCGTGGTCGGCGTGTTCGAGCGCTTCGTGGAACCCGCCCGCGCCCTCCTCGAAGTGCTGGAACGCCGACTGCACCACCGACCGAGCGCGCTTCGACTCGCCGAGCGCCGCGAGCGCGGCGGCGTCGAAGCGCGGGCGCTCAGCAGGCCGCTCTCGGCGGCGCTGACCCGCGCCTCGGACCCGACTTTCGTGGCGAACTGCAGGAGCGAGTCGTTCACTCCGCCGAAGTGCGTCTCCACGGCACCGTCGTTTCCGTTCTTGAACGCCGGAATCAGCCCGTCTTGGAGGTGTTCGTGTTCGAAGGACTGATAGAGCTTCTCACTCGCGCTCTCGAGGCGCTCGTGGAAGCCGATTTCGTCGCGCTCGAACCGCTGGAAGAGACCCTGCGCGACGCTCGCGGCCGCCTTCCCCTCGCCGAGCGCGTACAGTTCGCGGGCGTCGCCGAACCGCGCCCGGAAGAAGGCCGCCTGAAGGACAGCGGCCTCGGTCTCGGTAGCCAGCGCCGAGATTCCGGCCCGGAGGTGTTTCTCGACGGCGTCCGCGGCGCTCGCGGCGGCTTCGGCGTCGCCCTTTCCGGCCGCGCTGGCGAGGTCCTCCAGTCCGGTCTCGAAGCCCTCGTAGGCCTCGTGGTCGGCTTCTTCGAGCGCTTCGTGGGCCTTCGCGCCCTCGAAGTGGGCGAAGATGTCCTCCGCCGCGGTCTTCGCGTACTCGGACTTCCCGCGGGCGGTCAGCCACGCCACGTCGTAGGCCCGCGCCCGGTAGACGTTCAGCGCGGCGGCGTGCGCGAACGCCGTCGAGGGGCCGCCCAGCGAGGCCAGCATCGAAGCGTCGTAGCCGCGTGCCTGCATCGCCGCGAGGTGGCCCGCCCCGGCCGCGCTCTCGCTGGCCGCGACCGCGTACGACCCCGTCGCGGCGGCGTCGAAGGCAGCGTTGGCCTCGTTGCGAACCGTTCCGCCGGTCCCGGCCTTCGCGGCCTTCTCGACCGCTTCGACGGCGCTCTCGAAGCCCTCGTAGCTCTCGGCGTCGGCCGCTTCGAGGTCCTCGTGGACCGCGGCCTGCTCGAACCGCTCGTAGGTGTCGCCCGCAATCGTCGCCGCGGCGTCGCCCTTCCCGGCCGCGTAGAGCGACGAGGCCGTCACGAGGCGCGTCCCGAGGAACTGGAGGTCGAGCGCGCGAGCGTTCTCCTCGCCGACGAGTTTCGTCTGGGCGGCCGAGAGGTGCTTCGAGACGAGGTCCGCCTCGACTCGCATCTCCTCGACGTTCTCGCCTTTCGCGCGCTCTCGGAGTTGGCCCAGCGCCTCCTCGAACTCCGCGTAGCGCTTCTCACTGGTGGTTTCGAGGACTTCGTGGGCGCCCCACTCGCCCGTGGCCCCCTCGAACTTCTGGAAGGCGTCGGCCGCGACGCCGGCCGCGGCGTCGAACTCGCCCGCGAGACCGAGCGCGAGCGCGTCGGCCGCCAGCGCCCGGTAGACGTTCCACTCGGCCGCGACGGCCAGTTCGGCCGGTTTCGGCGCGTCGCCGCCGCTCCCGTCGCCGGACGCCCCCGGAGCTGCAGATTCCAACTTCCCGCCACAACCGGCGAGTGAGACGCCAGCGAACAGTGCGCTCCCCGCTTTCAACAGGTCTCGTCGATTAGTCGCCATATCGGTTTAGGCACACCTAAAAACAAAAAGCGTTCCGATTTTGGCTGACCTAAACTACCCGGAGGCGGCTCCCGTGTACCGGTCTCGAATCCTCCGGTCTTATGCCGATAGGAGCGTTACGCTCCGGCATGGCCACCGACGACGGAACCTACGAGTACAAACTCCAGCACGGCGACGACTTCGGCCGGACCTACTTCCGACTGTTCGACGGTCTCGCCGTCTCGTCGGTCGGCGTCGGCACCTACCTCGGCGACCCGACCGACGAGGTGGACGCCCGGTACCGCGACGCCGTCGCTACCGCGCTGGAGGGCGGCATCAACGTCGTGGACACCGCCATCAACTACCGGTGCCAGCGGAGCGAGCGCGCGGTCGGGACGGCCATC
The DNA here is from genome assembly GCF_010747475.1 of Halorussus sp. MSC15.2. Lineage (NCBI taxonomy): Archaea > Methanobacteriati > Methanobacteriota > Halobacteria > Halobacteriales > Haladaptataceae > Halorussus > Halorussus sp. MSC15.2. Next base: position 233,676 of record NZ_VSLZ01000003.1, on the reverse strand, counting down.
GAGGACGCCGACGTGGACCGCGACGCGGTGTTCGTCTCCACGAAGGGCGGATTCGTCCCCTTCGACGGCGAGCGACCGGAGAACCCCGGCGAGTACGTCAAACGCGAGTTCGTCGATACGGGTCTCGTGGAACGCGAGGACCTCGCCCGCGGGAGCCACTGCATCGCCCCCGACTTCATCGACGCCCAACTCGACCGGTCGCTCGACAATCTGGGCGTCGAGGAGATAGACCTCTACTACGTCCACAACCCCGAGACCCAACTCCACGCGCGCTCCCGAGAGGCGGTGTACGACCAGTTAGAGGAGACGTTCACCCGCCTCGAAGAGCGGGCGGCGGCGGGCGACATCTCGACGTACGGCGTCGCGACGTGGAACGCCCTCCGCGTGCCCGAGACCGACGACCAGTACCTCTCGCTGCCCGAAATCGTCTCTCGCGCCCGAAAGGCCGCCAAGGCCGCAGAGAACACCGCCACCCACCTCCGGGCCATCCAGTTGCCCTTCAACGTCTTCATGGCCGACGCCTTCACCGTGGAGGCCCACGAGGGACCGGAGGGTCCCCAGAGCGCGCTCTGGTTCGCCCACGAGGCGGGCCTGAACGTCTTCACCAGCGCCAGCATCGGGCAGGGGGACCTCGCCAGCGGTCTCCCCGAGGACGTGAGCGACCGACTCGCGGGCGACACCGCGGTCCAGCGCGCCATCAACTTCGCCCGGAGCGCGCCCGGCGTGACCAGTTCGCTGGTCGGCACGAGCGACCCGGAACACGTCGAGGAGAATCTGGCCGCCGGTCGGTTCGACCCCCTCGGCGCGGACGCCTTCGACGCGGTGTTCGAGTAGCGCTCGGCGCTACCCGCCCGTCGTCCGCCACCGGGGGGCCGCCCGCGACTTCCACGCCCGACCGCAGTCCGGACAGGACCGCTCGACGCCGTCCTCCGCCTCCGTCCGGGCCACGAGCGACCGACGGCAGATGCGACACGAGAACCGCCCGCGGGCGTCCTTTCCGACTTCACCGTCCCAGAGACCTCGCCGAATTGATTTCATATACCCAACTAGTACGACGGAGGCGACCGAAAACCTTGGGGGAGGGAACTCCGGATTCGAAACGCGTGGAGACGACCTTCTGGATTCGGAAGGTTTGACTGTCCCCTCGGAGTAGCGTCGAACGTGTCTCGTGGCCGGGTCTTCGCTTCGATGTGTTCGCTGGTGTTTCTGGTCAACCTCGCCCGCGTGGTGTTCGCGCCGCTGCTCGAACCGCTGTCGGCGGCGTTCGCGCTCACCGAATCCACGGCCGGACTGATAGCCACGCTGGCGTGGTTGGGGAGCGCGACGCCCCGAATCCCGACGGGCTACCTGCTGACCCGCGTGGACCGCCACCGGGTCGTCCTCGGCACCGGCGCGGTGCTGACCGGGGCGGCGGCGTTCATGACCGTCGCCCAGTCGGTGGTGATGCTCGGGGTCGGCGCGTTCCTCATGGGCGTGGCCAGCGGCGCGTACTTCATCGCCGCCAACCCCCTCATCACGGAACTCTACCCCGAGCGAGTCGGCCGGACGCTCGGCGTTCACGGCACCGCGAGTCAGGTTGCCGCGGTCGCCGCGCCGCTGTTCGTCGGCGCGGTGCTGGCGGGCGCGACGTGGCGCGGAGTCTTCAGTATCATCGCGGTCGTGGCGGCCTGCGCCACCGCGGTCTTCTACTGGACCGCGCGTCGGACCGAGATGCCCGACGCCGGGACCGAGGACCGCGACCTGCTCACGGCGGCCCGGAAGCAGTGGCCCATCATCGTGAGCGGGGTCGCTATCCTCGGCGCGACCGGGTTCGTCTGGAACGGTCTCTTCAACTTCTACGTCAAGTACGTCACGGCGACGAAGGGACTCGACGCCGCAACCGGCAACACCCTCCTCACGGTGGTGTTCGCCGCGGGCGTTCCGGCCTTCTGGCTCACGGGACGACTCGCCGACCGCCTCCCCCACGTCCCGCTCATGCTGACGATTCTCGGCGGGTTCGTCGCCTGCCTGTTCGCGCTGACCGCGGTACAGGGGTTGGTCGCTATCGCCGTCGTCACCGCAATCCTCGGCTACGTGGTCCACAGTCTCTTCCCGGCGCTCGACACCTACCTGCTCGACTCGCTCCCCGACCAGAACCGCGCGAGCGCCTACTCGCTGTACAGCGGGTCGATGATGATAGTGCAGGCGCTGGGGAGCGTGGCGGTCGGCGCGCTCGTCGACGCCGGGTTCGGCTACGATACGGTGTTCCAGACCTTCGGGGGCGTGCTGGTCGCGATTCTGCTGGTGCTGGTCGTCCTCTGGGCGAACGACGCGCTGCCGACCGGCGGACAGGACCCGACCGTGGTTCGCGGGGACTGACGCCGAACCGGCACCGGCGTCCGATTCCCGCCCCTTTTCAACCCCTCCATCCCAACCGTCACGCGATGGAGTACGGACAGGAGCGCGTCGCCACGCTACACGACCTGACGGGCACCGTCCCCGACGCCCCGACGGACCGCGCCGCGGTGGTCGTCCCGATGACCGAGCGCGAGTACGCCGGACTCGCGGCCGAGCGCGTCCTCTCTGAACTGGAGTCGGTCGCGCCCGGCGAGGTGGTCGTGGCCCTGCGCGCGCCGCCCGAGAAGGTCGGGGCGTTCTGCGACTGGCTCTCGGGGTTCGACCTGCCGCTGTCGGTGGTGTGGTGCAACGGTCCGGGCGTCACCGACCGCCTCGACGAGTACGGTCTCAACGGCGAGGCCGGGAAAGGTCGAGACGTGTGGCTGGCGCTCGGAGTCGCCGCCGCGCGCAGCGAGTACGTGGTGGTCCACGACGCCGACGCCAAGACCTACGAGGCGGGCGACGTGGCCCGACTGCTGTTCCCCCTGAGTCGGGGCTACGAGTTCTCGAAGGGCTACTACGCCCGCGTCGAGAACGGACGCCTCTACGGGCGGCTCTGTCGGCTGTTCTACGCGCCGCTGGTCCGGGCGCTGGCCGACGCCCACCCCGACGCGGCGGTGCTGGACTACCTCGTGTCGTTCCGGTACGCGCTGGCCGGGGAGTTCGGGGCGACCGCCGACTTCGTCCGCGCGCTCCGGGTCGAGCGCCACTGGGGGCTGGAGGTCGGCACGCTCGGCGAGGCGTTCGGTTACGCCGGGTTCGAGGGCACCGCGCAGGTGGACCTCGGCCGGTACGAACACGACCATCGGGCGGTCTCGGGACCGACCGGTCTCTCGGACATGAGTCGTCACGTCGGCCGGGCGCTCCTCCGGGCGGTCGAGTCCCACGGCGTGACCCCCGACTACGACGCCCTGCCCGAGCGCTATCGGCGGACCGCGGAGTCGTTCGTCGAGCAGTACGCCGCCGACGCCGGGTTCAACGGTCTCGACTACGACCGGAGCGAGGAGCGCGAGCAGGTGGACATCTACGCCGAGGCCGTCGCCCCGCCGGGCGAGGACCGGCGGCTTCCGGCGTGGCGCGAGGTGGCGCTGACGCCCGCGGAGGTTCTGGACGTCTCCCGTAACGACGTGGCCGACGTTCGCCGTAGCTGAAAACCGAGTCCGGCGCGGGGCAGTGCAGTTCGGTTGCGGGACAGTCGCGTGACGGATTCGGTGGCCCGAGAGTCACTGGTTTCCGAGAACCGTCTCCTCGCTTCCGCAGTACCGACGGAACCACTCCGTGCAGGTCGTCGCTACCGTCTCGCGGGACGACGACACGTCGGACCGACGAGTACACAAGTCCCGACTCACTACCCTCCGACAATGACCGAACTCGACGTGGAACCGGTCGAGCGAATCGACGAGAGCGACGTTCCGGCGGGCATCGACGCGCCCGAGTACGTCCTCTACGGCGGGAAGGGCGGCGTCGGGAAGACCACGATGGCGGCCGCGACGGGGCTTGCGAGCGCCCGCGGCGGCACCGCCACGCTGGTCGTCTCGACCGACCCCGCTCACTCGCTGTCGGACACCTTCGAGACCGAGATTCCGGCGACCCCCGAGCGCATCCGCGAGGACGTGCCGCTCTACGCCGCCGAAATCGACCCCGACGCCGCGCTCGAAGAAGGGGACGCGGTCTTCGGCGGAGCGGCCGGAGGTGCCGGGACCGGCGGTCCCGAGGCGGACCCCGCCGGGTCGGGCGTCGGCGCTGGCGACCAGTCCGGCCCGCTCGGCGGTCTCGGCGAGATGCTGGGAGAGGGCAACCCGATGGACGCGCTGCTGGGCGGGCCGATGCCGGGCGCGGACGAGGCCGCCGCGATGCAGAAGCTACTGGAGTACATGGACGACCCGCGCTTCGAGCGCGTGGTCGTGGACACCGCGCCGACCGGCCACACCCTCCGACTCCTCGAACTGCCCGAACTAATGGACACGATGCTGGGCCGCATCATGAAGCTCAAGCAGAAGTTCCAAGGTATGATGGAGGGCATGAAGGGGATGTTCGGCGGCGAGGACGCCGACCCCGAGCAGGGGTTCGACGACCTCGACGAACTCAGCGACCGCATCGAACGACTCCGTGACACCCTCCGAGACCCGAGCAAGACCGACTTCCGTGTCGTGCTGGTCCCCGAGGAGATGAGCGTCTTCGAGTCCGAGCGCCTGCTCGACCAACTCTCGGAGTTCGGGGTGCCGGTCGGCACCGTGGTTGTCAACAAGGTGATGGAAGACCTCGCGGACGTCGTCGAACCGCGCTCGACTGCGGGTGAGACGGAGTCGGGCGGCGTGACGAGCGAGGATACCGACGCCTTCGTCTCGCCCAACCTCGACACCTGCGAGTTCTGCCAGCGACGGTGGGAGGTCCAACAGGACGCCCTCGCCCGAGCGCAGGACGTCTTCCGCGGGCACGACGTGAAGCGAGTGCCCCTGCTCGCCGACGAAGTGCGGGGCGAGCGCATGCTGGCACTCGTGGCGTCGTGTCTCGACTGACTCGCGTTCCGTCTCTCGAATATTTATATATCTCAGTTTTAAATACCGGATTGGATGAATAGACGACGGGAATCTCTGACGTATCTTTGGGTATTGGTCTGTGTACTGTCGGTGGGAGCGACGGCCGGGGTGACCACCGTCGGCGCGTCGGCCGCCGGGAACGCGCCGACGGTGTCGTTCAGTTACTCGCCGTCGGACCCGGTGCCCGACGAGACGGTGACGTTCGACGCTTCGTCGTCCACCGACGACGGGACCATCGACGAGTACGAGTGGGACCTCGACGGGGACGGCTACTACGAGTACTACGGGGCGACGGTCACGCAAACGTTCGACTCGGCGGGCGAGTACGTGGTGACGCTCCGGGTTACCGACGACGACGGCAACACCGCCGAGACGACCCAGACAGTCTCGGTGACGAACGACGCGCCGACCGCCGCGTTCGACTACTCGCCGTCTGACCCGGTGCCAGACGAGTCGATTACCTTCGACGCCGCGTCGTCCTCGGACACCGACGGGAGCATCGAGGAGTACGAGTGGGACTTCGACGGCGACGGCTACTACGAGTACTACGGGTCTCAGAACACCTTCACCTACGACACCGCTGGCAGTTACACCGTCACGCTCCGGGTCACCGACAACGGCGGCGTGACCACCAAGGAGACGAAGACGGTCACCGTCGGGAACGAACCGCCGAACGTCTCGTTCAGTTACTCGCCGTCGAGTCCGAGTCCCGACGACTCCATCACGTTCGACGCCGGAGCGTCTTCGGACGCCGACGGCCAGATTACCGACTACGAGTGGGACTTCGACGGCGACGGCTACTACGAGTACTACGGGTCTCAGAACACCTTCACCTACGACACCGCTGGCACCTACACGGTTACGCTCCGGGTCACCGACAACGGTGAAGCGACTAGCAAGAAGGTGCGGTCGGTGACGGTGCAGAACGACGCACCGAACGCCACGTTCAGTTACTCGCCGACGAAGCCGAGTCCCGACGACGCCATCACGTTCGACGCCGGAGCGTCTTCGGACGCCGACGGCCAGATTACCGACTACGAGTGGGACTTCGACGGCGACGGTTACTACGAGTACTACGGGTCCCAGAACTCCTTCACCTACGACACCGCCGGTACGTACACCGTCACGCTCCGAGTGACCGACAACGGCGAGCACACGGTCAAGCGGACTCGGACGATTCGGGTCGAGAACTCGGCCCCCGAGGCCTCGTTCACGTACTCGCCGTCGAACCCGAGTCCCGACAGGACCGTGACCTTCGACGCCGGGGCGTCCGCGGACGCCGACGGCCAGATTACCGACTACGAGTGGGACTTCGACGGCGACGGCTACTTCGAGCACTACGGGTCGCACAACACCTTCACGTTCGAGGACGAGGGCGCTCACACGGTCACGCTCCGGGTGACAGACAACGGCGAGCGCACGGTCAAACGGGTCCGGACGATTCCGGTCGGCGACGTGTCGATTACCACCACCACGACTACTGCGGAGTCGCCCTCGTCCATGGGTGTGACGGAGGGGACCGAGTCCGTCGAATCGACGGCGGAGTCGTCGAACGGCGAGACCAACGGCGAGTCGTTCGCGAGGGGCGAACTGTTTCAGGTCGCTCGACTCTACGCTCCCCAAAAGGTCATCGCACCCGGGAGTCCGGGCCGACTCGCGGGCGCGTTCACTGCGGACGTGACCAACGACGAACCCACGAAGGTCCAGATTACCCTTCAGGTACCTAGCGGCATCCGGATTCAGGGCGGGAGCGACGTGCAGAGCAGCGGCGGCGGTCTCCCAACTTCGACGTTCGTCATCGAACCCGGCGAGACCATGGACATCTCGGCGAAAGTGACCGGGTCGGACCCCGGTACGTACACGCTCCGGGCCGCCATCACGTACTTCCCGGTCGGAAACAAGAGCGCCGCGCGCGAGTACGACGGACTGACGTTGAACTTCGAGGTGCGAAACGAGTCGGCCGGCGAAGCGGCGGTCGAGGACGAACGGGACGTGGAGACGAACGCGGAGACGACTTCGAGCGGCGAGACGCCGGGATTCACGGTCGGCGCGTCGGTGGTCGCACTCCTCGCGGCCGCGATGCTCGCACGCCGGACGACCGAGTGAGCACTCAGTCCCCGAGCGGATTCTTCGCCACCAGCGAGAGCGCGAGTCTGTAGAACTTGTCGCGCAACTTCGCGGGGACGAACCGACCGAGCATCGCCACCTTCGCTACCTGTCCGACCGGGTAGCGCGCGGCGGGGTCGGTCAGATTCGCGGCGTCCAGAATCGTCTCGGCCACTCTGCGAGGGGCCACCGCGCCCGGACCGCCGCCGCCGACGGCCTCGGTGTCGTCCAGAATGGAGTACAGCGTCTCGTAGGCGTCCGAGCGCTCCAACCCCTCGACTTCGTCGGAGGCCCGCTCCGCGAAGGCGGTGTCCACCGGGCCGGGTTCGACCAGTACCACGTCGATACCGTACTCCGACACCTCGGGTCGCAGGGCGTCGCTGATTCCCTCCATGGCGAACTTCGACCCGTTGTAGATACCCATCCCGGGCGTGGCGAGTCGTCCCGACACGCTGGAGACGTTGACGACAGTCCCGGTCCGGCGGTCGCGCATGTGAGGTAGCACCTCGCGAAGCAGGCGGTGGGGACCGAAGACGTTCACCTCGAACTGGTTCTCGACGCTCTCGGTCGTCACGTCTTCGACCGGGCCGAGTTGGGCGTACCCCGCGTTGTTGACGAGACAGTCGATGCGCCCCTTCTCGTCGATGATGCGCTCGACGACGCGCTCGGCGTCGTCCTCGTCGGTCACGTCGAGCGAGGCGACGTTTGCCCCCGCGTCGCCGAGCGACTGGATATCGGCGGGGTTGCGGGCCGTCGCGTACACTTCCCACCCGTCTTCGAGGAAGCAGTGCGCCGTCTCGCGCCCGATGCCCGACGAACAACCGGTGATGAGGACAGTTTCGGTCACGCTCGCACTGTCGCGGTCCGGACAGATAAATTTCGTCGCTTCGGGGTGTCACTGGGCGTCGCACCACGGGTCGCCGAGGACGTGTAAGGGATGGAGAACTTCGACGGACGCGTGGAACGCCCCGCCCGGTCGTTCGCTCCGGCGGTGGACTCACCTCGTCGGCCTCAGTCGCGGACTTCGGCCTTCACTTCGTCGGCGTAGTTATCGGCCAGCCGAGTCGGTTCGGGCAGTTTGTAGCCCGCACAGAGGCGTTCCACGAGGTCGGTCGTGGTCTCGGCGCTCACGCGGTGGCCGGGGCTGACGTAGAGCGGATTGACGTGGCGCGTCTCGGGGTTGTCGTACTGGCGCGACTGGTAGGCGTGGCCGATGACCGTTCCCGGCGGCGCGGTCACGCTGTCGTCCGCCTCGATGGCGACGCGCGCGCCCTGAGACAGATACTCGTCCAGCGACTCTCGGGGCCGACCGCAGAGCAGGCTCTTTGCGACCCCGACCGCGGGCACGTCGAGCGTGACGCCGACGTGCGTGGCGATTCCGGCCTGTCGGAAGTGGATGCGCCCGCTCCCGTCGAGGACCGCGAGGTCGGGGTCGACCGACAACTTCTCGAACGCCGAGAGGATGGCCCCGCCCTCGCGGAACGAGAGGAGTCCGGGGACGTAGGGAATCTCGGTCGGTTCGACCGCGTGGACCTCCTCGATTACCTCGCCCCCGCGCGTGGCGACGATGGCGCTGACCGCGAGCGCCTCCTCGGAGAACGCGTCCACGAACGCCTGGTCCACGCCGACGACCACCGGGGGTTCGGCGTCGTCGGTCGCCGCGCCGAGCGCGGTCTGGCCGTCGTCGGTCTGGTCGGCCCGCACCGCCGCGGGGTCGAACGCGAAGTCGTCCTCGAAGACCGCGACCTCGGCGATGTCGCGCTGGAGTCGCTCCATCTCCTCGCGGGAGAGCGTCGGGTCGGGGACGAACTCGGGATGAACTGGCGTCATGGGAGAACAGACGGGGCGGAGGGGTTAGAAACGTCCGCCCGGACCGCCGGGGCCGCCGGGACCGCCTGGACCCCGGCCGCCGCCGACCTGCAACTGCTGGGGCGCGCGCTCGCCCTCGCGCTTGAGTTTGATACCGTACAGCAGACCGATGCCGACGCCTGCGAGGTGGGCCAACTGGGCGACCCCGCCCGCGCCGATGCCCCCGGCCGCGCTGACGAACACCGAGTAGCCGACGAACAGCGTGGTCGCCAGCCACAGGGGCATCGGGAGGATGAAGTAGAGGTAGATGGTGAGGTTGGGGTTCAGAATCGTCAGCACGCCCAGCACCGCCGCGACTGCACCGCTCGCGCCGAGGACGCCGGTCGCCGGGGCGGCGGGGTTCATCAGCGCGTAGATGCCGACCTGCGCGAGTCCGGCTATCGCTCCCGCCACGAGGAACAGGACGGCGAACTTCTTGCTGCCGACCCGGCGCTCGACCACGGGACCGAAGAAGTACAGCACCATGCTGTTGAAGACGATGTGGAGGAAGTTGGTCGGACTGTGGCTGAAGATGGACGTGAACCACGTCCAGACGTTGAGGAGGTGGTCGGACTGGAGGACGAATAGAGGCTGGTAGAGTTGGGGCGCGACGAGGAGGACTATCCACTGGAGCGCGAAGGTTATCCACATCAGCCCCAACAGGACGAATGTCATGTTCCCTCGGAAGTAGCCCAAGGGACCGCCGGGTCCGGTGTCGACGCCGATTCTATCCGTGATTCCGCCCGCCCGCCCGCTGTCGTTCACGGTGTCGTCGAAACCACTGTCGAACACGCCGTCCGGGTCGTTCCACTCGTTCAGCCCCGGACAGTCGTGACTCTCCGGGAGTCGGTGGGCCGAACAGAAGGTGCCGCCGCACCGCCGACACTCGTACGGCATGTTCTCGCTTTCGCCACACACGTCGCACTGCGCCATTGGCGAACCCTTGGGGGCCGGACCTGAAAGGGATTTGGGTCGTCGCGTTCCGCGCCGGAACGATGGGTTCGGGGACGGTATCTGTCGGGGTTCCGGGAGTTCCGGGTCGGCGTCAGTCGAGCGACCGTCGCATGAACCCCCACTCGTCGCCGACCGCTTCCGGGGCACCGCTCTGGTCGTACCGGGACGTGTACTCGAAGCCGAGGTCCTCGTACAGCGACCGCGCCGCGTCGAGGTACGGCCCGACCCCGAGTCGAAGCGTCTCGAACCCGTCGCGCTCGGCACCGTCCAGCAGTTCCTCCACGAGTCGCCGGCCGAGTCCCCTTCCCCGGTAGTCGGGGGTGACGTACAACCGCTTGACCTCGGCGGTGGTCTCGTCCAGTCGCTTCAACTGGACCGACCCGACGATTCGGTCGCCGTCGCGAGCCAGAAACAGGGGGTCGTCCACCGCGGCGCTCCCCAGTCGGTCGATGTCGTCCTCGACGGCCGCCTCGACGTCGATGCCCGTGAGTTCGTCGAAGTACGCCTGCGCCTCCCGGTCGGCGAACTCGTAATAGTCCAGCAGTAGCTCCCGCAACGCCGATTCGTGACCGTCTACCTCGGTCCGGACGACCGAAACGTCGTCACTTCCCATGTAGGGACGAACCGACCGCGTCCGCTTAAAATTCAGCCCCGAAGCGGTCGGTCGCTCTTTGGACTCGGTCTCTCTGCCGGTCGTTCTAACACCCCCGAGACCCTCGATACTCCCCGACGCTCGGTGTTCGGGGACTCTCACTCCGGCTTCTTACCGCCGTACACTGCGAAGTTGTAGTACTGCCAGATGGAGGTGACCGCCTCGAATTCCGACTCCCGGAGCCAGACGAGTTGGTCGGTCAGCGAGGAGGGGTCGTCGTAGTCGTCGCTGGCCTCCCACTCCTCCATGAAGTCGTCCTCGCGCCACCCCTTCGAGCGCACCCAGTTCTCTATCATCTCGCCCGACAGCGTCTCGAGGTGGGGCGCGTCGAAGCGAATCACGTCGCCGTTGAGGAACCACCCGCCGGGCACCAGCGACTCGTAGATGGCGTCGAAGAGGGTCTGCTTCTGGGTCTCGTCGAGGTGGTGGACCGCCAGCGACGAGACCACGAGGTCGTACTCGCCGGAGACCGACGGGTAGTCGTCCGGGAAGGCTCCGCGTTCGAGGGTGGCCCTGTCGCCGAACGTCTCCAGTTTGCGCTCGGCCTCGTCGAGCATCTGGTCGCTGTGGTCCACCGCGAGGACGCTGCTGTTCGGGAACCGCGTGAGGAGTTTCGTGGTGAGTTCGCCGGTGCCGCGCCGAGTTCGAGGACCCGAATCGACTCGTTTCGGTCCTGCGGCGGGGCGTTGAGCAGCGCGTCGTGGAGTTCGTCGTACCGCGGGACGATGGCCTCGATACCGGGGTCGTAGACGCTCGCGTCCGCAAACACTTCGCCGGGCTTCTTCATGGCCTCCCGTAATCAGCCCACGCATGTATGCTTTGAAGCCAATCATAGCGCCGCCGGGCGATTATGCCCCGAGCGCATGCATCGGCAGTTCCCGCCCGTGTCTACGACGCGCGGCCCACGTCCCGGGTCGTGCCCGTCCCGACCGAACCTCCTTTCCCGGCGAATTTTTGACGCTGGACCACCGAGATAGAGGCGTGAAGGAGTACGAGCGGAAACAACTGCTGGAGCGCGTCGAGCGCGAGGGCGCGACGGTCGGGGCGGACATCCCCGAGACCATCGACGTGCAGGGCGAGTCGATTGACCTCCGGGAGTTCGTCTTCGAGATAAAGCGCCGGGACACCGTCCCCTCGGGCGAGCGCGACCGCGTGGACCGGGCGAAGAAGAACCTCCGGCGCGAGCGCCTCCAGCGCAAGCAACTGCTCGAAGAGGGTGACATCACGCGGGCGGAGGGCGAGGAGTTGGTCAACGCCGTCGTGGGCATCGACCGCGCGCTCAACGCCCTCCAGAACCTCGGACCGACAGACCTCGAACGCGAGGAACAGGCGCAGGAGGCCGCCGACCGCAAGCGCTGGATGTCGTTCCTCAAGCAGGCGCTCGGCCGGGACGACGCGAGCAGTCGCGGCCGACTCTGAAACCGACGGCCGACAGATTCACCCCGAACACGCGACGGATTCATCCATGACACGCAACGCCGAAATCGCCGACTTACTCGAAGAGTACGCCGACCTGCTGTCCGCGCAGGGCGTGGACTACAAGCCGAAGGTCTACGAGCGGGCGGCCGAGAGCATCCGCGACTCCCCGGAGGCCATCGAGGAGTTGGCCGCCGAGGGTCCCGAGGCGGTCCAGCGGATTCAGGACGTGGGCGAGTCTATCTCGAAGAAAGTCGTAGAGGCGGTCGAGACGGGCACGTTCGAGCAGTTGGAGGACGAGCGCGAGCAGATGCCGGTCGAGATGGCCGAACTCACCAGCGTCGAGGGCGTCGGTCCCAAGACGGTGGGCGACCTCTACCGGGCGCTCGACGTGCGGGACTTAGACGACCTCGAACACGCCGCCCGCGAGGGGCAGATTCGGGAGGTCTCCGGGTTCGGCGAGAAGACCGAGCAGAACATCCTCGACGGTATCCAGTTCGCCCGCGAGTCGCAGGGCCGGTCGCTGCTCGGCGACGCCCGACCCGTGGGCGAGGCCGCCTTGGAGTTCTTCGAGGCGATTCCGGAGGCGGGCCGGTGCGAACTCGCGGGGTCGCTCCGGCGGTGGAAACCGACCATCGGCGACATCGACGTGCTGGTCGGCAGCGACGACCGACAGGCGGTCATCGACGCGTTCACGGAGTGGGAGGAGGCCGACGAGGTAATCGAGGCCGGGACCGACAAGGCCAGCGTGCGCTCGGACGGCCAGCGCGTGGACCTCCGGGTCGTCGTGCCCGAGGAGTTCGGGAGCGCCATCCAGTACTTCACCGGGAGCAAAGAGCACAACATCCGGTTGCGGAACTACGCCATCGACCGCGGATACAAGATAAACGAGTACGGCGCGTTCGACGTCTCCGAGCTCGGCTCGGACGGCTCGTCGGACTCGTCCGACGACGTCTCGGAAGTCGAAGACCCCGATTCGGGCCAGCGAGTCGGCGAACGCGTCGCGGGCGAGACCGAGGCGGGGATGTACGAAGCGGTCGGCCTGCCGTACATCGAACCCGAGATGCGCGAAGACCGCGGGGAGATAGCCGCCGCCGCGGACGGCGACCTGCCGGACCTCGTCGAGGAGGGCGAAATCCGGGGCGACCTCCACCTCCACACCGAGTGGTCCGACGGCGGGTTCAGCGTCGCGGAGATGGCCGAGGCCGCGGCCGAGTTCGGCCACGACTACATCAGCGTCGCCGACCACGCGACCGGACCGGGAATGGTCGGCGGCGTCGGACTGGACGACGAGGAGTTGCGCGAGCAACTGGCCGAGATTCGGGCGATGGCCGACGACCTTCCCATCACCGTCTTCGCGGGCGTCGAGGCCAACATCGACAGGGACGGCGACATCAGCGTCGGCGACGACCTGCTGGCGGACCTCGACTGCGTGGTCGCCTCGCCCCACAGCGCGCTGGAGGGCGACGCGACCGACCGCATCGTCGCCGCCATCGAACACCCGAGCGTGGACATCGTCGGCCACCCGACCGGGCGGATGATACACCAGCGCCCCGGCGTCGAGTTGGACATCGACGTGGTGGCGCGCGCCGCCGCCGACCACGGTACCGCCCTCGAAGTCAACAGCAGTCCCTATCGCCTCGACCTCTGGGGGAGCGCGGTCAAGCAGGCCGTCGAGGAGGGCGCGACCATCGCCATCGACACCGACGCCCACTCCCCGGCGGAGTACGAACACGTCCGGTACGGCGTCCACACCGCCCGGCGCGGGTGGGCGCAGGCCGACGATATCCTGAACGCCCGCGACGCCGACGGCGTGCGGGAGTTCCTCGACTGAGATGCCGACGCGCACGCCCGCGGAGTCGGCGCTCCTGCTCGACGCGATGCTGGGCAAACTGGCGACGTACCTCCGGATGTGCGGGTACGACGCGGCGTACGCGCTGGACCGCGAGGCGCGAAGCGCCTCGGAACGGACGAGCGGGGACGAGCGATGCGACGACCCGGGAGGCGTCGAGGACGACGACGACCTGCTGGCTCTCGCAGAATCCGAAGGGCGACTGCTCGTGACTCGGGACGCGGAGTTGGCCGAGCGCGCCGACGGACTCCTACTGACGACGAAACCAGTGACCGACCAACTCCGGGAACTCGCCGACGCGGGCTTCGAACTCGAACTCTCGGAACCGACGCGGTGCGCCGAGTGCAACGCGGAGCTGGTGGCCCTCGCGGCGGACGCAGAGACGCCCGAGTACGCGCCCGACACCGACGAGTTCCGGGTCTGGCGGTGTCCCGAGTGCGACCAGCACTTCTGGAAGGGGAGTCACTGGGCGTCGGTCGAAGAGACGCTCTCGGACCTCTAGCTCTCGCCTCCGTCGCGGGGCGTTGGGACGCGCAGCGTCCGGTCGGACCCGAACAGCGCGAACAACGCGAAGAGTGCGAACAGCGCCGGTTCGTTTGCCCAGACGCCGAGGACCCCCAGAACGCCCAGAGCGCCGAGTCTGCTCGCGCTGATTTCGACCATGTGCGACAATCGACACTCGGCCGGTAACTATCTTTTCCGGAACACGTTCGGGGTCGCGTCGGCCCGCGGCCGCGGCGTCAACTGTTCGGTTCCCACTCCTCGCAGGCGTCCATGTCGCTCATCGTCCGGCCGTAGAAGCCGCAGTGGGGTTGCATCCCCTCGTTGGTCCGGACGTACTGGAAGTGCTGGCAGTTGCCGCAGTAGGCGTCGGTGGTCGGGTGGGGCCGGTCGGGCGCGTCGGCGTCGTCCAGCGGCGACCGGATGTCGTCGTCGGCCGCGGTCCCGCCGTCGCTGGTCGCGCTTCCCCGGCCGGGCGCTCCTCGTCCCGGTTGGTTCGTCTGCGTCGGCGTCTCGCCGTCGGGCGTGTCGCCGAAGAAGCCGACGCCGCCCATCCCGGTCGGGACCGGTTCGGGGTCGTTGTCGGGGTCCCCGGCGGCCGAGTCGGCCAGTCCGGTCCGGAGCGCGCGCAGGTCGTCCAAGTCGTCGAACTCGTCCAGTTCGCCCTTCCGGACCTCGACGGTGCGGACCTCGCCGTCGTGGCTCACTTCGAGCGTGACGGTCCCGCCGGGGTCGTTGCGCGTCTTGAAGTTGACCACGGCGACGAACAGGCACCCGAACGTGACCAGCGCGCCGAAGAAGTAGACGGCGACGACCGGCAGGGTCAACTGTCGGCCGTACCCGGCCCAGTGCTTCGGGTAGGCGTGGGTGAACAGCGCGACGCCGAGCAACGAGACGCCCGACCCGATGGCGGCCGCGGCCCTGACGCGCTGGCTGGCCGGCAGGACGCTGAAGATGCCGACGAACACCGCCGGGACGCCGAGTCCGGCGAGGACGCCCGCGACTTCCCGGGCACCGAGCGTGCCGAGACCGAACGCGGAGTGGACGTCCGTCGTGGAGAGCAGAATCGCGAACACGACGAGCGACACCCCGACGGCGAACAGACCGACCCCGAGATAGAGCAGTCGGACGTTCCCCACCTCGCCGACGTTCTCCTCGTAGGCCTCCGCGAGGCTTGTCATGGGCGGGTAATTGTGCGCGAACAAGTAAACGTTGCGTCAGACGCGCGTCGCATCCGGTCCCGTGTCCCGCCAGCGGGGAGAAACTAACTTTCCGAAGGAGTGGCCGACTCTGAGTTCGGAAGTAGAAATGTTGGGGAATCAACTAGAACGAGGGTTATGCGAGAGTCGAACCGCGAGCGGCCGAGGTTACAGTCCCTCTAGCGACCGGAGTTTCTGTTCGACCGCGGGCGGCGCGGCGCTCGGGCCGTCGCGGACTCGGTGGTCCGGAATCAGCAGCGGCGCTGGGTTGCGGTCGAGCGCGGTTCGGACCGTGTTCAGGTCGTCCTCGTCGGTGTGGTCCACGCCGCTGGTCATCCGGGCCAGCGTCTCGACGTCTATCTGGTCCCCGTATGGAATCCCACGGACGCGTTCCAGCACGCGGCGCTGGTCGGTCGGCACCGTGAGCGCGACGGTCACGTCCGAGAAGTCGTCCTCCTCGACGCCGTCGAGGTAGTCGAAGATGCGGTCGAGCAGGTCGTGGTCGGTCTGGGCCTGCTCGTCGGGCGTGTCCGGGAACGAGACGCTGAGGACGCGTCCGCTGGCGACTCCCAACTGGACGTACCGCTCCAGATACGACGATTCGCGTGCGAAGATACCGGCGACGTCGCTCGGGTCCTCGGTCTCGACAGTGTCGTCCATACCCTGCGATTCGGCCGGTCCGGACTTGAAGATTCCGCGAGCGTCCGTCAGTCGAACCGCCACGTCTCGACCCGAGTCCGGTCGTCGTCTACCACCGAGACCCGGGCGGTCGCCGTGCCGTCGGCGACCTCGAAGACGACTCGCTCGATGCGGGACTCGTACACTCGGTAGTGATTGCCGTCGTCGTCGATGCGAGTCCGCTCGGTCAGTAGCCCGCGCTCGACGAGTCGCGGCAGACGGCGGTACAGCGTCGAGTCGGGGACGCCGAACGCCTCGTGTATCGACTTGGCGGACACCGGACGCGAACTCGCCGCGGACAGAATCGCGCAGGTGTACCCGTCCAACAGTTCTAAGACAGCCTCGGGGGTACCTTCTTCGGCCACGTCGGGACCTTATTTTCTGTCACCCAAATGTTGTAAGGTGATTCCCGGAGGTGGGAACAGCCGCCGGGGTTTATCATTCGGAGACCGCGTGGTCGGAATTATGGGTGGACGTGAATCCCGACCGACAGTTCTACTCGTCGACGCCGACCCGACGCTCCGCGCGCTCTACGACGAGTGGTGTTCGGAGGTCGGAACGGTGTCGGCCGTCGCGGACGCCGAGGCGGCGCTCGCCACGGTCGGCGAGGAGTTCGACGCGGTGTTGACCGAGCGGCGACTGCCCGACGCGACCGGACGCGAGTTGGTCGCGCGTCTCGCCGACGAGAACCGCTTCACCGGATTCGTCACCAGCGCGACCCCGACCGTCGACCTCGCGGACGTGCCCGTGGACGTGTACCTCCGAAAACCCGTCTCCCGCGACCAGTTTCGCGCGACTATCGACCGGTTCGCGGCGCTCTCCTCGGCCGACCCGGCGGTCCGGACCTGCGCGGCGCTCGCGGAGAAGTACCGGGTACTCCGCGCCGTGACGTCGGCGGAGGAGCGCCGGTCGAACGAGGCGTTCGCCCGGTTCGTCGCGCGGTACGAGTCGCTGCGACGCCGACACGCGAGCGAGATGGCCGACCTCCCGTCGCCGACCGCCGACCCGACGTCGATTTCGAATTCGTCGGCGTGACTCCCTGTTCTCCGAGCGTTCCGCAGTCCCGGCGGTTCTAATTCTGATTCGGGGTTTCGCCGTTCCCCGACCGGGGTCCGGGTAGACGCAAGCCTTATGTACAATTCCGTCCGTTGATGCACAACGATGAACGATAGCGAGGAACTCGCGCCCGCGGTCGCGTCCATCCTCCGGTCCGCGGAGGCCCGCGGCGACCCGGAGGGCGGGCCGCTCTCGGTCGATGCTCGGTCGCTCCCCGCGGCCCTCTCGCGGGCGGAGACCGACGGACGCGTCCCGGTCATCGCAGAGGTGAAGCCCACGAGTCCGACGACCGACGGGACCCGAGACGCCGACCCCGTGGAACTGGCCGAGCGCATGGTGGATGGCGGCGCGGCCGCGCTCTCGGTGCTGACCGAACCGGACCACTTCGGGGGGTCGCCCGAGAACCTGCGGCGAATCCGCGAGACCGTGGACGTGCCGGTCCTCCGGAAGGACTTCGTCGTGCGCGAGAGCCAACTCGACACCGTGGCGGCCGACGTGGTCCTGCTCATCGCCCGGTTCGTGGGTAGCGCGGAGCGGAGCTCCGCGGACCATTCGAGCGGGCCGCGAGGCGGTGTAACCGCCTCGGAAGAGACGGCAGAGCCGTCTCCCTGCCCGCGAGAAGATGATGACCTCGCCGACCTCGTGGCGGCCGCGGAGGCGCGCGGGTTCCAACCGCTCGTGGAGGTCCACGACGCCGCGGAGTTGGAGCGAGCGGTCGCGGCGGGCGCGGAGCTAATCGGCGTGAACAACCGCGACTTGGCGAAGTTGGAGGTGGACCTCGAAACCTTCGAGACGGTCGCGCCCCAAGCGCCCGGCGACGTGACCCTCGTCGCGGAGAGCGGTATCGGTTCGCCCGGCGACGCCCGCCGGATGGTCGAGGCGGGGGCCGACGGCCTGCTCGTCGGGAGCGCGATAATGGACGGCGTCTCGGAGTCTTCCTCCGAGGACCGAGAGACCGAGTCTCTCGAAACAGTCACGGAGAACACGCGGCGGTTGACGCGAGCGCGGACCCAGAGGTGACACAGACATGAGTAGCGAATCAAAGTTCGGCGACTACGGCGGCCAGTACGTCCCAGAGGCGTTGATGCCCGCCATCGAGGAGTTGACAGACGCCTACGAGCGATACGTTCTCGACAACGAGGACGGGTTCGTGGACGAGTTCCGCGAGCGCCTGCGGGAGTTCGGCGGGCGACCCACGCCGCTCCAGCGCGCGGACCGACTCTCGGAGCGGTACGACCGGGAGGTCTACCTCAAGCGCGAGGACCTGCTCCACGGCGGCGCGCACAAGTTGAACAACGCGCTCGGGCAGGTCCTGCTGGCGAAGTACATGGGCAAAGAGCGCATCGTGGCCGAGACGGGCGCGGGCCAGCACGGCACCGCGACCGCGATGGCGTGCGCGCACCTCGGCATCGACTGCGAGATATACATGGGCCGGACCGACATCAACCGACAGCGCCCCAACGTCTTCCGGATGCGCATCCACGACGCCGAGGTGAACCCGGTGGAAATCGGGTCGGGGACGCTGAAGGAGGCCATCAACGAGACGATGCGCGATTGGGCGACCAACGTCGAGGACACCCACTACGTCATCGGGTCGTCGTCGGTCCCCACCCGTTCCCGAAGATGGTCAGGGACTTCCAGTCGGTCATCTCCGAGGAGGCCCGCGAACAGATTCGGGAACGGGCCGGGCGACTCCCCGACAGCGTGGTCGCCTGCGCCGGGGGCGGGTCGAACACGATGGGGGCGTTCCACGAGTTCGTCGGCGACGAAGACGTGGACCTCGTGGCCGTGGAAGCCGGCGGGTCCTCGCTGACCATCGACGAGGAGGAGGGTCTCGCGCCCCACTCGGCGTCGCTCTCGACGGGCGACGAGGGCGTCCTCCACGGCGCGCGCACCAAACTCCTCCAGAATCCCGACGGTCAGATTCTGGAATCCCACAGCGTGAGCGCGGGACTCGACTACTCCGGGGTCGGCCCGGAACTGGCCTACCTCGCCGACGAGGGCCGCGTGACGCCCGTCAACGTCGGCGACGACGCCGCACTCGAAGCGTTCCACCGGCTCTCGAAGCTGGAGGGCATCATCCCCGCGCTGGAGTCGAGTCACGCGCTGGCGTACTTGGAGGAGAGTCCCGAGGAACTGGGCGATCTCGTCGTCGTCAACGTCTCGGGACGGGGCGACAAGGACCTCGACACGGTCATCGAGGAGAGCGAGAAGCGCGACATCGACGCGGCCCCCGCGATGGAGGTGTTCGAGAATGGCCAGTGAGACCGAAGGGTCCGGCGAGAGCGACATCGAGGCCGCCTTCGCCGACGACCCCGCGCTGGTCTCGTACGTGGCGGCGGGCGACCCCGACGCCGAATCGACCAAGGAGTACGTCCGGGCGCTCGTCCGCGGCGGGACGGACGTGGTGGAACTGGGCCTGCCCTTCTCCGAACCCATCGCGGAGGGGCCGACCATCCAGCAGGCCATCCGCCGGGCGCTCGACGCCGGGATGACCCCCGACAGGTACTTCGACCTCGTGGCCGACCTCTCGGAGGACGTGGACGTGCCGCTGGTCTGCATGACCTACTACAATCTCATCTATCAGTACGGCTCCCGGAAGGGACGGGACGGCGTGGAACCCTTCGTGGAGGCCGCCGCCGAGGCGGGCATCTCGGGACTCGTCGTCCCGGACCTGCCGGTGGACGAGAGCGACCCCCTGAAGGAGGCCTGCGAGGCCCACGGACTCGACCTCGTGTTCATCGTCGCGCCGACCACCACCGACGAGCGCCTCGCCCGGATGCTCGACCGCGCGTCCGGGTTCGTCTACGTGCAGGGTCGACTGGGCACGACCGGTGCGCGCTCGGACGTGAGCAGCGAGACCCACGTCAGCCTCGACCGACTCTCCGGGACCGACCTGCCGAAGGCCGTCGGGTTCGGCATCAGCGAGCGCGAACACGCCCGGGAAATCGTCGCGGGCGGCGCGGACGGCGTCGTCGTCGGGAGCGCGTTCGTGGACATCGTTGCGAAAGGGGAGTCAGTCGCCGACCGCCTCGAAGCCAAGGCCCGCGAACTCAAGGAGGGCGCGGTGGAAGGCGGCGAGAAAGTACCGGAACCAGAACGAACTTAACCACCACTTGCCACAGTTTCACATACTATGACCGCCGGAATCCGAGCACGACTCGACCGAATCGGCACAGACAGGAAGTACGTAATGGTCCCGATGGACCACGGCATCACACTCGGGGCCGTCGAGGGTCTCGTGGACATCGAATCGACCATCGACGCGGTGACCCGCGGCGGCGCGGACTCCGTCCTCACGCAGAAGGGCATCGCACCCCGCGTCCACCCGAACAAGAACGGCGCGGGCTACCTCGTCCACCTCAACGCCTCGACCACTATCGGTCCAGACAGCAACGACAAGCGGATGACCGGGACCGTCAAGGAGGCGGTCCGGGCGGGCGCGGACGCCGTCTCGTTCCACATCAACGTCGGGAGCAAGTACGAGCGCGAACAGGTTGAG
Source organism: Halorussus sp. MSC15.2 (assembly GCF_010747475.1). Classification (NCBI taxonomy): domain Archaea; kingdom Methanobacteriati; phylum Methanobacteriota; class Halobacteria; order Halobacteriales; family Haladaptataceae; genus Halorussus; species Halorussus sp. MSC15.2. The sequence goes on along the minus strand of NZ_VSLZ01000003.1, from coordinate 212,996 downwards.
GAACTCGCCGAGGTCACCGACGACGCCGACGACTACGGGATGCCCGTGCTGGCGATGGCGTACGCCCGCGGCCCGGGCGTGGACGAACACGACGCCGAGAGCCTCGGCCACGCGGTCCGACTCGCCGAGGAGGTCGGCGCGGACCTCGTGAAGACCGCCTACAGCGGCGACGCCGAGAGCTTCGAGCGCGTCGTGGAATCGACCGCCAAGCCGGTCATCATCGCGGGCGGCGAACCCGAGGGCGACCGTGCGACCCTCGACGCGGTCCGCGGCGCGATGGACGCGGGCGCGGCGGGCGTTTCGATGGGTCGGTCCATCTTCCAACACGACGACCCGGAAGCCATCGCGCGGGCGGTCGCCGCGGTCGTCCACGACGGACGCTCCGCCGAGGAGGCGCTCCGCGAGGCCGAACTGACCGTCGAGGCCTGAAGCTCTTCCTCTCTGCCGCCGCCACGAGTTCTCTCTACCGTCGCGAAGACTCGGCTACGTCCCGCCGGGGTAGCGTTCGTCCTCCATCGGTTCCGCCCCGTCGGGGACGCGGTCCTCGAAGTCGAACGCCTCGGCGAACCGACCGCGAAGCGCCAGCAACTTCTCAAGGTCGCGGCCGCTCGTCAGGGGTTCGCGCTCCTCCAGCGCCGAGAGGACGACGTGGGCGTCGGCCCGCGTGAGTTCGACCTCGGCGGCCTCGCCCGCGTCGAGGTCGCGGTCGAACCGCGATTCGAGGTCGTCGAGTTCGGCTTCGGTGGCGTCGGTCGCGCCCGATTCGTGGTGTTCGAGCGCCTCCAGCACGGTGCTGGTCTCGCTGCCGGTGAGTGCTATCTCCCGTGACGAAGACTCCTCCATGGCTCTGATTGACTCACGGTAGCGTTCGGCATAGGGATACCGGCCCGAAGTCGCCGGAGTCGGTCGGGGGCGCTTCTCGACTCCACAGGCCCGCGGCGCGACTCGCTCGGCGCGTCTCGCGGGAGAACGAGAACAGAACCGATAAACGCTCCCGACAAAATTTACCGAGCATGCAGCGAGCGCCCCAAGACTTCGGGCGGGTCCTCTCGTCGATGTGTACCGAACCCCACCCCGACGCCCGCGAGGCCGCCGCCAGATACCTCGCGGACAACCCCGGCGACCCCACGACCTACCCCGCGGTCGCCGAGTTGGAGCGCGAGGCGGTCGAGATGCTCGGCGAGATGACGGGGCTGGCCGACCCCAACGGCTACGTCGCCAGCGGCGGGACCGAGGCCAACCTGCAGGCCGTGCGCGCGGCCCGGAACCTCGCCGACTCGCCCGACCCGAACGTCGTCGCACCCGAGAGCGCCCACTTCAGTTTCCAGAAGGCCGCCGACGTGCTCGACGTGGAGTTGCGCCTCGCCGCGACCGACGACGACCGCCGCGCGGACCTCGCGGACGTCCGGCGACTCGCCGACGAGGACACCGCGCTCGTGGTGGGCGTGGCCGGGACCACCGAGTACGGCCGGGTGGACCCGATTCCGGCGCTCGCGGACGCGGCCGCCGACGCGGACGCGCTCCTCCACGTGGACGCGGCGTGGGGCGGGTTCGTCCTCCCGTTCACCGACTGGGCGTGGAACTTCGAGGACGCGCCGGTCGATACCATGGCCATCGACCCGCACAAGATGGGCCGCGCGCCGGTGCCCGCCGGGGGCTTCCTCGCGCGCGACGAGGCGATTCTGGACGCGCTCGCGGTCGATACGCCGTACCTCGAATCCACCTCGCAGGCAACCCTGACCGGGACCCGGAGCGGCGCGGGCGTTGCGGGCGCCCACGCCGCCATGGAGGCGCTGTGGCCCGAGGGCTACCGCGAGAACTACGAGCGCGGGCAGGCGAACGCCGAGTGGGTGGCCGACGCCCTCGAATCGCGGGGCTACTCGGTCGTGGACCCGGTCCTGCCGCTGGTCGCGGCCGAAATCCCGCGCGAGGAGATAGAGACGCTCCGGTCGGAGGGGTGGCGGGTCTCGCCCACCGCGTCCGGAGAGCTTCGGGTGGTCTGCATGCCCCACGTCACCCGCGAGATGCTCGAATCGTTCGTGGCCGACCTCGACGCGCTCTGACGGAGCGATTCGGGGATAAACTGTTTTCCGTCCGTCCGCCGTCTGTCGGGGCGATGACCAATCGTCCCTCCGCCCGGCCCGCTTCCGACACGCCGCCCGCCACGCCGACGCCCGGCCCGCCCGAATCGCCCGAGGGCTACGGCGACCCGACCGAGTTCTCCTATCCGGGGCTGTGGCTGTCCGCGGGGTCGCTGGTGCTGTTCGTCCTCGCGGTCGCCGGTTTCGGCAGGCTGATGCACGCGCTCCGCGGCGGGACGCCCGTCGAGTTCACCGTGGGACCGGCCGGAATCGGCGTCGTCGCCGCGCTGTCGGTCGCGACCGTCGTCGTCCACGAACTGGTCCACGGACTGGTCTACCACCTGCTGGGCTATCGAGTCGAGTACGGACTCGCGCTCAACATGGGCGCGGCGTACGCCGCCGCCTTCGGCCAGTTCCAGACGCGCCGCGATAACGTCGCGGTCGCGCTCGCACCGCTCGCGGTGTTCACGGTCGCCCTGACGCCGCTGCTCACCGGGCCGCTCCCGGTGGCGCTCGCGGCGTTCCTCGTGCTCGTAGTGAACACCTCGGGCGCAATCGGAGACCTCTACCTCTCGTGGCGACTCCTCCGGATGCCGGAGGGCACCCTGCTGTACGACGTGGACGCTCGACACTCCTACGTGTTCTACCCCGAATCGTGACCTCGACTCTGCGGTCAGCGAACCGGAGTCCCGACGCTCAGGACTCGGCGGATTCGGCGTCGCCGCCCGACCCCGATTCGGCGTCGCTTCCCGGTTCGCTCTCGGTCCCCGAGTCCGGTCCACTCTCGGCGTCCGCCCCCGACCGCACGTCGCGTTCGGTGTCGCCGCCGACCGGTTCGACCGGTGCGCCGAGCGCGTTGCGCTTGACGCTCCGCAGGCCCTTCTCGGCGCTCCGTTTCGAGGAGTAGCCCTGCCCCGAGTCGGCGATGACGTTCCCGTTGTCGTGGACGAGTCGCCAGCGCCACTTCTCGTCTTTCCCCTCGTACACCTCGAAAGTGGCCTTCGCGGGCGGGGCGTGCGCCTCGACCGTCGAACCGTCGAGTTGGCTCATCTCGACCCGACCGCCCGACCGCTTGCCGGTGATTCGCTTCGCGGCGTCCCGGCCGCGACGGACCAGCGCTGGCGCGACCGTCTCGGCGGCGTCCACCGCGTTCGCGGCGTTCGAGACCAGCGAACTGGGGACCTCGCGGGCCAACACGCGCTCGCCGTCCCGATACAGCGAAATCGAGAGACCCTGCCACTCGACGCCGGAGACCTCGGCCTGTTCGGGCAGCGATACCGCCGCTCCGTCGTCGGTCCAGAGTTCGTCTCGTCGGTAGTCGAGGCGGACGGTCGCGGCCGCGAGGTCACCGTCGTCGCTCCGGTAGGAGAGTTCCGCGCGGAGTCGTGGGTGCGCGACCAGCGTGTAGTCGTGGTCGAACATGCAACCGAGTAACGTCCGGATAGGGATGAGTCTGTTCGCCGCGCCGGACGCCGTTCCGAGACGCGTCCTGTCACCGGACTCACCTGTGGCGAGACAAAAAGCTCATAACCGTGCTTCGGCCTCTATCCGACTGTGTTCGGTTTCCCACTCCTCGCGTTGCTCGACGGCCTCGCCCTCGGGTCGTTCGAATGGCTGCAACACGCCGTCGAGACGACGACCGGGTGGGTCGGTCTCGCCATCATCTTCGCCTACTCGTTTCTCATCGCCTTCGCGCTCCCCGGCGTGAGCGAGGTCGTGCTGGCCGCGCCGCTGGACCTCGGTCTGACGCAGGCCGAGCGCCTCACGCTCATCATCCTCGTCAGTGCGGTCGGCAAGGCCGCCGGGAGCATCTTCGCGTTCCACATCGGACAGGAGGCCAAGGAGTCGGGACCCGTCATCAGGTTCCTCCGTCGGTCGCGCTTCGACGTGGTCGAGTGGTCCGAGAACAAGACGCTCCAACTCGCCCGGAAGTGGGGGTACGTCGGGATGGCGCTGGCGCTGTCGGTTCCGTTCTTCCCCGACACGCTCTCCATCTACGCGTTCGCGGTCCTCGAAGAGGACTACGTCAAGTTCGCGCTGGCGACGTTCGCCGGGAGCGTCGGGCGACTCCTCGTGACCATCTTCCTCGTCGGGTCCACGGTCGCGGTCCTCTGAGGCCTTCTTACTGGGGCGCTCCCCGGCAGCGAGCAGAACTGTCGCCGAGCGAAGCCTTAACGGCGCGTGCGGCCCCACTCGGTGATATGCAGTTTATCGAGGTGAGTGACTGTGGCCGATAGCTCGCGGGTCCTCCAGACGGCCGTCGTGTTCCTCGGCGTGGTCGCGGCGGTCGTGCTCGGGTGGTTCCTGTTCGTGGACGTGCCCGACGGCAACCTCGCGCGGCTCGTCGGCGTCGTGCTGGTGGTCGTCGCCGGCGCGCTCGGAGCGCGGGCGGCCGGGCGCGTCGCCTCGGGGATGATAAGCGACTACGACGTGGCGGAGGTGGCCGTCGAAGGTCCCATCACCCGCGACGGCGGCGGAAGCACGATTCCACCCCGGCCCGGCGGGACGCCCGCCGACGACGTCGTGGAACAGATAGAGCGCGCCGACGAGGACGGCGACGCCGAGGCGCTCCTCCTGCGACTCAACACGCCCGGCGGCGAGGTGGTGCCGAGCGACGACATCCGACTCGCGGCCGAGCGGTTCGACGGGCCGACGGTCGCCTACGCGACGGACGTGTGCGCCAGCGGCGGCTACTGGATTGCCAGCGGGTGCGACGACATCTACGCCCGCGAGGGGAGCATCGTCGGGTCCATCGGCGTCATCGGGTCCCGGGTCAACGCCAAGGGGATGGCCGACAAACTCGGACTGGAGTACGAGCGCCTCGCGGCGGGCGAGTACAAGGACGCGGGCCAGTCGCTCAAGGAGATGACCGAGGACGAGCGCGAGTACCTGCAGGGCATCATCGACGGCTACTACGAGGAGTTCGTCGAGCGCGTGACCGACGGGCGGGAGCTGAGCGACGAGCAGGTCCGGGACACCGAGGCCAGAGTCTACCTCGGCGAGGACGCCAAGTCCATCGGACTGGTGGACGAACTCGCCACCAAGCGAGAGGTCGAGGAGCGCCTCGCCGCCGACCTCGGCGTCGAGGACGTGACCGTCGAGGAGTTCGAACCCGAACGCGGCGTGGTGGAACGACTCCGCGGTGGCTCTCGGGCCGTCGCCTACGCCTTCGGCGCGGGCGTCGCCAGCGCCGTCGCGGGCGACGACGCCACCGGCGCGGACGGCTTCGATTTCGAACTCCGATAGCGTACCAGCCGAGAAACACTCCCGAAACAGGCAACAACAATTATTGATACGTCTGTGGTGGCAGGTGTATGGGGGACCGTTGTTCGCGGCGCGCCTTCCTGACTTCCAGCGCCGCAGCGACTCTCGTCGGATTCGGTGGCTGTAGCTCCTTGACCGGCAGTCGGACGACGAATCGTTCGGACGGGACGAATCGCGGCGACGCGACGGCGAACTCGCCCGCGGAGACGGCGTTGAGCATCGACCAGACCGAGTTGGAACCGCTGGACGTGCGCGGCGCGATTTACATCCCCGCGAGGGCGTTCAACTTCTACCAGCAGTGGGCCGACTACGACCCGGACGTCGTCGAGCGCGACCTCGGGTACGCCAGCAGGGTGAACCTCAACGCGATTCGGACGTGGACGAGCCTCGAAGCGTGGCGCGAGGAGCCAGAGACCCTCCGGAAGAACGTCGAACACTTCCTCTCGACCGCCGACGACAACGGCCAGCAGGTGCTGCTCGGCCTGTTCGACTTCGCCGGGAAGGAACCGACGAAGCAGCGCCTCAACGACACCGACCCCCGGAGCGCGACCGGTGTGCGCGAACCGTCTTCGAAGATTATGCGGAACAAGCAGCGGTGGGACGAACCGCGGGAGTACGTCCGGTGGTTCATGGACCACTTCGGGGACGACGACCGCCTGCTGGCCATCGAAATCATGAACGAACCCGGTTGGCGGTCGTACGTCCAGCAGTTCGCCCGCGGGATGTACGGGACCGCCGACGAACGGCAGGGCGACGTGGCGCTCACCGTCGGGTCCACGAGCATGGCCAACAACTCGACGTACGCCGACTGGGGCGTGGACGCGTTCCAGTTCCACTACAACTTCGCCGAGAGTCCCGGCGTCTACGAGGACATGCTCCGGTCGAACAGGGACATCGCCGACGACGTGGACGTCCCGGTGTGGCTCTCGGAGTGGCAGCGCGTCCGCCACGCGACGGGGTTCGCCTCCGAACCGCCGGAGGACCAGAAGTCCTCCAACTACTCGTCGCTTGCGCCGCTGATTCACGAGGCCGGGTTCGGTAACTTCTTCTGGTCGCTGATGGTCAAGCCCGCGTTCGTCCCGGCACAGCGGAAACACGGCGTCCTGAACGGCCTGTTCCACGAGGACGGGGCCGTCTGGAGTCTGGACGACGCCCGCTCGATAAAGGCCATGTCGGGCGACCCCTCGTTCGACGGGACCCAGCGCCAGAAGTGGCCAGAGTGGGCCTCGTCGGTCAAGGACGGGACGTAGCAGGCCGACCTCGAAGACGGACGCGTTTCCCGCCGCGTCTCCCTCGTCTCGTCAGCCAGTCGATTTCTGCCCCGACTGTCGCGCGGGGAAACTCACGTTGAGGTCCGAGACCGCATCACCGAGCGACCGCCGGGCGTCCCAGTACCGCTCGGCCATCGACGCTCCGACGGAGTCGTCCGCCCACCAGCTATCGCGGTGGCGCATCGTCCACGGGTCGGTCGTGGCTTCGACCGACACGTCCCACCCGTTCGCGTGCCAGCGCTCGACCGCCGCGCAGTAGTTCTTCAACCGAACGCGGGAACCGGACTGGGTGGTCGGAACGTACTGATGCCACGGCGCGACCACCCGGAGTTTGACGTGCGAACCGTTCATCGGGAGACTCGACGGCGTCCCGGTCTCCTTGACGTAGTGGGACGCCGAGAAGACGACGCGCCGGACCTCGCCGGTTTGGTCGTCCACGAGCACGTACACCGGTTCGTGGTCGTCGGTGTGGCTGTCCACGGCGGTCACGCCTTCCTGATGGGTGTACCGCAGGAAGTAGACGTAGACGTCGGTCGGGCGCTCGGGCGACGAGTAGACGGCGGCGTAACTGGCCGTCGGCTTCACTGCGAGGTGGTCGATAACGGTCTCCGGTTGGTAGGTCTCCAGCCGCGATTCGTCGTACGCGCAGGAGACGCCCGAATCCCGGTGCCCGAGCGCGGGTGCGGGCGCGACGCCGACCGCCGCGACCAGCAGTACTGCGAGAGTGACGGTAACAGCCCTCATACGCTCGCCCGAACTATGCCACTCTCCGTGTTAAGTCGGTCGGCGATAGGTCGCGACTCGGCCCGGGTACGTCCGCCGACTGCACCGTCACCGCGAAACCGCGGAGAAGCAGGCTCGCGCCGTCAGCGCCGGTGGTCCGCCCGGCGCGAGTGCCGGACAGAGGCGCTACCGGCCGGCGTCTACTGAACGGGAACGCCTCTCTCTACTTGAACCGGAACGTCTCCAGATTCTTCGGCGCGAACGTCCGCATGTTGAACTCGTGATAGAGCGACGACGAGAGGTCCTGCACGCTCGACTCGTCGCCGTGGACGCACAGCACCTTCTCAGGCCGCGGGTTCATCGTCTTCACGAAGTTCATCAGACCCTGTCGGTCGGCGTGGCCGGAGAAGCCGTCCACGGTCTCCACGTCGAGTTCCAGCGACAGTTTCCCGTTGCGGCCGCGGCCGCCGCCGCGGTTCATCGGAATCTCGTCCCAGCCGTTCTGGATGCGTCGGCCGAGGGTCCCCTGCGCTTGGTAGCCGACGAACACCATGCGGCTGTCCGGGTCGGGTCCGATGTGTTCGAGCCACGACATGATGGGGCCGCCGGTGACCATGCCGGAGGTCGAGAGGATGATGCACTGGTCGCCGTCGGCCACCTCGCGGCGCTCCTCCTCGCCGCCGTCGATGTGGTTGAACTGGTCGGCGAGGAAGGGGTTCTCGTCCTCGTGGAAGATGCGGTCTCGGAGGTCGTCGCGGAGGTACTCGGGGTAGGTGGTGTGGATGGCGGTCGCCTCCCAAATCATGCCGTCGAGGTGGACCGGCATCTCGGGGATGTCGCCGCTCCGCATCGCCTCTTCGAGGACGAGCATCATCTCTTGGGACCGACCCACCGCGAAGGCGGGGATGAGCACCTTCCCGCCCTTCTCGTAGGTCTCGTTGATGACCTCCTTGAGTCGCTGCTCGGAGTCCTCTTGGTCGGTCTGGTAGTCGTTGCGGCCGCCGTAGGTCGATTCGAGGATGAGGGTCTCGACGCGCGGGAAGTCGTTGACCGCGCCGTTGAACAGGCGGGTGTCGTCGTAGTGGATGTCGCCCGAGAACGCGACGTTGTAGAGACCGTCGCCGATGTGGAAGTGCGAGACCGCCGACCCGAGGATGTGACCCGCGTTGTGGAGGGTCAGTTTCACGTCGGGCGCGATGTCGGTCACGTCGCCGTACTCAAGCGGGATGGTGTGCTTGATGGCCTCCCGGACCATCTCGGACTCGTAGGGCGGCGCGCGGCCTTCCTTGGCCGCCACGTCGAGGTAGTCCAACTGGAGCAGGCCCATCAGGTCGCGAGTCGGTTCGGTGGTGTAGATGGGGCCGTCGTAGCCGTACTTGAACAGCAGCGGGATGAGCGCCGAGTGGTCGAGGTGGGCGTGCGTGAGGACGACGGCGTCGATGGTACTCGCGCCCGCACCCAGCGCCTCCTCGACTTGGAGGTACGGCACTTCGCCTTCGGCACCCGGTTTGTCGCCGCAGTCGATGAGGATTCGGGTCTCGGGCGTCGAGAGGATGAACGAGGCGCGACCGACCTCGCGACAGCACCCGAGCGTCGTCACGCGGACGTACTCGTCGTCGGACATCTCCTCGCGGTGAATCTGGCGACCCACCTTCTCGAGGATGTCGCGGCGGTCGTCACGCTCCTGTTTCAGGAAGTTCCGGACGTTCGAGACGGTGGAGGATTCGATGGGCGGCGTGCGGACGACTTCGGGCGTCCAGCCGACCTCTTGGGTTATCTCTCGGAGGGTCGACCCGTGCTTGCCGATGACCATGCCGGGTTTCTCGGCCTCGATGACGACCTCGCCCGTGTCGGCGTGGAAGTCGAGGTCGGTCACACCGGCCTCCTCCGGGATGACGTCGAGCACTTCGTCCCGGGCGTCTTTCGGTCGCGACAGCACGTCGGGGTCGGGCCGGACCGTGATGCGCTTTCGGAGCTGGCTCGCCAACTGCCGGATGAGGTCGCCGTTCCGGGCGAACTTCTTGGGGTCGCGCGTGTACACGACCAGTTCCGGGCCTTCGTACTTCACGTCCGACACCGAGATGTCGCTCGGTAACTCGCTCGTAATCTCTGCTCGCAGGTCCTCGAGTTGCTGGTCTACTTTACTCATAGTGAAAAAGTCGTTCCGTCTGTCCGTGCTGTCCTCTGGGCCGTGCAGTCACTCCTGACAGGTCCGTGCCGCCGCGAACTCCCTGCTCGCGGACGAACGTCGGACCGGTCGGACTGCCATCAGGACTACGACGTAGAGTACAGCACAGCATAGATTTCGCTTCTCCGCGGGGTGTTGAAACTCGCGTGTCGGCGAGTCGCCCTCGTCCCCGGGACACCGGGGAAGACCGGACGCTCACTCGGGGACGCAGGAAAACCCGCTTATGCGGCATTAGTCCCCGATATTATAAAAGCCTTCTCAAAATGCGCAAACCCAAACCCCTCGCGCCCCTCGTCCGAACCATGCGAGTAACACGTGAGCGCGTCGCCGACGAGTACGAGTGGGTCCGCGGCCGGGCCGACGTCGTGGTGCCCCTGCTGAACGACGTTCGCGCGGACCTCGGCGACCTGTTCGACACCACGGTAGACGAGGTGAGCGCCGACGACTATCGCCGGGAAGTGGACGCCGTCTTCGCCGACGGCGACCGGGCGGTCAACGTCGCCGCGATGGTCGCCGTCCTGCGCGAACTCGACGTCGAAGGCGACTACCCGGGGTTCGTGGTGGACGAACTCCTCGGCCGACAACTCGCCGGAACCCTCGCGGGGAACCAGCCCCTCAGACTGCTCGCCGAGGCCACCTTCCACTACGCGGACGTGACGGTCCACGCCGACGACGCCCGCGAGACCGCGGGCGCGGACGACCTCGACGCCGCGCTGGCGGCCGGGTTCCAGACGCGACTTCCGGGGTGGGACTGGACGGAGACCGAGAGTCCGTTCGCGGTGGACCAGTGAGGCGAGGCGTGTCCGAGGACGGCACGCGACCGGACGTCCGACTGTCGGCCAGCAGGCGGCGTCCAGAAGACTCATACCAGTCCTGTCTCTCGCCCATCATGTGAACGCGCTCGTGGCGAATCTCGGTGCACGCGTCGTCCTCCCGTCGCTGGTCGTCACGGGGGTACTCTACGCGGTCGTTCGCGTCTTGGATTGGTCGTTCACCGAACGGACCACCGGCGCGAAGCGGACCGCTGCGGCCGTCGTTGCGCTCGGACTCTACTTCCTCGGCCATCCGCTCTATCCCGCTTTCGTCCCGCTCATCCGGGGCAAAACTCCGTGGTTGTACGCCGTCGCCGGTGCGTACCTCACGCTCGGTGCGTATTCGGTCGGACACGTCCACGTTGGGCGTCACTTCCGCGACGGGCGTCCCAGCACTGTCGGGCCGTGGCTCGCCGCGGCAGTCGGCGTCGCGGTCGCAGTCCTCGCGGAGCGGGGGTTCGACCCCGCGGCGCTGGTCCGTTTCATCCGGCGCGTCTCCGGCGGCAGTGTCGTCGTCTCCGAGTTGTTGCTGTCGCTCTCGCTCGCCCTTCAGTTCCCGCTCGGTCACGACCGCCGCCGCCGGAGCGCCGGAACGCCGTCGCCTCGTCTCTTGCTCCTCCCGTTCGCGCTGTATGCGGCTGTCTTAATCTGGTCGCTTCCGCTGACCGAGCACTCGCTCGGTCCCATCACGGTGGTCTTCGTCGCCTTCGGGTGCATCGGCGCGCTGCTCGGCGCCCCCGCCTACGTCCTCGGGACCACGCTGGCGACCCGTCCGAGGACGGAGAGAAGCGACGCGCCCGACGCTCGCAGGGAGTAGCTCAGCCTTCCCCGTCCGACACCTCGTCGCCCTCCCAGCCCTCGACGTAGACCCGGTCCTCGTCCACGCCGCGGTCCGCGAGGTACTCCCGGGTCTCGACGACCATCTCGGGCACGCCGCAGACGTAGAAGTCGCGCTCCTCGAAGTCGTCCAGATGCTCCGCGAGGTGGTCCTGCACGTGGCCCTCGGGTCCTCGCCACTCCTCGTCGGCCTGCGAGAGGACGTAGGTCACGTCGAAACTCGGGTAGTCGGCCGCCAACTGGTCCAGCGTCTCGCGGTAGAAGAGGTGTTCCTCGTCCGTCTCCCCGAAGAAGAAGTGGGCCGTTCCGGTGGCCTCGCGCACGTACTGCTTGGCCATCGCTATCATCGGCGTGACCCCCGTACCGGTCGCCACGAACGCCGCGTCCGCGTCGAGGTCCCGGAGGAAGAGGTTCCCGTCCAGTTCCTCGATTTCGATGCGGTCGCCCGGGTCGCGCTCGTGCATCCACGTCGAAGCGGTGCCGTCGGGGTATCGCTTGATAGCGAGCGTGATGCGCTCGGTGCCGGGCATCGCCGTCGAGGTGTAGGGGCGGACGACCTCCTCGTCGTCCGGTTCCGCGTCGTCCACGGCCGGACTCTCGGCGCGGTCGAAGTGGACGTGCGTGTGCTGTCCGGGTTCGAAGTCGAACTGGTAGCCGTCCGACTCCAGCACGAACTGCTTGACGCTCGGGGTCATCTGGTGGACGGACCTGACCGTGACCTCGTGGGTGTCGGTCATCGTCGAATCGGCGGTGATACGACCGACGGAGGGAAAACTCGGGTGGCCGGGTTACTCCAGCACGCCCGAGTCGCGCAGGCGGAGTCGCCCGAGGTTCCGAACGTCCACGTCGCCCGCCCGGACCGACTCGACGGGGACGAACCGGGCGTCGGCCGCGTCCGACCCGGCCGTCACCTCGCCGTCGGTCGCGGCGCGGTCGGTCCGGTAGTTTATCGACCGGTAGTTCGCCCGGGGTCCCTCCGAAAGCACCGTTCCCACGAGGTCGAGGTCGTGGGGGGCCACCGCGAGTCCGGTCTCCTCCCGGAGTTCGCGGGCGACGGCCTCGCGGGCGGGTTCGTCGTGTTCGGGATGGCCAGCGGGGAGGTCCCACCGACCGGCGTCGCGACCGGCGGACCGCTGGATGAGCAGGACGCGGTCCGCCTCGCGGACGGTCACGCTAGTCGTCGGCACCGACTGCCGCCACCACGTCCGCTCGCACGACGGGCAGTAGTCGCGGTCCCGGCCCTCGAAATCGGTCGTCGAGAGGTCGCTCCCGCAGTCGGGACAGTAGTCCGGTGAGACTGCTATCATCGGCTCGTGTTGGATTCCCGACGCTAATCAATCCTGCGGAGCGCGCAACTCACTCGGGGGCCATCCCCTTCTCGGCGAGTTCCGAGCGCGCGGACTCGGACTTCCCGAGTCCTTCAAGGCCCATCCCCCGAAGGACGTGGTCGGCCTTGGTGAACTGAACGTCCTCGTAGGCCACGACCTGCACGCGATTGCCCCACGGGTCACGGAAGTCGAGGCTTCCGGAGGGGACGCGCTCGGCGTCGGCTGCTTCGAGTCGTCGCTCGACGGCCTCGGGGTCGTCCACGACGAGACCGAAGTGGCGGTGGTCGTCGGGACCGCCGGGGTCGTCGGTCTCCGAGAGCGCGAGGAACTGGTCGCCAAGGTCGATGAAGGCCGCCGACTCGCCTCGTCCCCGGAGTTCGAGTTCGAAGAGCGATTCGTAGAAGTCGAGGGCCTCGTCCACGTCGCCGACTTCGAGCGCCACGTGGTTGATGCCGACCGGTCTGGCTCGTTCGTCGTCCGCGTCGGTCATGGACCGGGAGACGGTAGCCGACGAGTTAGCCGTACCGGCGGGTCGAGTCCGAATGATGAAATTCCGACAGGTCTAACCCGCAGGGGTCCGACGCTCGGCGTATGCAACCCGCGACGCTGTGTTACCTCCTGCGGCCCGACGCCGAGGAGGTCCTGCTCATCCGGAAGAAGCGCGGTCTGGGCGAGGGCAAACTGGTCGGTCCCGGCGGGAAGGTCGAAGACGGCGAGACTCCCGGCGAGTGCGTCGTGCGCGAAGTCGAGGAGGAAATCGGCGTGACGCCCCGCGACCCGGAGAAGGTCGGCGAGTTCCGGTTCGTGTTCGGCGAGGACCCCCGGATGTTCGTCCACGTCTTCCGGGCCGAGGCGTTCGACGGCGTGCCCGAGGCGTCCCCGGAGGCCGACCCCGAGTGGTACGACTACGACGCGGTCCCCTACGACGAGATGTGGGAGGACGACCGCTACTGGCTTCCGCACCTGCTCGACGGCGAGCGGTTCGCCGGGGAGTTCGTCTTCGACGCCGAGGGCGACGAACTGCGCGAGTGGGACGTGGAGACCGGCGTGAGGGAACTGGACGCGGTCCGACGGTAGCGCCGCGGCCCCACCTTCATTGGGACGCCGCTGTAATTCGGGACCATGCTTCCGATAGCCGACGCCTTCGAGTACGAGTACCGCGGGTGCGACATCGTCTACGGCCGCGGCTGCGCGGCCCGTCTGGGCGAGTACCTCGGGGAGCACGACCTCGACCGCGCGCTCGTCGTCTGCGGGTCAAACGTCGGGGCCAACGACGACCTCATGGACCCAATCGAGGACGGACTCGGCGACCGACTTGCGGGCGTCTACGACGAGACCACGCCGGAGAAACAGGCCGAGTCGGCGTTCGAGGTCGTAGACGCGATGCGCGAGGCGGACGCGGACGTGGTCGTCGGCGTCGGCGGCGGCAGTAGCCTCGACGTCGCTCGGCAGGCGAGCGTGTTCGCGCCCGACGGTCGCTCGCTCGACGACCTCCGCGAGGAGGCACGCGACGGCGAGGTCCGGCCGCCGGACTCGGCCGACGAGCGACCGCCGGTGGTCGTCGTCCCGACGACGTTCGCGGGCGCGGACGTGTCGAGCGGCGGGTCCATGGAGGTCTTGTCGGCCGCGGAGTCGCCGACGGGCCAACCGGTGAGCGCCCGCGGGTCGGCGATGCCGATAGCCGACTTCGCGGACCCGGCGCTGTTCGAGACCACGCCGACGGGCGCGCTCGCGGGGTCGGCGATGAACGGGTTCGACAAGGGAGTCGAGACGCCGTACGCCCGCGACGCGAACCCCGTCAGCGACGCGACGGCGGTTCACGGACTCCGCCTGCTGAGCGACGCGCTCCCCCGAGTCGTCGGCGAGTCCTCCGCGGACTCTGCGGCGATGGACCGGGCCGTGGTCGGGACGCTGCTCGTCCAACTCGAACGCAAAGTCTCGGTGGTCCACGCCTTCGGTCACGGGTTCGCCCGCCGGTACGACGTCCAGCAGGGCGCGGTCCACGCGGCCGTCGTCCCGCACGTCCTCCGGTATCTCTTCGGCGAGGTGGACGCCGGTCGCGACCTGCTGGCGAACGGACTGGGCATCGACCCGACCGACCGCTCGGACGAGGAGGTGGCCGACGCCGTCGTCGAAGCGGTCGCTGAGTTGCGCGACGCGCTCGACGCGCCGACGCGCCTGCGGGACCTCCCCGAGACCCGGGAGGAAGACCTCCCGGCGATAGCCGCGTTCGTCGCCGACGACCACCCGATGGAGCGCGCGCCCGCCGGACTGGACGCGAGCGCCGAGGACGTGGAGGCGGTCCTCCGCGAGGCTTGGTGACCGCCCGCCGCCTCCGAACAGTTACCACAGGTTCATCGCCTTTAAGACCGCATCGAAGAAACCAGTACCCAATGAGCGACGACGAGCAGGAACTCGGCATCACCGAGCGAAAGGAGTACAACCCCGGCGACTGGTACGCGGAGGTCGTCCAGAAGGCCGAACTCGCCGACTACGCGCCCATGGGCGGGTTCATCGTCACCCGGCCCCGCGGGTACGCCCTTTGGGAGGGCGTGCAGGACCACCTCGACAAGTGGTTCAAGCAGACCGGGGCGCAGAACGCCTACTTCCCCGCGCTCATCCCCGAGAGCTACCTCGAACGCGAGAGCGACATCGTGGAAGGGTTCGACCCCGAGGTGGCGTGGGTGACCCACGGCGGCCACGACGAACTCGAAGAGCGACTCGCGTTCCGGCCCACCAGCGAGTCCATCATCACGCCGTTCATGAGCAACTGGGTCCGGAGCCACCGCGACCTGCCCCTGCGACTGAACCAGTGGTGTAGCGTCATCCGGTGGGAGGCCACCGAGACCAAGCCGTTCTTCCGTACCAAAGAGTTCCTCTGGCAGGAGGGCCACACCGCCCACGAGTCCGAGGACGAGGCGTGGGACGAGACGATGACCCGCCTCGACCAGTACCAGAACCTCTACGAGGACGTGCTGGCCATCCCGGTCCTCCGGGGTCGCAAGCCCGAACACGACAAGTTCCCCGGCGCGCACACCACCACGACCGTCGAGGCGCTGATGCCCGACGGCAAGTCCGTGCAGGGCGGGACCTCCCACTACCTCGGACAGGGCTTCGCGGAGGCCTACGACCTGACCTACACCGACGAGGACGAGGAGGAGCGCGTCGCCCACACCACCTCGTGGGGTCTCTCGTGGCGCGCGCTGGGCGCGCTCATCATGACCCACTCCGACGACCAGGGACTCGTGGTGCCCCCGAAAATCGCGCCCGAGCAGGTCGTCATCGTCCCCATCTGGAACGAGGACAACCGCGACGAAGTGCTGGAGTACGCCGAGGGCGTGGCCGACGACCTCGAAGCCGAGGACATCCGCGTCGAACTCGACGACCGCGACGAGCGCAACCCCGGGTTCAAGTTCAACGAGTGGGAGCTGAAGGGCGTCCCCGTCCGACTCGAAATCGGTCCCAACGAGGTCGAGGACCGCGAGGTCACGGTCGTCCACCGCCCCGACGGCGAGGACACCGTGGAGGACCGCGAGGACATCGACGAGACCGTCGAGGACCACTTCGAGGACGTGACCGACAAACTCTACGAGACCGCCGAACAGAACCTCGAAGAGAACGTCCGCGAGGCCTACGAGACCGCCGAGATTCTGGGCACCATCGGCCAGCACGGCGGCTACGTCAAGACGCCGTGGTGCGGCGACCAAGCCTGCGAGCAGGTCATCAAGGAGGAGATTTCCGCGGAAATCGTGATGGTCCCGATGGACCGCGACGAGGAACCCATCGGCGACGAGTGCGGCGTCTGCGGCGACGAGGCCGAGGAGACGGCCTACTTCGCGAAGTCGTACTGAACGCGGCGCCGTTATTTTCTTCCGGCGAACGCCAGACCGGCGAGCAGTGCGACCAGCGCCGCGCCGACACCGAATCCGGGGACGATACCGTCTGGCGTCCCGCCTCGCGCCGTCGCCGTCGACTGCGCGTCCGTCGTGGAGTCGGTCGGTTCCGTTTCGGCTTCCGCGGTCGTCGGCCGACTCGATTCGGTCGTCGTCTCGGTCTCCGTCCGCCCGGCGGTCGTCTCCGCGGGCGCGTCACCCTCCGTCGAACGTACCGCTTCGCCGACGGCGAACTTCGTCTCCACGGACCACGTGCGATTCGAGTCCGTCGAGTTTGCTCTCCGGAGCGAGAAGTTAGCGAGGTACTCGTCGCCCCGCCGGAGTTCACCGTTCGGACCGCCGGTGACGTTCACCGCCGAGAGGTCGACCGCGAGGTAGTAGCTCTGGTTGAACCCGTCGGCGACGACGCGGGTCGAGTTCGGTCCGAGATGGAGTTCCTTGGGCGGGTGCGACGGTCCCGGGTTCGTCTGGACGACGCTCAGGTTCGCCTGCCGTCCGTCGAGAACGTCGAAGAACCGGGCCGTCGCGTTCGGACCGGACTCGACCGCACCCCCGAGACCCGACGTTCGGAGGTCGAACACCAGCGTCCCGTTTCTGAGCGCGACCGAACTCCGCTCGACGTTCCGCGCCGGGGGTGCCGACGTGGAGAGCGTCTGCGCGCTCACCTCGACCGACGAGGGACCGACCCACGTCTTCAGGGACTCCGCTTCGGGTTTGGAGAGGTCGAGGTTCGACTCGCTCGTGCGGTCGTAGCCCGTCTCGTTCTCGACCACGCCGTAGAGGTCGTAGTGGTGCGCGTCGAGCGGGCCGTCCGACGCCATACGGACGGTGACGTTCACCTCGTCCGGGCCGCGGGCGCGCCACGTCACGTCGTGGGTGTCCAGCAGGAGAGTCGCGCGGCCGTCGCCGTTCGCGTCGCTGACGGACGCGTTCGCGAGGTACGTTCGCGTCTTGGTCGTACTGGGCCAAACGCGGTACCCCCGAACGACGACCGTCGCCGAGTCCGTGCTCCGGAGTTCGACCGGAATCGAGACGATGTCGCCCGCGTCGGCCTCGTACCCCGGATTCGAGAACTTGACCCGAGGATGGGAGGCCGCCGCCGGAATCGTCGCCGTCACTATCAGGAGACACGCCAACAGTCCCAGCGCCGACGATGGAGTGTGAATAGATGGCACAGCATGGTTGAGATTCTGACGTGACAAGTGTATTTCGATTCGCCCCGACTACTCGTGCGGGAGCGACAGTACGACGGCCTCGCCCGAGAGAACTCGCTCGTCTTCGGTCTCCGCCACCGTCTCGACCCGAAGCCTATCGTCGCCCAACTCCTCCTCGACGGTCACCGTCGCGGTCACGGTCTGTCCCGGTCGAACCGGGTTCTCGAAGTCCACATCCTGCGAGAGGTAGACGATGTCGCCCGGCAGGTCCGCGAGCGCCGCGCTGACGACGCCCGCCGAGAGCATCCCGTGGGCGACCCGGCCGCCGAAGAACGTCTCGGCGGCGTACGCCTCGTCGCGGTGGATTGGGTTGTCGTCGCCCGTCAGGTCGGCGTAGGCGTCGATGGTGTCTTCGGTGACCGTCAGGGTGGCTTCTGCGGTGTCGTTCGGCGTTGCGACTGGCATGGGAGATGGTCGCGTCGCCCGGCGAATCAATCCGAGGGTTAACATGTGAAACAGGGATTTGAAGGCGGGTTCGTCCGTGGATTCAGCCATGCCTTACGCGGACAACGACGGGGTCTCGCTCTACTACGAGACCACCGACCCGGCCGACAGTCCCGACTCGGACGGGAGTCAGGAGGAGCGCGGGCGTGACGCCGAAACCGTCGCGCTCGTGGAGGGACTGGGTTACGGTCGGTGGATGTGGCGCTGGCAGCGCGACCGACTCGCAGCGGAGGGCTACCAGGTCGTGGTCTGGGACAACCGCGGCACCGGTGACTCCGACGAACCCGACGGGCCGTACACCGTCGAGGAGATGGCGAGCGACCTCGACGCGGTCCTCGAGGCGGTCGGCGCGGAGCGCGCCCACGTCGTCGGCGCGAGCATGGGCGGGATGATAGCCCAGCAGTACGCGCTCGACTACGACCGGGCGGCGTCGCTCGGTCTGCTCTGCACCAGCCACGGCGGCGATGAGGCGGTCGAGATTCCCGAGGAGACGCAGGCTCGGATGTTCTCGGTGCCCGAGGACGCGGACGAACGCGAGGCCATCCGCCACAAGATGAAACCCGCGATGACCGACGCGTTCTGGGAGGAGAACGACGACCTGATTTCGGACATCGTGGACTGGCGGTTGGCGGGCGATGCGAGCGACGCCGCCCGCGACGCGCAGGCCGCCGGGGTCGTGGCGTTCGATTCGAGCGACCGACTCGGCGACGTGGACGTACCCGCACTCGTCGCCCACGGTACCGACGACCGGGTGCTTCCCGTCGAGAACGCCGACCTGCTGTACGAGCGACTGCCGAGCGCCGAACTCGCCCGGTTCGAGGGCGGGTCGCACCTCTTTTTCATCGAACAGGCCGAGACCGTCAACGACCGCCTCGCGGAGTTCCTCGCCGATGTTTAGCCACCACGAGCGGCCCTACGACTGGGTCGGCGCGTGGAGCGAGAGGCGCGCGAGTCTCTCGCCCGACTCGGTCGGGGTAGTGGACGCGACGACCGGCGAGCGGTTCACGTACGCCGAGTTGGACCGCCGAGCGAATCGCGTCGCCCGACTCCTCCGGGAGGAGGGCGTCGCGGAAGGCGAGCGCGTGGCGGTCCTCTCGCGGAACCGGCCGGAACTCGTGGACCTGTTCTTCGCCACCGCGAAGACCGGCGGTGTCCTCGCGCCCCTCTCGCACCGCCTCGCGGCGGGCGAACTGGTCGAGATGCTGAACGACGTGGACCCGGCCCTGCTCGTGGTCGAAGCCCCCTTCGCGGCCCTCGCGGCCGACGTGCTGGCCCACGACGCCCGGAAGTTCGACTGCTCGGTGGTCGCGCTCTCGCCGAGGACGCCGACGCGAACGCCGAGCGAGACGACCTCGGCCGGGAGGCGTGGGCCGACGCGCTCCCCGCGGACGACTCGCCGGTCGAGACCGCCGACCTGTCGATGGACGACCCGCACCTGTTCCTCCACACCGGCGGTTCGACCGGCGTCCCGAAGGAGACGGTCCTGACTCACGGCTCGATTCTGTGGAACTCGTTCAACACCATCACGGCGTGGGGACTGCGCCCGGAGGACGTGACGCCCATGGTGTTTCCGATGTTCCACACCGGCGGCTGGAACGTCGTCACCGTGCCGCTGTTCCACCTCGGCGGCACTGTCGTCCTCGCCCGAGAGTTCGAACCCGGCGAGGTCCTCCGCTTCGCGGAGTCAGAGGGGGCGACCGTCCTCGTGGCGGTCCCGGCGGTCCTCCGGATGATGGCGACCCACGACGACTGGGAGACGACCGACCTCTCGGCGCTCCGGTTCGCCAAGTCGGGCGGCGGCCCCTGCCGCGAGTCGGTGATGGAGGCGTGGTGGGACAGGGGCGTGGACCTCTCGCAGGGGTACGGTCTCACCGAGTGCGGCCCGAACAACTTCACGATGCCCGAGGGCTGGCCCCGCGAGAAGGCCGACAGCGTGGGCGTGCCCGCGATGCACGTGGACGCCCGCGTCGTGGACGCCGACGAGCGACGCTCGTCGAGCAGTTCGACACGGTCGAACGACGACGGCGAGGAACTGCCAGCGGGCGGAATCGGCGAACTCGAACTGTCGAGTCCCCACGCCGCCGCCGGGTACTGGCGCAACCAGTCGGAGACCGAGGAGACGTTCGGCGACGGGTGGGTCTCGACCGGCGACTTGGCCCGGCGCGACGAGGACGGCTACTACTACATCGAGGGCCGAAAGAAGAACATGTACGTCTCGGGCGGCGAGAACGTCTACCCCGCCGCGGTCGAGGACCGAATCGCCGACCACCCCAAAGTCGAGGAGGTCGTCGTGGTTCCGGTCCCGGACGACCAGTGGGGACAGGTCGGGAAGGCGGTGGTACAGGGCGACGAATCGCTGACGCTGGCGGAACTCACCGAGTTCCTCGACGGAAAACTCGCCCGGTTCAAACGGCCACGCCATCTGGCGTTCGTCGACGAGATGCCCACGTCCGGCCCGCAGAAAATCGACAGGCAGGCCGTCGAAGACCGGTTCGGCGAGGAGTAACGACCTATTCCATCAACCGTTCCCGGAAGAAGCGAGCCAATAGCGGCGCGTCTCCGAGGTGGATGAGCTTCGAAACGGCTCGGAGGTCGCCCTCGTTGGCGGCGTTCAGCACGTCGTCGTCGAACCGGTTTAGGTCCCGCATGAGCGTGTCGTAGCGCTCGTTCGACGCCAGATACAGCAGTCGGGTCATCAGCAGGCGCGTCCGCATCTTCGGGGCGACGCGCTCGTGCCAGAGGTCGTCGTAGATGGACAGCCGTTCCGCGGAGGTGTCGCGGTCGCTGGCCATGAAACACCGGTCGGCGGTGACGGCCGCCGCTCGACCCGACTTCATGCAGGTGTAGATGCCCTCGCCCCAGAGCGGGTCGACCGTCGGCACCGTGTCGCCGATGGCCATGAAGTTGTCCGTGGTGAAGCCGCTGGGCATCTGGATGTGGGCCGACCCGCGGTGCTGTTTGCCCTCGATGCGCTCGGCGTTCTCGAACCGCGGGTCGCTGTCGAGCCAGTATTGGAGGTAGTCGTCGATGCCCATCCCGTCCTTCGCGTAGTCGCGGTGGGCCTCGTTCTGGATGTAACAGAGACCGACCTTCGCGGTGTCCCCGCCCGTGTGGAATATCCACGAGTAGCCGCCGGGCGCGAGGTCGTGGTCGAGACGCAGCATCATCGCGTCGGTGAGGTCGGCGTACCCCTCGGCGTCCACGTCGATGCCTTCGAGTTCGTACTCGACGCCGATGGCCTGATTCTTACGTTCGAGGTCAGTAACGCCGAGTTTCTTGGCCAGCGGTGCGGCCGGTCCGGTCGCGTCCACGACGACGTCGGCGTACACTTCGTTCTGGCCGTCGTACTGCACGCCGACTATCTCGCCGTCGTCCATCACGGGGTTCGAGACGCGGGCGTCGAACCAGTACTCCGCGCCGCTCTCGCGGCCGTCCTCGACGAGGAAGTTCTTGAAGTCGGCGAACTCCAAGACGGCCCCGGGTTGGTGCCGGACGAAGTGCTCGTTCGGCGACTCCAGAACGACGTCGTCGGTGTAGTTCATTACCACGTCGTCGGGAATCCCGAACGCGCCCATCATCGACGGGAACGTCCCGGCGGTGGACTTGTTGCTCTGGGCCGGGAACTCGTCCTCCGACTCGGTTTCGAGGACGACCACGTCGTACCCGCGCTCGGCCAAGTCTCGGGCGCACTGCGCGCCCGCCGGACCGGCACCCGCAATCGCCACGTCGAACTGCTCAGTCATAGCGAGTCGCCTCGTTGGGAGTAGAAGAGGGCGTCTCGCCTGTGGTTCGTGAATTGCCGACCGAACTGCCGTCGGGACCTCGACCGCAGTCGGGCGTCCAGCGGAGTCGTTCGGTGGTAGAACTTCGGTTCGGGAGAGTCGCTGGAGCGGGCCGACTCCCCGTCGTCCCCCCAGCGACGATGTCACCGGACCGCGTCCGGGTGGTCGGCGAGGGTCCCTCGCCGGTGTCGTATTCGTCCGCAGTCATCTCTACTGCTGGTAGACACCTCTCCCTTAAAAAACGGACGCAAACGCTCTCGCACGGAAATTCTGTTGACGTGTGGCGGGCAAAAGATGTGACGTGTCAATCGGTGATTACTCCCGTTCCGGGGGTCGTTACTTCCGGTCCGTCGGTCGGTCACTCGGGGTCGCGGACGACCGCAGTGTCCTCGTAGCCCTCGCGGACTCCGCGAACGGTGTAGGAGAACTCGAACTCGCCGGTACCGTCTCGCGATTCCACGACGATGTGGTCGGTCGTTCGCTCCGTAACCGCGAGTCCCGGGACGTCGATTTCGTAGGGCGTGAGTTGGACGACGAGGTCCTCCTCGTCGACGTGACCATGCCGAAGTGTTCGGGGAGGTCTATCTCCGCGCGACCGTCTTCGAGTTCGGCGACGCCGGTCGTCTCGGTCTGCGCCCGGTCGGCCTCGACGGCGGTGTACGCGACCTGCTTCTCGCCGTCGGCCGTCTCGACGGTCTGGACGAAGTTCTTGGTGCCAGAGGCGGTGAAGTCGCCTTCGACGTGCATATCGCCCTCGGAGTAGACACCGTAGCCGCCCGCTCCGCCGTCGTCACCGTAGACGCCGTATCCGTTCGGTGACCACGAGGTGCCGTAGACGCCCATCGCATCTCCGGAATCGTTGGTGGCCTCGGCCCAGACGGCCTTTCCGCTATCGGACGCGGTATTGCCGTAGATAGCGGTTCCGGTCGAGTCGGTGGCGCTAGTGAGAGTGCTCTTCAACGCGAACCCTTCTTCGGAACTCAGGTTGATGGCTCCCTGATTGGAGCCACTGACGTCGATGTCCAAGTTCTCACTCCCGGTCCACGTCTCGCCGAGGTGGCCACTCGTGGCCGCACGTCCGAGGTCGGACGCGGCCAGCGGCAGCCCGGCGAGCGCGGCGAGTTGGAGTAGCGTTCGCCGACCCGTCGTACTGTCCGTGGCGTCGTCTTGAGTTTGCTCTGACATGCACGAGGAAGATGAATCCCCACCGACTAATTTCTTTCTAGGAATCCATGAAATAATATGTTCCTCCGCGGCCGGTGCGAAAGGTCCTCAGAGACCTCCGGAACTTCTCGATAGAGAGAACGACCGAAGAAGAGAATCGCAATTCCTACGTTCGGTCTCGGTGGTTCGACTCGTCGTCTTCGGCCACTGCTACGCCACCTACTCCGCTCACCGTGCCTTCGGCGGTCGTCGTCCACCCGCCGCGCGAAACCGTCGCCACCGTCTCTGTCTCGCCGCCGCGCCGGTGGACCACCTCGACGGTCTCGGGCACCCGGTCGCGGAACGCGAGGTTGGTCTCGTACTCCACGCTCGCGACGCACTGGGCGCACACGCCCCCATCCGGTTCAGTGGTCTCCACCACGACTCGGAGGGTGTCGGCCGACGTGACCGACACGTCGGCCAACTGTGCCCCGTAGCAGGGGTTGGGCGCGCGGATGGACCCAGCAACTGTCACCGACTCGTCGGCGAACGAGACGCTGGCGTCGTCGGCCGACCCGCAGGAGCCGCCGAGCGCGGTGAACGTCCGACCGGTCACCTCGGGCGGACAACCCGCTTCGGTGGTGGCCGTCCCCGACTCCACCTGTCCGTCCGCCGTCACCGCCACGTCGGTCCGCGACCGATTGCAGTCGAACTGCGCTCGTGGAATCCGGACGGTCTCGCCCACCGATGCGGCGGCCGCCGTAGTCCTCGTCGCCGTGGGCGTCTCGCCCGGGCTTCCACCGCCTCCGCCGGGTCGGACGGTCAGCGCGTAGTCGGCGGGTTCGAGCAGTCGTACCGTCAGGAACCCGTCGGCCGGGAACTCCACGCGCCGGTCGAGC
This sequence comes from Halorussus sp. MSC15.2, assembly GCF_010747475.1. NCBI lineage: Archaea > Methanobacteriati > Methanobacteriota > Halobacteria > Halobacteriales > Haladaptataceae > Halorussus > Halorussus sp. MSC15.2. Next base: position 189,117 of record NZ_VSLZ01000003.1, on the reverse strand, counting down.
ACCGGCGCGTCGGCGTCGTCCCGGACCAGTCGGAGACCGACAGTCCGGGCCTGCTGGCTGTCGTTCCAGACGCGAACGACGTGAGGACGGTTGTTCTCCGGATTCTGTACGCCTTCGCGGGACCCGACCGTAATCGTCGCGAACGGCCGGTCGGCCGACGAGTCGATGCCGGTGAAGCCGTCCTCCTCGGCGGACGTGGTGGTCGTTCCGGTCGTGATGGTCCCGGCGTCCTCTCCCGCCGAGCGTGCTCGCGTGCCGAGCAGGCCCGCCACCCCGGTCGCTCCCGCGCCGACGGCCCCCAGTAACTCCCGTCGATTCATGGACTACGGCACGACGCATCCCCGGATACGCTTTGTGGGGTCTCGCGGGGTGCGCTCGGCTATCGGTGTGGAGAACGGGAGACGAGAGGAAAGAGAAACGACGACCGAATTCGGGTCGGGTCGTCAGTAGAACTCGCGGACGAGGTCCATCGCGCCCTCGGGCGCGCCGTCCGGGATGTCGGCCATGTTGGAGTCGAGACCGTGGAGTTCGGAGTAAGGAACGCTCTCCTCGTTCTGGTAGAGGATGCCCTGATACTCCTTGTCGGCGTCGAGAATCTTCTCTTTGGCCGCCTCGCGGTCGGTCGGGTCGTGGTCCTCGTCGTCGAGGTCCACGATGGAGTCGCGGAAGTAGTCGTAGGTGTCCACGTCGTTGAACGTCACGCACGGACTGAAGACGTTCACGAAGCCGAAGCCGTCGTGTTCGATGGCCTTCTGGACGATTTCGGTGTGACGCTGGGCGTCAGTGGAGAACGACTGGGCGATGAAACTCCCGCCCGCCGAGAGGGCGAGCGCGAGGGGGTTGACCGGCGGTTGCTTCGGACCCTCGGGGGTGGTCGAGGTCTCGAAGTCCTCCCGAGAGGTCGGCGAGGCCTGCCCCTTGGTCAGCCCGTAGATACGGTTGTCCATCACGACGTAGGTCATGTCCACGTTCCGGCGGACCGCGTGGATGAAGTGACCCGCGCCGATGGAGTAGCCGTCGCCGTCGCCGCCCGCGACCATCACTTCGAGGTCGGGGTTGGCGAGTTTCACGCCCGTGCCAACGGGGAGCGCCCGCCCGTGGACGCCGTGGAGCGCGTAGCTGTGCATGTAGGTGCCGATTTTGCCGGAACAGCCGATGCCCGCCACGACGAAGGTGTTGTCCGGGTCGTTACCCGTGTTGGCCAGCGCCTTCATCATGCCGTTCATCGTGCCGAAGTCGCCGCATCCCGGGCACCACGTCGGCTGCTTGTCGGACTTGAAGTCGGTGAATCTAACGTCTGAACTCATGCTGTGACCTCCTCGCTCTGGAGACTCGACTTGATGTCGTCTGCCAGTTCGTCGGCCTTGAATCTGATGCCGTTGTACTTGTTCACGCGCTTGACGCGGGTAAGTGCGTCGTGTTCGAGTATGTCGGCGAACTGCCCGCTCTCGTTACACTCGACGACGATGACCTCGTCGGCGGCCTCGATTTCGTCGCTGAGGTCGGGTCGCGGGAAGATGTAGGGCACCGAGAGGAACCGAACGTCCACGCCCTCCTCGTCGAGGAACTCGAGGGCCTCGCGCATCGCGCCCTCGTTGGACCCCCACGAGATGACGAGGTTGTCGGAGTCCGAATCCCCGAACTCCCGGGGACTCCAGTCTTCCTCTTCCTTGGCGGTTTCGACCTTCCGGTTGCGCTTGTCCACCTGCTCGATGCGGACGTCGGTGTCCTCGGTCCGGCGACCGAGCGCGTTGTGTTCGAGACCGGTGGACATGTGCGCGCCGTTCTTCGTCCCGGGGAACGCCCGCGGACTCACGCCGTCCGCGGTCGAGAAGTGGGGCTGGAACCGGTCTTTCTCGTCGGTCCACGCCTCGATTTCGTCCTCGTCCACGACCTTCCCGCGGTCGATTTCGACGGCGTCCATGTCGAACGTCTCGGGTTCGAAGGTCTGCTCGGTCACGGCCATCGAGAGGTCCGCGAGCAGGAAGACCGGCGTCTGGTACTTCTCGGCGAGGTTGAACGCCTCGACGGTCTTCTGGAAACACTCGGCGACGTTGGTCGGCGCGAGGACGAACCGCGGAATCTCGCCGTGACCCCCGTAGAGGGCCATGTTGAGGTCGCCCTGCTCCTGCTTGGTCGGCATCCCGGTCGAGGGACCCGAGCGCATCACGTCGGCGATGACCAGCGGCGTCTCGCTGGTCGCCACGAGACCGAACGTCTCGGTCATCAGGTCGATACCCGGTCCGGAGGTGGCGGTCATCGACCGCGCACCGGCGCGGGCAGCGCCCAGCGCCATGTTGATGGCCGAGAGTTCGTCTTCGGCCTGCACCACTTCGCCGCCGAACTGCTCGATGCGGCCCGTCAGGTACTCCATCACGTCGGTCGCCGGGGTGATGGGGTACCCGGCGTAGAAGCGGCATCCGGCCGCGATAGCGCCCATGCCGATGGCCTCGTCGCCGTTCAGCAGGACGTAGTCGTTGTCGGTGGTGTCGAGGTCGTACTCGAACTCGTGGTCGTACTCCGCCTGAACGTACTCCTGACCCTTCCGGGCGGCCTCCTTGTTGTTGTCCACGATGGACTCGCCCTTGGAGCCGAACTTCTTCTCCAGCGCGGAGTCGAGGTTCTCGATGGGGAAGTTCGTCACCTCGCAGGCCGCGCCCAGCGCGACGATGTTCTGCATGATGGCCCCGCCGGCCTCCTCGGCGAGCGACTGGAGCGGCACGTCGAGTCCAATCATGCCCTCGGGAATCTCCACGTCCTGCATCTCGGTGCGCTCACCGTCGTAGATGATGACGCTCCCTTCGTGCAGTTCGTCGAGATTCTCGTCGATGGTGCGTTCGGTCAACGCGACGAGGATGTCGAGTCGGTCCACCACGCTCTCGACCCGGTCGGTCGAGCTTCGAATCTTGTAGGCTGTGTACCCACCGCGGATTCGGGACGCGAAGTCCTTGGAAGTGAACACGTGTCGTCCTGCGCGGGAAAGCGCTTGCGCGAAAATTTTCCCGGTAGAGTCAATCCCATCGCCGGCCTCTCCGCCGATGGCCCAGTTCAGGTCGTCTGGCATTCCTAACTAGCCGGTAACCCATGCCAAATCAAAAACCTTCTGAAGCGCCCCTCCGGCAATGACTTCCGATACCCACTCGCGGCCGCAGTCGTAGGCTCTTTAGTCGCGCCTCGGCAAGGGATTGCCATGGACGGAACCGAAGTCGCGGTCCGCTCGGTCGAGACGGTCGGCACCGACACCATCGCGCTCACGCTGGAGACGCCCGCGGAATTCGACGCCGCCCCGGGTCAGTTCGTCCAGTTGGCCGCGACGATAGACGGCGAGGAGGTCACCCGCCACTACACCCTCTCGTCGCCGGACGCCGACGAGACCTTCGAGACCACCGTCGAGGTCGACCCCGACGGGTCGCTCAGCCCCTACCTCGCCGACCTCGACGCCGGAGACACGGTCGAAGTCGCGGGTCCCTTCGGCGACGCCTACTACGAGGGCGAGGAGAGTGTCGTCGTCCTCGCGGGCGGACCCGGAGTCGGTCCCGCGGTCGGCATCGGCGAGCGCGCGAGCGCGGACGGCGCGGCCGTCACGGTGGTCTACGAGGACGACGACCCCGCCCACGAGGAGCGACTGACCGCGCTCGCCGACGCGAGCGCGACGGTCGCCGTCACCGACGACGTGAGTTCCGAGGACGTGCTGGAAGTCCTCGCGGACGCGCAGGGCCAGACGTTCATCTACGGGTTCGCGGACTTCCTCGACCGGGCGACCGCCGCGCTCGACGCCGCGAACGTCGACGCCGAGGACGCCAAGGCCGAAAACTTCGGTCCCGCTCCCTGACGTAGGACGTCGTCACTCATTCCGATACTCTCGTTTCGACGGCAACTCGCCGTCGAACGATTGACCCCGGTTTTCGCCGTTCCGAACGACCGACTGGGGCCGACGCTCACTCCTCGGTCGCGTCGCCGCTCCGACGCCGGACCGCTTGCCGGACGGCGTTCGCTATCTCCTCGTCGCTCGCGTCGTCGCCGACCCGGTCGAGGGCCTCCTGTTTAACGTCGCGGGCGGCGTCCTCGACCGCTTGCGGAGGTTGTTCGCCGGTGGCCTTCTCGTACAGGCCGGTGAACCAGTCGGTCCCCTCGCCGGTAATCGAGGCGGCGAACTCGTCGGGTCCGGTCTCCATCACGCTCTCCTGCCAGTGTTCGACGGCCTCGTCGGGCACGTCCTCGGGTTCGACGCCGAGTCCCTCCGCGAGACCTTCTCGGTACTCCTCGGCGCTCTCCCGAACGCCTTCGTGCCAGCGGTCGGTCGCGCTTTCGAGGTGTCGTTCCCACATCGCCATCGCCTCGGCTTCGTCCATCAACTCCTCGGACGCTGTCTCCGAATCGTCCCCTGCCATGAAATCACGAGGAACGTCGCGCTCGATTCCTCGCGTCTTCAACGACACGAACGTCTGTCAGTCTTGTTGCCGCGCGGTCGTCTGCCGAGGTCGGCCGGTGGTGCAACGGCACGTCGGTCGTCGTCCCACAGCGGGCCGAGTGCGACCGAGAACGCTCTGTCCCCTTCTGGGACGGGTTATCCGCAAAACGCCCGACTACCTCGGGTTCTCCCCAGTGGAATCACCGAAAGACATATACAATAGTGGTAGCTGTTACCACCAGAATCATCATGGACGACGAGGACCTCGACTGGATGTTGCAGGAGTTTGCATTGACGGCCGAACGCGCACGCGACAGGGGTCTCACCCCCGCCGAGTTTCTGATGGGACTGCAGGCCTACGGGAAGCGCTTCATGGAGGACTACGGCCAGACGGTCAGCGAGTAGCGAGATGGATTCGCTCGGCCAGCGACGACACTCGGTCGTCGGGTGGACGACCGACGCCGTTTCGAGTCGGAGTTCGGCAGACTGATTCGTTGCACGGCGTAGTACGCAAATACGACGAGTAGCGCAGTTGGCCGTAACGCTCTTTGGCCGAAAAAGACTAAAACGGTACGGGGCGTTCTGACCGCTCCTGCTATTGGAATCACGTGGAGTCGGGACGACTCGGGTCGTCCCGCTGTTTCCGTACCTCGTCACCACCTAACGGTAGCAGTTACTATCCGAATTCCTCACTAGTGTCACTCGACTCGGGCGAGTCGAGTATTCGGGACTCGGCGCGCTGCTGTCTCTGGTGGCTACATACTTCCCGGACGTTGTAGAATCGAAATCAGGTTCCGGGATTGTCCCTTCGAAAGAACTTACCGTCACCCGGTCTCGACTAAACGTCCCGAATATAATCACAATTCGGTTTTGTAAATGTAAGAATGCTGGCCGTGGGATGTTTATGCGCAAACGTCTTCTACTACCAACCGGGAGCAGGTCGCTCCCGTGATTCCAATGTCCGCAGGAGAAGACGAACTTCAGCAAGAACTCGAAGCGATGGCCGTCTGGGAATCGCACCTCGAACGAGCAGCAGACCAGTGGAAGCAGGGCGTCACCGAGAGTCAGGACGACTATCGGCGCGGACTGGCGAACTTCCTCGGCGTCAACGAGAACGAAATCTCGGAGAACGTCTCCCACGAGTGGGACGAGGGCGTGAGCCAGATGTCGCCCGAGGAGTTCCAAGAGTCCATCGAGGGCCAAGGTGCCGACTGGCTGGTCAACCTCTACGAGGGCGTCACCGGCAACCGGGCACCCGACCGCGTTCGGCAGGCGGCCGAACAGGTCGAACAGGAGGCGATGAACCGCAGTAGCCAGCAGCCCTCCGGCGAGGAACTCATGAACCACCTGCGCGAGGAGATACGCCAGCGCGCCCACCAGACGCAGGGCCAAGGGTCTCAGCAGGCGTAGCGCCGGAGAGACACCCCTTCCGACCCGTTAGAGCGGTACAGTTACTCCTCCGTTTCGGACCTCGGGGACACTCCCTTTCGGAGGAATAACTGGAGAACGTACCCTTGTCAACCCTTCAATGCCATCGGTGCGGGTACGTCTGGGAGTACAGCGGGTCGCTCCAGCGGGCGACGTGTCCGAACTGTTCCACGAAGGTGCCGGTCGGTCAGAACCGACTCGGTGCCTCGCCGGAACAACTCGCAGACGACTACGACCTCACGGTCGAGGAGGTCAAGGAACTGCTGCGACGAGTCCGCGCGGACGATTCGTGACGCGCCGTGCGTCGGCGACCCCGAACACCGCTTCTACCCGCGTTCGGTGTCGGTACCGTCGAGTTCTCGCCACGGGAAGCGCCACTTCCGGACGGCCCGCCTCGTCGCACTATCTCACGTACGTAGTTCGGACGCTGTCGGGGTGCGTCCCGGTTTATCGGTGTCGTCGAGAAGCGCCGTCAGTGTTCTACGAACTCCATCAGGACGCCGCCGGTCGATTTGGGGTGGAGGAAGGCGACGTCGTGACCCCACGCGCCGGGCCGCGGTTCGTCGTCTATCAGTTCGACGCCGTGGTCGCGCGCGGTGTCGAGCGCCGCCTCGATGTCGTCGGTTTCGAGAGCGACGTGGTGGATGCCCGGCCCGTTCGCGTCGAGGTAGCGCGCGACGGTCCCGTCTTCGAGGGGTTCGAGCAGTTCTAAGTAGCTGTCGCCGAATTCGAGGAAGACGACCCGCAGGCCGTCGAACTCCTCCTCGTGGGCGACCGGCGCGTCGAACAGGTCGGCGTACAGGTCGGCGAGGGCCGCGGCGTCCTCGGTGGCGATTCCGACGTGGTCGATGTGCATGCGTGACAGGTGCGACTGTGGGAGTATAATTCTCGTGATTCGACCGACACCCGCCGCCGAGAAACGCGCGTCGAGTCCAAAAAACCGGAGTCAGCTACCTTATGCGAGAAAACACTGGTTGTAACCGCAGACGATTTCGAGCGGATTGGACGCAGGCGTTGCTTGTACCTCCTATCACTCGATAGAGCGTCACTCTATTGTGGATGATTGGGGTAGAAGCATGAATTTACGTAGGAGGTGACGTATCGACACCGTCGCTCGGTCAGCAATCGTAGCAGAAGACAACGAAATATAATCGTTAAGTAAATGGATACCTATATCCGTCGTTCAGTTACCGTAGAACGCCAGTCCGCCGCCGAGGTATCTCGGCGATTCCGTCGATACGTGGGGATTCGACTGCGAAAATCGGTCAGGAGTCGGTACTACTGGCCGGTGCTGTCGGCGTCAGCACTCGGTCTCGGGGAGCGGGCAGTCGACCTTGAACGGTGTGAACAGGAACATTTTCTCACCTCCGTTGTAGGATACTTGTTTCTTTAGAACATAAATCTAGGCTAGGAAATTTTATGGCCTCGAGAGTTGTCCATACGTACGGACCGCTTTGACCGGCGCGTGTCCGCCGGGCCTCCGACTATTGGTCTCGTGTCGTCGGGGGTAGGTTTTCGGTACCGATGTCCGAAACGCCTCGGCGAATCCGCGGACGAACTGTTCGGCGCACAAAACTCAGTCAGAGGCCGATGCTTCTCGACTACCCACTTACGACTCACATTCTCTATTGGGGGCGCAAGCGTAATCGAAGGGCACGATTATGAACATTCAATCACCTCTCCCATGGTATTGGCTACCACCACATACTAAAATTTTTCTACTAGATGTTGATGTACAAAACTCGTCTATGGCACTCAGTTCGGCCGGGGCGAACGGCTAGTCACACCGCCGCGTCGCGGAGGTTTATGGAGGTGGTTCCCGTGACCGGAGACGTGAACCCGACCGACCTCAGGACCGAAATTCCGGCGCTCGACCGCACGACGTACCTCAACACCGGGGCCGCGGGACCGAGTCCGTCCCGCGTCGTCGAGGCCGTCGAGTCCTGCGTGGAAGGCCACGAGTACGAGTCGCCCGGCGGCGAGGGGATGTACCCCTTCTCGTTCGACGTCTTCGACGAGACGCGCGAGGTCGTCGCGGACCACCTCGGCGCGACCGCCGCGGAAATCGCGCTCACCCAGAGCACCACCGACGGCATCAATCGCGTCGCGGCAGCGCTCGACTGGGAGCGCGGGGACACCGTGGTCCGGACCGACCTCGAACACTCGTCGGGCATCCTGCCGTGGCAACGCCTGCGACGCCGGGGCGTCGAAGTAGAAGTAGTCGAGAGCGACGGCGGACGCCTCGACGCGGACCGGATGGCGTCGGCCGTCGTGGGCGCGAAACTCGTCTGCCTGAGTTCGCTGACGTGGAGTCACGGCACGCTCCTGCCGGTCCGCGAGATAGTCGAGACGGCCCACGACGCGGGCGCGCTGGTCCTCGTGGACGCCGTCCAGTGCCCCGGCCAGATGCCGGTGGACGTGCGCGAGTGGGGGGCTGACTTCGTGGCTGGCGCGGGCCACAAATGGCTCCTCGGTCCCTTCGGTGCGGGATTCGTCCACGTCGCTCCGGGCGCGGAGACCCGCCTCGAACCGGCACACGTCGGCTACCGGAGCGTCGAGGACCCGAACGCCGAGGAGTACGCCTACGAACCCGGTGCCCACAGGCTGGAAGTCGGCACCGTCTCGCCAGCGCCCTACGCGGGCCTGTGCGAGGCTATCGAGACCATCGAGGAGATGGGGTACGACGTAATTCGGGGCCGCATCGAGGCGCTCACCGACCGACTGAAGGCGGGCATTCGGAACGCCGAGACCGCCCGCCTGCTGAGTCCTCGCGAGTACGAGTCGGGTCTCGTGACGTTCGCAATCGACGACCCCGACCCGGAGGCGTTCGTCGAGGAACTGGCCGACGACGGGTCCGGATTCGGTCGCTCCCGTCCCCCGAAAACGCGGTCCGGGCGTCGGTTCACGCGTTCAACTCGGAGGCGGACGTGGACGAGTTGGTGAAGTGGCTCTGACGAGAGAGGTAACTACGAACGCTCGGGTGACCTCGGCTACTGTGAAAGGCGGTTAGCGGGCGATACGACTGCGCGACGCCTGCTCAACACTCGACGCGATACGGTTTGCACATGTTCTCGGCCGGGAACAGGAAGAACATCTTTGTCACCTCCGGATGAACATAGGCGTCCCGTTGTTCTTAATTATTTTCTAGAAATTTTATATAGAATACCCAGCTATTAACCCGCGACGATTCGGTACGTAGAATACTGGAGTGGTGTTTCGGCAGTCGTCGTGTAACCGTACAGCGGTCGAATAGCCGTCTATCCACGGGTCACAACTGATGAACGAGTCGAGTCCGAACGTTCTCTCACCTCCACTACGCTGTTCAGGCCCGTCTACACCGCCGCGCCGGGCTGATACTCCCCGAACGTCTCGCGGAGGACGCCGCAGATTTCGCCGACGGTCGCGTAGGCCTTCACCGCGTCCACGATGTAGGGCATCACGTTGTCGTCGCCCTCGGCGGCCTCTCGGAGAGCGTCGAGTCTCGCTTCGACTTCTTCGTCGTCGCGGTCGTCCTTGACGGCGTTCAGGCGGTCTATCTGGCGCTGTTCCTCCTCCTCGGTCACTTCCTGAATGTCCACCTCGGGGTCCTCGTCCACCTCGAACTCGTTGACGCCGACGATGACGCGCTCTTTCTCCTCGATTTCGCGCTGGCGCTCGTAGGCCACGTCCTGAATCTGGCGCTGGACCCACTGGTCCTCGATTGCCTGCAGCATCCCGCCCTTCCGGTCCACGGTGTCGATGATGTCGAATGCCTCCTCCTCCAGTCCGTCGGTCAGGCTCTCGACGTAGTAACTCCCTGCGAGCGGGTCGATGGTGTCGGCCGCGCCCGACTCGTGGGCCAGAATCTGCTGGGTGCGGAGCGCGGTCCGGACGCTCTCCTCGGTCGGGAGCGCGAGCGCCTCGTCCTTCCCGTTGGTGTGGAGGCTCTGGGTGCCGCCCAGCACCGCCGCGAGCGCCTGATACGCCACGCGGACGATGTTGTTGTCCACCTGCTGGGCGGTCAGGGTCGAACCGGCGGTCTGGGTGTGGAACTTGAGTTGCTTGGACTTGGGGTTCTCCGCGCCGAAGCGCTCCTCCATTATCTGTGCCCACATCCGGCGGGCCGCGCGGAACTTCGCCACTTCCTCCAGAATGTTGTTGTGGGCGTTGAAGAAGAACGAGAGTTGCGGGGCGAACTCGTCCACGTCGAGACCCGCGTCCATCGCGGCCTCGACGTACTCGATGCCGTTGCCGAGCGTGAACGCGAGTTCTTGGGCCGCCGTCGCGCCCGCCTCGCGGACGTGGTAGCCCGAGATGGAGATGGTGTTGAACTTCGGGGTCTCCTCGGCGCAGAACTCGAAGATGTCGGTGATGATGCGCATCGACGGCTCCGGCGGGTAGATGTAGGTGTTGCGCGCGATGTACTCCTTCAGGAGGTCGTTCTGGATGGTCCCCCGAAGCTCCTCCCTATCGACGCCCTGCTTGTCGCCCACCGCGATGTACATCGCCAGCAGGACCGAGGCGGGCGCGTTGATGGTCATCGACGTGCTGACCTCGTCGAGCGGGATGCCGTCGAAGACGGTCTCCATGTCGTGCAGGGAGTCGATGGCGACGCCCGACTTTCCGACCTCGCCCGCGGCCATGTCGTCGTCGGAGTCGTAGCCCATCTGGGTCGGCAGGTCGAACGCCATCGAGAGGCCCGACGAGCCGTTCTCGATGAGGTACTCGAAGCGCTCGTTGGTCTCCTCGGGCGTGCCGAACCCGGCGTACTGGCGCATGGTCCAGAGTCGCCCGCGGTGCATCGTGGAGTAGGGGCCTCTGGTGTACGGGTCCTCCCCCGGGAAGCTCAGGTCCTCCTCGTAGTCGAGGTCCGCCACGTCGTCGGGCGTGTAGAGGCGCTTCACTTCCTGTCCCCCGGTGTCGGTGGTGAACTCCTCTTTGCGCTCGCCGAAGCGCTCGACCGTGGGTCCGACTGTCTCTTCCTCCCACTCCTCACGTGCCTCGCGTATCTCCGCGAGGTCGTCCGCGTCGAACATTACGTAGACCGACGGGCGGGCCGGTCTTAACGGTTGGCGGATTCGTTACGGGACCCGGCGGCCGAGTCGTCTCACCCCTCCGACGACCCTCCCGCGTGCTGGCCACCGAGTTTACCTACGTCCGTGGCGTCTCTCCGATGCTAATGAGTACGAATTCCCTAAATCATCTGTTCGAGAACGAACTGAAAGACATCTACGACGCCGAGCAGCGCATCGACGAGGCGCTCGGCGAGATGGCCGAGGAAGTCGAGCACGACGAGATAGCCCAAGCGTTCCGCGACCACCGGCAGGAGACCGAGGGCCAAATCGACCGTCTCGAACAGGTCTTCGACATCGTCGGGACCTCGCCCGGCGACGAAGAGTGCGAAGCCACGCAGGGCATCATCGAGGAACACGACGAGTTCGTCGACTCCGACCCCGAGCAGGGCGAACTCGACGTGTTCGACGTGACCGCGGGCCAGAAGACCGAGCACTACGAGATAGCCACCTACGGCAACCTCGCCAAACTCGCCGACCGACTCGGCATGGACGAGGCGGGCGACCTCCTTCACCAGAACCTCGAAGAAGAAGAGGAGTTCCTCGACCGATTGGTCGAGTTGACCGAGAACTACGACTACGACCAACTGACCTGAGGAGAGTTCCGACCGGAGTCGCTTCTTTTCGCTACCCGCCGGTGTCGTACTTGTAGGTCGCGCTGTTGGGGTCGATGCCGAAGTCCTCGGCGGACTCCTCGGGTTCGGGTTCCTCCTCGTGAGGTTGGGCGCGCTTGAACCGCTCGCGGAGGCGGTCGGGCATCACGAACTCGTCGGTGTCGAGGACCATCGCGACGGCGTCGGGGTCTGTCCCCGCTCGCTTGTCTTCGAGGCGTTCGCGGAGTCGGTCGGGCAGGTCGCTCGTCTCCACGCCGCGGAACCCGAACTGCGCAAGGTAGTCGGTCGCGCTCGTCAACGAGAACACCGCGTCGAACCCTTGGTCGCGGGCGTGCTCGACCAGTCGTTCGACGACGTGCGCGCCGACGCCCTGCCTGCGCCACGATTCGAGCACCCCGATGCTGGTCAACTCGCAGAGTTCCCGGTCGTCGGTCTTGTGAATCCGGATGCGGCCGAACCCCGCCTTCTCGCCCGACGTCTCGTCGATGGCGACCACGTAGTCGCGGGAACGGAACGCGGTTTCGTCGAGACCCATCTCTTCGATGTGGTCCAACAGCCAGACCTCTTCCCTGTTTTTCGCGTCCCGGACGTACATGGCTGTGAGTTGGCCGTCAGAGCGTAAAAAGCTGTGGCGCGAGGGACCGAGGAGGCGCTACAGGCCGCCGGTCACTTCGTCGAGTCGGTTCACGACCTGCTGGAGGTCGGCCTCGTCCTCGATGGCGTCGCGGACGCGCTCGCGCTGGCGGACCTCCGCGGCGCTCGCGCCGTAGGCACGCACGTACTCCGCGCGGGAGTGTTCGTTGAACGCGTGCCGGATGGCGAAGTAGCCGTCCGGGACGACCGACCCGCAGACCTTGCACTCGCGGCGCTTGTGGTCGGTCGTCTGGTGGACGATGGCTTCCTCGACGTCGTCGAACGTCTCGCTACAACTGTCGATGCCGCACTCCCAGTCGGTCATTATCGGGTGGTCGAATCGCCGCGACAACAAGCTTTCGACCGATTGGGTCCGGCGGACGCGGACCCCTTGTAAATACCTTCATAACTAACCATTATCTTCATCCGTAGGACCGACTTCCCGCAGGTATGGGTAATGATAACCCATCAGATTTCGAGAGCGGTCGGCGACGGTTTCTGAAAGCGAGCGGTGCGGGGGCAGTCGGGATTTCGCTCTCCGGCGCGGCGGACGCCGCGGAGCGTGACGCGACGCCAGAGCCGACGATAACCGACGCGGCGGACGTGACGGCACAGAACGTCTCGGAGGGCGGAGTATTCACCGTGGGGGTGGGCCAGCAGCCGAGAGGACTGAATCCCCTCTCGACCTCCTCGGCCTACTCGTGGGTGGTACTGGACCTCGTGTATCAGGGGGGAACGACGGTGGACCCGGTCGAGTTCGAGGTTCGCCCGAACGTCTACACCGACTGGACCGTCGAGAACGCCAGCGGACAGAACGCCAAACCCGACGTGTACTTCGACGTCCGCGACGGACTGACGTGGACCGACGGGGAGGACCTCACCGTCGAGGACGTCGTGTTCACGTACAACTACATGAAAGAGCAGCAGCCGGGGCGGTACGCCTCGACCATCGACCCCATCGAGACGGTCGAGAAGGCCTCGAACGCGGACTGGGACGTCCACATGAAACTCGCCAAGCCCATCGGGACCTACGCGAGTAACCAGTTGGCGATACCGATTCTGCCACAGCACATCTGGTCGAACGTGGACAGCTACCGGCAGTACTCCCCGGCCGAGAACGACGGGCCGGTCGGACTCGGGCCGGGAACCGTCACGAGTTACGACGCGGCCACCGCCATCGAAGTCGAGTTCCGGGACGACTACCCGCTCGGGAACCTCGACTGGCGCGGGCAGGTGGACAAACTCGTGGCGGGCGGACCGTTCCTCGACGCGGTCCGGTTCAAGATATTCGGGAGCGACTCCGCGCTCCAGCAGGCGTTCCTCCGGGGGAACATCGACACCCTCTACGACTCCATCAACGTCTCGAAGATAGAGCAGGTCCGGAAGAACGAGGGTCAGAAGCTCGTCCAAGGCGACGACACGGGCTTCGGCTACTTCGCGTACAACATGCGGCGCGTACCCCTCGACGACGCCACGTTCCGGCAGGCGACCTCGATGGTGTTCGACGATTACTTCTGGACCGAACGGCTCCAACAGGGCTACGCGTACATGGGCGACTTCGTGATGCCGCCGGGGTTCACCGCGGTCCGGCCCGAGACGGGCGTCGAAGGCGCGAAACTGCTGGAAGCGCCCGCGACCAACGCCTTCGAGTTCCGCCAGTCCGAACCCGGCGTGCCCGACATCGAGGGCATCCGAACGTTCCTCACCGAGGGGAAGGTCATCGACGGCAACTCGGGGACCTACGTCGGCAAGGAGTATCCCGGTAGCCTGACCGGCGTGACTGGCGGCCAGTCGGAGGCCAAGCACGACTACACCTTCGGCCCGGTCCAGTCGCAGGTCTTGCGGGAGGCCGACGGCGTGGAACAGGAGATTCGCGTGGACGGCCAGACCATCACGCAGGCCCACGGCGGGCCGCTGGAGGTGTTCGTCTACCCCGCCAAGGACACGCCGAAACTCGCCAAGATGACGACGCGCTGGGTGGACATGCTCCAGCGACTCGGCGTCCCGGCGACGGTGAAGGTGATGTCGTTCAACACGATGCTCGGCCGGGTGTACTCCCAAGAGGACTTCGACATCTACCCGATGGGGTGGTCGGACCTCTCGCCGTTCGCCACCGGAACGCTGTACAACATCTTCCACAGCGACAACGCCGACGACCACTCGAAACTCGAAGGCTACGACCAGAAGAACACGACGACCCAGCTCAACAACGCGATGGGGTACGGACTGGCCGACGCCGGGGCCGACGACCTCATCTCGCGCGCCCGGACGACGATGCAGGCCGAGAAGCGCAACCGGATAGCCCGGAAGGCCATCGAGCGCATCTACCTCGACTTCCCGTACATGGTGTACGGCTACGATAAGGTCATGTGGCCGGTCAACGGGGCGGAGTTCGCCGGTTTCGTCCCGCAGATTCCCGGACCCGGCGCGGCGAACCTCTCGGTCCAACTGATGCAGATTCACCAGTCGGGCGGTGGCGGAAACGGAGGCGGCGAAACCACCACCGACGGCGGCGGTGGCAATAGCACGGCGAACAACGCCACCGCGGACGGCGGGAACTGACTACGCGAACAGGTCGGGAACGTCCCGCAGTGACGTGACGGCCACGTCCGGCCGACGCTCCCGACTCTCTGCGCTTCTCTCTCCCTCATCAGCTACATCTTCGGTGACATGGACGCCGGTGAACCCGACGTCCTGTGCGGGACGCACGTCGCGTTCGAGGTCGTCGGCAACGAAGGCGTACTCGTCGGCCGGAATCGCGTCCCTCGCGGCCGCGAAGATATCCGGGTCGGGCTTGCCCGCGCCCACGTCGCCGGAGACAACCACCGCGTCGAAGTACCCCGAGAGGTCGTGGTGGGCGAGTTTTCGCCGCTGAGCGCGCGCACCGCCGTTGGTCAGCACGCCGAGCGTGCAGTCGCCTGCCGCGAGCGCGTCAAGCGCGTCGCGGACGCCCGGCCGGAGGTCGGTCGCGGCCGCCTCGCGCTGGGTATAGGTCTCCGCGAGCGCCGAGGCGCTCGGGTCGAGGTCGTACGCCGCTCGGAGGTCGGCCATCGCCGCCCGGTACGGTTCGTCGTGACACGCGCCGAGGTGGTCGAAGAGGGCGTCGGTGTAGAACTCGTGGCGCTCCGCGTCGGCCCGGACGCCGTGGTCGGCCAGCGCCGCCTCGAACAGCGCCGCGAAGTCGTCGGGGAGTTCGACCAGCGTTCCGTCGAGGTCGAAGAAGACCGCTCGCATGCGACTGGGTTCTCGTTCGCTCGCGAAAAAGGTCGGGGCGGTGTGCGACTTGGTGGCAGGAGGTGGTTTCTACCGACGTTCCAAAGCCGACCGAGTGACGGCAGCGACTATCCGTAACAATCGGACTGCGCCCCACGGTCCCCGGTGGAGAACACGATAAATGGCCGTGCGCGATATCGAACGAAAGAGTACCGTACTGCTGAGAAATTTATCCGGAAGACACGCTACGATTGCTTGTAGATGAGGTTGCGCTGAATCTCGTTCGCGCCCTCGTAGACGACCGGGATGCGGACGTCACGGTACACTCGGGCGATGCGTCGGTCGGTCAGGATGGAGCGCCCGCCGTGGAACTGCATCCCCTGTTCGGCGCAGTCGGTCGCGGTTTCGGTGGCCTTGGTCTTGGCCATCGCGGCCCAGAGACCGGCGTTGTCGCCGTCGCGGACCTTCTCGGCGGCGCGGAAGGTCAGCGCGCGGGCCGACTCGAACTCCATGCGCATGTCGGCGAGTCCGTGCTGGACCGCCTGAAAGTCGGCGATGGTCCGTCCGAACTCCTCGCGGCCGTGGACGAACTCCCACGCCTCCTCTATCGCGGCGGCCGCGAGACCGAGACCGTGTCCGGCCACGACCGTCCGGCCGTGATTGAAGAACTCCGCGAGCAGCATGAACCCGGCACCCTCGCTCCCGACGAGGTTCGACTCGGGAATCCGGCAGTCGTCGAAGACGATGTGGGCCTGCTTGCTCGCGCGCATCCCCATCTTCTCCGGAATGTGTTCGGCGTCGTACCCCTCGGCGTCTGTCGGCACGATGAACAGCGAGTGGTTGCCGTATCGGTTGTCCTCGTTGTCGCCCGTCCGGGCGTAGACGGTCAGCCAGTCGCCCTCGACGCCGTTTCCTATCCAGTACTTCTCTCCGTTCAGGACCCATTCGCCGGTGTCCTCGTCCTTCTCGGCGGTGGTCTGCATCCCCGACAGGTCGCTCCCGGTGTCGGGTTCCGACACCGCGAGACCCGTAATCTGGTCGCCCTCCGCGACGGGTCGGAGGTACTCTTCCTTTTGCTCGTCGGTGCCGTACTCCTCGACGATTTCCGCGCCGAAACTGGCGAGTTGGAGCGTGAGCGCGATGCCCGCGTCGGCCCGGAACCACTCCTCGGCGACGGCGAGCATCTGGACCACGTCGAGGCCCCGACCGCCCCACTCCTCGCCGATGTCCTGTGCGACGAGTCCGGCGTCCTGACCCGCTTCGAGGATATCTTCGGGGTACTTCCCCTCCCGGAAGTACTCCTCGGCGTTCGGTGCGACGTACTCGTCGGCGAACTCGCGAGCCTCGTGTTTCACGTCGCGGGCGTACTCGGGGACGATATCGTCGGCGAGAAGTTCCATATCGAATCGAAGGCCCACGCCCGGAAAATACCTCGGGGTTCCGACTCGCGTCGGAACTGTCCTCGTCTCGGTGTTTACTCCTCGTCGGGCGCGGCCTCTTCGGGAACTTCGCCATCAACGAGCGACTGGTCGTCGTACTGTTCGCGCAACACTTTCTTGTCGAACTTCCCGGTTGCCGTCTTCGGAACCGACTCGATGAACACCACTTCGTCGGGTGCCCACCAGCGGGGATACTCCTCGCTGATGCTGGCGAGCAGTTCCTCCTTCAGCGTCTCCTCGTCGGCACGGGCCTTCGCCACCACGAACGCGACGGGTCGCTCCTGCCAGCGCTCGTGGGGGACGCCGACCACGGTGGCCTCCGCGACGTCGTCGTGAGCCATCAGCGCGTTCTCCAGTTCGAGCGAGGATATCCACTCGCCGCCGCTCTTGATGACGTCCTTGGCCCGGTCCACGATTTGGATGTACCCGTCCTCGTCCACCGTCACCACGTCGCCGGTCTTGAGCCATTCGCCGTCGAAGTCCTCCTCGTTGGCCTCGGGGCGCTGGAAGTACGACTGGGTGACCCACGGTCCCTTGATGTAGAGTTCGCCGAAGTCCTCGCCGTTCCACGGAATCTCCTCGTCCTCGTCGCCGACGACCTTGAACTCCAGACCGGGCATGATGAGACCCTGCTTGCCGCGCTTGTCGTACCGACTGTCGGCGTCCCACTCCTCCATGCCGTCCTTGAGGTGCGAGACGCTACCGATGGGTGCGGTCTCGGTCATCCCCCACGCGTGGAGGACGTTCACGTCGTACTCCTCGTCGAACCGCCGGATGACCGACTTGGGCGCGGCGCTCCCGCCGATGACGATGGTCTCCAGCGACGAGATGTCGGCGTCGTTCTCCTCCAGATACTCCAATAGTCCCAGCCACACCGTCGGGACGCCCGCGGTGAAGGTGACGCCCTCGCTCTCGATGAGTTCGGCGAGGTCCGCGGGTTCGGGCGACGGACCGGGGTAGACGTGAGTCGCTCCGGCGGCGGTCGCCGAGTAGGGCATCCCCCACGCGTTGACGTGGAACATCGGGACGACCGGCATTATCACGTCGGACTCGTCGAACTCCAGTCCTTGCGGCGTCAGCGAGGCCATGGTGTGCGCCCAGAGCATCTGCTGGGTGTACTCGACGCCCTTCGGGTCGCCGGTGGTGCCGGAGGTGTAACACATCCCCGCGGGCGTGTCGCCCGAGAGACTCGGCCAGTCGTAGTCGGCCGACTCGTCGGCGACGAACGACTCGTAGTCGGTCACGGGAGCGAGGTCGGTGTCGGGGACCTCCTCGTCCATCACGACGAACTGTTCGACGCTCTCGAACGCCTCGGAGCCGGCCGCGCCTTCGAGTTTCTCGACCAGCGAGGCGTCCACGAAGACGAGTTTATCGCCGGCGTTCTCCACGATGTGTTCGATGTGGTGGTCCGGGAGCAGCGGGTTGATGGTGTGGAGTTGCCTGCCGGAGTTGGGCACGCCGAAGTAGGTCTCGAAGTGGCGATGGTGGTTCCAACAGAAGGTGGCGACCCGGTCGCCCGATTGGATGCCTGCCGCGTCGAGCGCGTTCGCCAGTTGCGCGGTACGGTCCTCGAACGTCTCGTAGTCGTACCGTTCGATGCCGCGGTTCGTGCGCGAGACGATTTCGGTGTCCGGGTACAGTTTCGCCGCGCGCCACAGGAACGGTCGAAGGGTCGGCTCTGCGCCTGCCATATCCGCGTCTTGGCTTCCGGATTCATATGACTTGCTACCACAGTGCGCTAGCCGTGGGGCGTTTACTCGCTAAATCAGAATCGTTATCAGCGACGTGTCGAAACGAACGCACGTGACAGGGGGCGAGTCGTTCCGCGTGGACCTCCACGTGAAGGTGTTGGACGAGTCGGTGGTCGAGCGCGCGAAGGAGCGTGGCCTCGACGCTATCGTGTACGCACCTCACTTCACGCGCTTGCCGGACGTCCGCCAGCAGGCCGCTCGCTTCTCTGACGACGACCTGCTGGTCGTCCCCGGCCGGGAAGTGTTCACCGGGGACTGGCGAAATCGCAGGCACCTCCTCGCGGTCGGTCTCGACGCCCCGGTGCCGGACTTCATCTCGTTCGACGCCGCGATGGACGAGTTCGACAGACAGGACGCCGCGGTCCTCGCTCCCCACCCCGAGTTCCTCAACGTCTCGCTGTCGGAGTCGGACTTCTCGACTTACCGCGACCGAATCGACGCCATCGAGACGTACAATTCCAAGCACTGGCCCCACCACAACGAGCGCGCCCGGGAGTTAGCCGCCGAGTACGACCTCCCGGCGTTCACGTCGTCGTACGCCCACCTCCGGGGGTCGGTCGGCGAGGCGTGGACCGAGTTCCGGCGGTCGCTCGACTCCGCCGACGAACTGGTCGCGGCGCTGAAAGAGGGCGTCCCGCGCAGAATCGTCCGCCGGTCGGGGTGGCGACACGAACTCCGGTGCGCCGCCGAGTTCGCCCACCTCGGGTGGGAGAACTCCTACGAGAAACTCGACCGACTGTTCCTCTCGGGGATGGAACCGACCCACCCCGACCACATCGCCTACGGCGACCGATTCGACGGCGTCTACTGACTCGGTATTCGGCTAACTACGGGAAATTCGGCCCGACTAGTCGGCTACAGGAGTCCCCCGACCGTCGCCGTGAGGTCTTGAATCGGCAGTTGGAGGTGGACGACTCCCGCGATTACCGCGACCTCCAGAATCGAGATAGCGACCGTGACGAGACCGGCGCGCTCGCTGGAGACCGCGACGCCGACCGGCAGGCCGTACTCCTTCGTGTAGGGGTAGAACAGCGCGATACCTCGCTTGCTCCCCACCACGTCGAGCACGTAGTGGGTCGCCACGCCTATCCAGACGTAGTGGAGGTTACCGAAGTAGACGGGCCAGACGTAGAACAGCGCCAGCACGGGCAGGTTGTGAAGCGTCTTGCGGTGCTTGCCGAAGGCGGTGTCCACGTCGGGGAACAGCGCCCCGAGGACGACCGGCACGGAAATCTCCGCGATGGCCCGAAACGTCGGCACGTCGCCCGCGGGGTGGAAGACGTACCCCAGACCGATGCTCAACAGGACCGCGTTCAGAACGTGTCCCTCCTTGTTCATGCGTTTTCCCCGGTCACGTCCGACTTCTTATCCGGGGAGGACTCAAGGGTTTCCCTCCGATGTCTGACGCCCGTCTTGCGATTCGGGGTCGTCGCTCGGTCTGAATCCGGAAAAAGCTCTCTCACGAACTGCGCGCTCGATGATATTCGCACTGTTCGGACACCCCACCGCTGGAGTGTCATCCTCCGTCCCTGTCCGCCTGCGATTCCACCTCGTTCAGTCCGCCTGTGACTCCACTTCCGCCAGCACGTCCCGCAACGCCTGCCGGGCTATCTGCTCCTTTATCTCGCGCCGACTCCCGTCGAACTCGTAGCGAGAGACCACGGAGTACGACTCCTGGGTTCCCCAGTCGCCCGCGTAGGCGACGCCGACGAAGACGGTGCCGACCGGTTTCTCGTCGCTCCCGCCGGTCGGTCCCGCGATGCCGGTCGTCGCCGCGCCCCACGTCGTCCCCGCGGCGTCTCGAACCCCGCGGGCCATCTGGCGTGCGACGGGTTCGCTGACCGCGCCGCGGTCGTCCAACTCCTCGCGGGCGACGCCGAGGTCCTGCAACTTGGCGTCGTAGGAGTAGGTCACGAACCCGCGGTCGAAGTAGTCGCTCGACCCCGGCACGTCGGTCAGCAGCGACCCCACGAGACCGCCGGTGCAGGACTCGGCCACCGCGACGGTCTGGTCGGCCGCGCGCAGTGCGTCTCCGATGCGCTCCTCGACCGGCGGGTCCTCGGCGTCGTCGTTCATACCCGAGGCTGAGGAGTCCCAATCGAATGAAGGTACGGGACGCGCCGAGGGGGCGCTTCGTGGTTCTTACTTCCCCTGTCGAACGTCGGCGTCCGGGTCCACCACCTTGTCGACGTCCTCGGGCGCGCGCCAGTCGGTCGTCAACTCCAGCAGTTGGACTAGAATCCGGGCCGTCGCGCCCCACACCGTGTACCCGCCGACGTGGAAGAAGTGGACGATGGATTCGCCGTACTGGGGATGCTCCCGGCGCTCGACCTCGTGGTTGTCCGGGTCCACCAGTCCGGCGACGGGAAGCACCGCGATTTCGGCGACTTCGCGCTCGTCCGGGGTGTACTCCCGGTCGGGGACCGTGGCGACGTAGGGCGTGACCGCGTACCTGCTCGTCGTCCGGATGTCGTCGAGTCGGCCGACGATATCCGCCTCCGCCGGGCGCAGGCCGATTTCCTCCTCGGCCTCCCGGAGCGCGGTGGCCCGGAGGTCGGCGTCGCTCGGTTCGCGGCCGCCGCCCGGGAAACTCATCTGCCCGGCGTGTTCGCCGAGGTGGTCGGCCCGCTTGGTGAACAGGAGGTAGTGGTCGCCCTCCCGCTCGACCACCGGTGCCAACACCGCCGCGTCGTGGTCCTCGTCGGGAACGTCCCGCGGGACGTACTCGGCCACGCGACCCAGTTCCATACCCGCTACGTCGTACTCCGTCGTCTTAATTTGCCCGTCCTGTCGCCACGTCGGGTGCCGGTTCGGTCGGCGACCCGAGACGGTCGCCCGCGCCGACGCTCTCCTATTCGAACGCCCGGTCGAGCGTCTCGCGCACGTCGTCGGCCTCGACAGGTGCCCACGCTTCGAGGTCGTAACTCACGTCCAGCAGTTCCCGGGCGCGCTCGGCGTCGCCCGCGGCCGCAATCGTCCGTGCCTCCTCGCGCAGGCGCTCGGCGACCGACTCGCCGAGACCCTCGCGGTCCAACTCCCGGTCGGGCACGTCCAGAATGTGCGGGAGGTCCTCGCCGTTCTCGGGCACCGTCGGGAACGCCGCGGGTCCGGCGACGAGAACTGACTCGGCGTCGCGGTCGGAGTCGTCTCCGTCTCTACCATCATCGTCGTCGGTCTCTGCCTCCACGAGGTAGTACGCCTCGACCGCACGCTCGATTTCGGCCGCGAACGCCTCGCGCTCGACCTCCTTGCCCTGCTTGAACGCGAGTTCGACCAGCGCCTGTTCGAGTTCGTCGCGCGCGAGTCCGTCGAAGAGGTCCACCACCCCGGCGAGTTCGTCTCTGGTGTCGGCCATTCGTTATCGGGAGGGGTTCTCGCTGGGGCTTAGTTGTTCGGGAAGCGAATGCGGTCCTTTTCGTTGAACGTTTCACGACAAGTTGCCATGCTCATCCGTAGGGTGTTTTTCCAATGGCCCCAGACGATGGACTTGTCAGTTCTGCTAGCGTGTGTTCGATGGCCGAACACGCGCGAGGGTTCAAATACTGAGGCGAGACGAATCCCGGACCGGACGCCTCGCGCGGTTGCGGGCAGATAGCTGGCGAGTCAGTCAGCAGTGTCGCTCGGCGGTGGGACCGCCTCGCGGCGGCGAAGCCGCCCTACCCCGTAACCGCCAGTCCGACTACCCGGAAACGGCTGTGCCGAAGAGAGACCCTCGATAGCGATGTCTACGCGAAGTGGTCCGCCAACCGCTCGGCGGCCTCCTCGACGCGCGGACTCACGAGCGCGAACCGGACCCAGTCGTCGAACGACTCGCCGAACGCCTCGCCGGGCATCCCCGCGACGCCCGCCTCGTCCACGAGTCGCTCGACGTTCTCCAGCGTGCCGGGGAAGTCGGGGAACCGAGCCATCACGTAGAACGCGCCGTCGGGCGAGGAGTAGTCCGCGCCCGCCGCGTCCAGCGCCGCGGTGAAGGTCTCGACGCGCTCTTCGAGGAGTTGCCGGTTCGCCTCGTAGTAGGCCGGGTCGGTGTTCTGCAGGGCGTGGAGCACCGCGTACTGGCCGGGCCGCGTCGTCGCGACGTTGGTGAGCATGTGGCGGGTCTTGGCCACGTCTACCAGCGACTCGGGGAAGACGGCGTAGCCGACGCGGAAACCGGTGATGGCGAACGTCTTGGAGTAGGAGTTGGTCACGACGCGGTGGTCGGAGTCGAACGACAGCGCCGAGGTGAACTCGCCCGAGAAGTCGAAGTGGTCGTACACCTCGTCGCTCACCAGCAGTGCGTCGTACTCCTCGGCGATAGCCACGAGTTCGCGCATCGTCTCCTCGTCGTACACCGCGCCGGTGGGGTTGTTCGGCGTGTTCACCACGATTCCGGCGGTCTCGTCGCTGGCGGCCTCGCGCACGTCCGCGGGGTCGAGCGACCCGTCGTCCGCGGTGGTGACGTACCGCGCCGTCGCGCCGAGCATCTTGGTCTTGCCCGGATAGTACGGGTAGACGGGGTCGGTGAGGACGAACTCCGACCCGCGCTCGCGCTCCAACGCTCGGGCCATCGCGAGGTAATTGGCCTCGCCGCCGCCGTTCGTCACGACGATTTGGGACTCCGCGACGTTCCGTCGCTCGGCTATCTCCTCGCGGAGTTCGGCCAACCCCTCGCTGGGCGGATACTGGAAGTCCGCGCCGCCGAGGTCGGCGTACTCGTGGAGTCCCTCGCTGATGGCTTCGGGCGACCCCCAGTCGGGGTTGCCACTCACCATATCCACCACGTCTCTGTCGGCGGTGGCGGCGTACTGCATCACGTGGAAGAACAGCGGTGTCTCGTAGTCCATGATGACACGGTCGGACGCCGAGTAAGTCTTTCTTTCGTTCGATGCCTCCGCGGTCTCGCCGAAAAGAACTACTCGCTGCGCTCTGAGTTCCGACTATGGCGACCGCAGATACCGAGGCAGTACGAGCGTACTACGAGTCCATCGACGCCGACGACTACGAGTCGGTGTTCTCGCTGTTCGCCGACGACGTGACCTACGAGCGTCCCGGTCAGTCGAACCTCTCGGGGATGGACGAGTTCCGCGAGTTCTACCTCGAAGACCGGCCGCTCGAAGACGGCGACCACGAAATCCACGACGTAGTCGCGGAGGGCGATACGGTCGCGGTCCGCGGCGAGTTCGCCGGAACGCAGGGCGACGAGGCAGTGTCGTTCGGCTTCGCGGACTTCCACCGGTTCGACGAGGGCGGTCAGATTACCGAGCGGTGGACCTACACGGACCGAGACGAGGTGTGAATCGGGGTCACCGAGTCCGAGGCGCGACCGTCGGTAAGAATCGTGCGCGCCGATACCCTTTTGACCCTCCCGCGGGTACGGGTGGCTACATGGTCGCACAGACGATGGATCGCGTTCCGCAAGGGCAGTAGACGAGTAGCACGAGTGACTGTTGCTGGAGGTGTTCGGACATGTTGACTACTGGGAAGAGTATCGCAGAGACTGGACTGGACGCAGCCGCGCTCAAACCCGCAGAGTGTGACGTATCGCGCGCGGTCGAACTCCCCTTCGAGACGGTCGCCATCGACTACGAAGGGTTCGAACACCTCCCGGACGAGGAGACGCTGGCCGGAATCGCCCGCCAGAAGGAGGTCCGCCTGACCACGCCCGTCAGAGCCGACGGGTTCGACCCGCTCGGCGACGACGCGGCCTACGACCGGATTCCCGAGAGCGTGGACCGGGTCGCGGTCGCCGGGCACCCCGCCTACCTCACCGACGAGGAGCGCGGGAGAACGGTCGCCCCCCGCCTTCGGTCCGCGGTCGAGCGCGACCCCGCCGCGTGGGTCGGCACCGAGGGCGTCGAACGCCTCGCGCTGGCGACGGGGGCGACCCAGTTCGAACTCCTCTCGCGGACCACCGAACGGGACTTACAGGCGCTCCGGGCCGCCGGGTTCGACGGCGAAATCGCGGTGTACGCGCCGACGGTTCTCACCGACGACGAGGACGAGATTCTGGACGCGGTCGGCGCGTACGCCGCTCGCCGCGGTCCCGTGGCGAGCGCGCTCCCCGACGGCGTGGCCACCGACAGCGCGGCCGCCGACAGGGCGCGCGAGGTCCTCTCGGCCGCGACTCGGGACTACGCGCTGGTCGGCACGCCCGCCGAAGTCGGCGAGCGCGTGGCAGCGCTGAAGGACGCGGGGGCGGACATCGTGGTCGGCTACCCCGCCCGCGGCATCGAGGAGTTCGCCGAGTAAGACGGACCGGCGGGGTCCGGAGGTTCTGTCGTCGCCCTGTTCTGGGCAACTACCGACGCAGGTCGGTACCCATTTCCCGGCCGATTCCGAAGTCGGGGTATGCGAGTTGCCCGCCTGTTGACCGCGGACGGACCAGTCAGTGGCGAGTACGAGGACGGCGTCGTCCACGCTGAGGACGGCACCTACGAGGTCGGCCGAGACGGGAGACTGCTCCCGCCCTGCGACCCCTCGGCGCTGTACTGCGTCGGCCGGAACTACGCCGAGACGCTCGACCAGATGGAGTACGAGCGCCCGGACGAACCGGACTTCTTCATCAAACCGCCGACGTCGCTGGTCGCCCACGGCGAACCGATTCCGTACCCCGACTTCACCGACGAACTCACCTACGCGGGCGAACTGGCGGCGGTCGTCGGCGAGCGCTGTCGGAACGTCGCGCCCGAGGAGGTACCCGAGGTCGTCCGCGGTTACACGATACTCAACGACGTGGACGCGCTCGACCAACAGGGCCGGACCGCCCGGAAGGCGTTCGACGGGTCCGGACCGCTCGGGCCGTGGATAGAGACAGACGTGGACCCGACCGCCATCGACATGCGGACCGACGTCGGCGGGGAACGCCGCCAAGAGGCCAACACCGAACTGATGCTGTTCGGCCCGCGCGAAGTCGTCTCCTACCTCTCCGAGCGGTTCACCCTCCGTCCGGGCGACGTGATAGCGTTCGGAAGTCCGGCGAACCCCGGACTCGTCGAACCGGGCGACGAGGTCGAAATCACCTACGAGGGCGTCGGTACCCTCCGGAACGAAGTCGTCGCACCGGAGTGAGTCCACGCCAGTCGGTGGTTCTGCTGCCTCGTTTTCCGCCGGGCACACCTCTAAGTGCCCGGTCGCCCTTCCACCGGCCATGAGTCGGACGTATCTCCACGAACACACGACGACCACGGCCGCCGACGCCTTCGCGGAGGCCGAGGTAGCGGTCCTGCCCACCGGCAGCGTCGAACAGCACGGTCCCGCGCTCCCCCTCGGGACCGACCTGCTGGCGGCCCGCGCGGTCGCCGAGACGGTCGCCGACCGCACGGACGCCGTCCTCCTCCCGCCGATTCCGGTCGGTGTCAGCGCCCACCACCGTCAGTTCGACGGGACGCTCTGGACCGACCCCGAGACCTTCGAGCGCTACGTCGCGGACATCGTGGCCGGCGTCGCCGAACACGGCGTTCGCAAGGCGGTCGTCGTCAACGGGCACGGCGGAAACGACGACGCGCTCCGGCGCGCCGCCCGCGGTCTCCGCGACGAGGAGGTCGCCTTCGCCGCGCCGTGGAACTGGTGGTCGAACCTCGACGCCCTCGTCGAAGAAGAACTCGACACGTCGCTGGGCCACGCCGACGAGGTCGAGACGAGCATGATGCTCGCCGTCGCGGGCGACCTCGTGCGCGAGGCGGCGCTCGAAGACGCCGAGGAGCGCGGGGCCGACTCGTGGGGCGAGACGGTCCGGGGCGCGTCGGTCGGGTTCGACGCCATCGACTTCACCGAGAGCGGTGCGGTCGGCCGACCCACGGAAGGGTCGGCGGCCGTCGGCGAGAAACTACTCGACCACGCGAGCGAGGACCTCGCCGCGCTCGTGGAGTGGTTAGCTGAACAGGATGCAGCGTCGCTCTGGCCGCGGGGTCACAAATGAGTGGGAGCCACGAGACGCGGCCGACGGTCGCGGTAATCGGCGGTGGCGCGGTCGGCGTCACGGCGGCCTACGACCTCGCTCGACGGGACGCCGAGGTCGTCGTCTACGAGAAGGGCGAAATCGGCGGCGCGAGTACGGGCCGGGCGGCGGGCGTCCTCTACGACGCCTTCGCCGCGCCCGAGGACGCGCGGGTCGGCGAACGGGCCATCGAGCGATTCCGCGAGTTCTCCGGCGACGGCGACTTCGAGTTCCGCGAGACGCCCTACGTCTGGTTCGCCCGCGAGGGCGACGAGAAGCGCGCCGAGGCCCTCCGCGAACAGGTGCCAGAGATGCGCGAGCAGGGCCGGGACGTGTCGTTCGCCGACGTCGGAGAACTCCGCGACCGATTCCCCGCGGTCGATTGGAGCGACGTCGGCGTGGCGGCGGTCGCCGAGAACGCCGGGCGGACCGACCCCGGAAGCTACGCCGACCTGCTCGCCGAGAAGGCCCGCGACGCGGGCGCGACGGTCCGGACCGGTGTCGAAGCGCGAATCGACGCCGACGACCTCGCGGTCGAGAGCGCCCCCGCCGAGAGCGACGACGAAGACGGACGCGAACGCGAACTCTTCGACGCGATTCTGGTGGCCGCGGGCGCTCACACCAAACGCCTGCTCGCCATCGCCGGGATTCCGGTTCCGCTCAAACCCTACCGGGTGCAGGCGCTGACCGCGGGGTACGACGACGAGCGCCGGGCCGACCTGCCGATGTGCTACGACGCGACCGGCGGCTACTACCTCCGGCCCCACCCCGACGGCCTGCTCGCGGGCGACGGCACCGAGGAGGTCGAGAGCGACCCCGACGACTGGAAGCGCGACGCCGACCGGGAGTTTCGCGATATCACCCGCGAACGACTCGCCCGCCGCCTCGGCGACTTCGGCGCGGTCCGGGACTCGTGGGCGGGTCTCTGTGTGGCCACGCCCGACCGCGACCCCTTACTGGGCGAGTTGCGCGACGGTCTGTTCGTCGCGGCCGGGTGGCAGGGCCACGGGTTCATGCGCGCCCCGGCGCTCGGCGAAGCGGTGGCGGAGTCCGTACTCGGCGAGAGTCCGCTTCCGGAGTTCGACCCGAACCGCTTCGAGGGCGACGAGGAGTTCGACGTGGTCGAGGGGATGACGGTGGAGTAGACGCGTCCCGAGTACGGAAACGTTCCGTCCTCTGAAGAATAATTATAATTATATATTAGAAAAATTTAAATCGTTACAGTTCCCACATATGCCCGGAGGTGAACTAATGTTCGGAATTTCCCTTATGGACTACGTCCCCCCGTGCGAACGGACCAGTTGTTACTGATGACTGAGTCCCTGTCGTAGTGAGCGATAGACTGCGTGGAACAGAGCGAACGCAGACCTCACATCCACTACTAGGAACGAGCGCGCTCGGATTCTTTAGATGGCCATCCGCCGGAGAGATGTTCTAGAGAAGCTATCGATGAGTCTCTGCGTACGACGCGTCAATACCGGCAGTGAAACGATAAAAGAGACACGAGTAGTGTGCGAGCACGACCACCGAATCGCGCTACGCTTCCGCGGAGACGCTATCTGACTCTCCTTTCTCCTCGGCGCGCTTGGGGACCCGAACGCGGAGGGTGCCGTGTTCGGTCAGGGTCGCGGACGCCTCGTTCGCGTCCACCACGGCGTCTGTCGGGAGGTCGGCCTTCCCGTCGAGCGAGAGACCGCGGCCGGGGAACAGCATCTCGAAGCCCTCGTAGTAGTCGCGGAAGCGGTCGATTCGGACGTGGACCGCACCCTCGGCGTACCGGACCTGCACGTCGCTTCCGGTCGCGCCGGGCGCGTCGAACACCACGAGGTAGGCGTCGTCGCTCTCCAGCAGGTCCACGGGGAGGGGCTTGGACTCTTGGACCTTGCTGGCGGCGCGGCCGACGCGCTGGAGGACGGCGCTACCGACCGACCGGCCAATCTCTCGGATGGTCATAGCTCGATTTCCCGGAGGGTGTCGGTTCGAGTGCAGTACGGACACTGAAAGTCCTCGATACCGACGTCGTCGGGCATATCGTAGGTGTAGTGCATCTCGAACATGTCCAGTTCGCACTCGTCGTTCGTACACTTCACTTCGAGCGTCGCGGGCATATCCGAATTTAACGGCCCGGTGACCATAAACACGAGGGCTTCGGCGATTCTGTGGGTCGAGACTGCCGACTTCCGACTAGTCGTCCTCGTCGCCTCCTCGCCCGTCACCGCGGCCTCTCTCCCGACCCTTTCCGTTTCCCTTCCCCGTCTTCCCTCGACCTCGTCCGTTTTCCTTCCCTCGACCGCTGCCGCGTCCGTCTTCGCCACCGCGTTCTCCTTCGTCGTCGCCACCGTCGTCCTCCTCTGACTCGTCGCCGTCTTCCTTCTCGGCTTCTGCCTCGTTCCCCTCGTCTTCAGCCTCGGTTTCCCCCTTCTTCGCGTGTTCGTCCCCCTCGCCTTCCTCTTTCTCCGCCTCGCGCTCACTACTCCCGTCACCCTCGCTCTCCTCGTCTCTCTTCCGCTCGCTTTCCTCGTCGCCGTTCGGAACGATTCGAACCTCCGCGGACCCCTCGACGGCCCGCCCGCTCTCGGTCACGCCGGTCAGTCGCACGCGGTCGGTGTCCCAGTCGATGCCAGTCGCGTCCGTCCGGAAGTGGAATTTGAGGTCGGTTCGGCCGTCGCCGTCCGCGTCGGTCTGAATTCGCTTCACCGGACTCGCGCGCTCCGTTCCGTCCTCCGGCCCGAACGCGACGCTTCCGGGCGCGAGCGCCGTGGCGTCGAACTCGTCGGTCGAGCGCACGACGACCGGGAGACGGCCGTGGCTCCGGGGGTTCACCTTGCCGGGGACGACCGTCACGTCCGCGGAAATCGGCCCCGACTGGCGGTCGTCCTGCTCGGTGGTCGTTTCTTCCGTCGTCGTCTCGCGTCGGGTCGTCGTGGTCGTCGTCGCGCCGCACGTTCCGGCGCGGACCACGAGCGGTTCGTCCAGCGCCAGCGAGACTCGGTCGGGGTCGCTCCGGTCGCCCGAGAGGACCTGCCAGTCGGTTATCTCGCCCTCGTACGGGTCGCCGTACAGCGCCGCGGCGTCGTTGAACGCCGGGTCGATGGTGACGGCGAACTCCTCGCCGAGGGGGCGGTAGGCCCCGCCGTCGGACCGGCCGTCGGTCCACGTCCAGTCCACGGACCACCCGTCGGCGGTGCGGTCGAAGGTGTCGTAGTTGCTCGGCGCGTCGTAGTCGTCGTCGCCGACGACCCACGAACCGCGGTCGGGGTTCTCGAACGCGAGGTCGAACGTCACCGCGCCGCCCGAGGTACCGTCGTTCAGTTTGTCGTGGACGACGACCAGACTCAGGCCCTCCGGCCCGTCGTAGAGGAAGCAGATGCTGGTCTCGGGTCGCTGGAGGTCGGTCGTCCCGTAGGAACTGTAGGCCGCGCCCGACGGGGAGGTGTAGGGCGTCCGGTAGTCGTAGAAGGATTCGACGGTCTCGTCGCCCGAGAGCGGCGTTATCGGGATGCAGCGGTCGCCCTGTTCGACGACGTAGCGGGTCGCGTCGAGCGCGTCCACTCGCCGGGCGAGCGTCCGCTGGGCGACGCCCGCGCCGCCGATTCCGGTCGCCAGCGCCGCGAGGACGCCGCGCCGTTCGATACCGTCGATGGAGGAGTTTCGTTCGGACATGCCAATCGCCGACCGTCCGTTGGACCGAACCGGACATTGTTCCGCGCCACCTACTGTATCATAACTGACGGGTGCGTCTCGGCGGACCGAATCGCCACGCCTCAGTCCGCGATTGAACTCGCGTGAACGGTGCGAACGGTAATTTTAGGCCCCGTACAACACCGGCGAGAGCGGAGTCCCCACTGGACGCCGGGGAGTCGGCGGCGGTCTCAACCTGTGAACGGTCGGACACTCGACAGAGATGACAGCTATCAAATGGGTGGCGGTACGACGGTCGTACATGCGACTCCGCCGCCCCGAACCCCGACACGTCCCCCTCTCGCTCGGTCTCCTCGCCGGTTTCGCCGGTTTCCTCGCGACGCCGGGACCGTGGCCGACCGACCCCGTCCTCGGCATCGGTCTCGGCGCGTGCGTCACCGTCGTCGTGTGGGCCGCCCTCGAACAGCGACCGGACGCGCTCGACCGAGCGGTCGAAGCGCGCGCTCAGTGGGTCCTCGCCGGTCTCGGTCTGCTTCCGGCCGCGGCCGTCTTCGGTCCCCCTCTGTTCGGCGCGCCGACGCCGCCCGAGGGAACGTCGGTTCGAGTACTCGTCTTCACGTTCGCGGTGTTCGTCGTGGCCGCCATGGGGGAGCAACACCGCGGGATGCTCCTGCTGGGGCGCGGTCAGGTCCGCGGGAGAGTCGTCGCCGTCAAGTCCAAGTGGCGACAGTTCGCGCTGGGAATCGCCGTCGCTACCGTGACTCTTTTCGTCATCTCGCACACGATTGCTGGTTCGTTCTCGATATGGTCGCTCGTGGGAACCGTCGTCGGAATGCTCATCGGGAACGGTCTCACCGGCACCGAGGAGTACGAACTCGTCGCGCTCGACGACCACCTTCTGGTCCGGCAGCGAGGCGGGTGGGGAGCGACCGCGATTCCGTGGCGGCGACTCGGCGACGTGACCGTCGAGGGCGCCACCCTCCGAATCGCTCGCGGCCCGCCGTACTTCAGCGTCTACACGGCCGACCTCTCTTCGGTATCGGACCGACGCGCCGCGGTCGAAGCGTTCCGGACGTACCCGTCCGTTCACTGACCGCGGCCGTGCGCCTTCGGTCGCGGACCGCGGCGCTGGACCCCACGTCACGGCGTTCCCCCGCGCTGCGGTGGTCCTGCCAGTCCGGTCCGTGTAGTCATCGTTTTACCCGTCGAGCGGCAACTTCCCCGCATGACCGACCTCACGGACCTCGACGTGACCCTCGTGGACGGGTACGTCGACGAACCGGCCCACTTCGGCGTCCCGCCCTACATCTCGACCTACCCGCGGTACACCGCGGGGGCCATCGTGGACGCGGGCGTCCCCGCGGAGAACGTCACCTATCACACCATCGACGAACTCCGGGACGACTCTCACAAGTGGCGCGACGTGGAGGACGCAGACCTGTTCGTCTACCTCGGCGGGATGACCGTCCCCGGCAAGTACGTCGGGGGCACCCCGGCCGAGCCCGACGAAGTGCGCAAGATGGCGTGGACCGCCGACGGGACGAGTCTGATGGGCGGCCCGGTGAAGTTCGGCGTCGGCGACGAGAACGCCGGGGGAACCGAGACCGAGCGCGACGACCTCGACTTCGACTTCGTGGCGAAAGGCGACGTGGAAGCCGCGGCCTACGACCTGCTCGACAGCGGCTTGGAGGGGTTCAACAATCGGATGCGCGACAACGAGGAGATAGACCGATGGGCCGCCTCCGGGGCGTTCGTCGTCGAGCAACACCCCAACCATCCGGACTACCTCATCGCCGAGTTGGAGACCAGCAGAGGGTGTCCCTACCGCTGCTCGTTCTGCACGGAACCGCTGTACGGAAATCCCTCGTTCCGGCGACCGGAGTCGGTCGTCAGCGAGGTCGGGACGCTCTACGACCGCGGCGTGGGACACTTCCGACTCGGTCGACAGGCCGACATCCTCGCCTACGGCGGCGACGGCGAGAAGCCCAACCCCGACGCGCTCCGCGACCTCTACGGCGGGATTCGGGAGGTCGCGCCCGACCTCGGGACGCTCCACCTCGACAACATGAACCCCATCACGGTGGTCGAGTGGCCCGAGTTGGCCCGCGAGGGAATCCGGGTCATCGCCGAGCACAACACGCCGGGCGACACCGCCGCCTTCGGTCTCGAATCGGCCGACCCCCTCGTGCAGGACGAGAACAACCTCAACGTGACCGCCGAGGAGTGCTTCGAGGCGGTCAAAATAGTCAACGAGGAGGCCGGGTGGCGACCCGGCGAGGACCCCGAAGCGGCCCCGACCCACGGCCGAGACGCCGCGAACCGCCTGCCCAAACTCCTGCCGGGTATCAACCTGCTCCACGGACTGAAGGGCGAGCGACGTGAGACGTTCGAACACAACAAGGAGTTCCTGAACCGGGTGTACGACGAGGGCCTGATGCTCCGCCGGGTCAACATCCGGCAGGTCATGGCGTTCGACGGCACCGAGATGAGCGACGTGGGCGCGGACATCGCCAACGACCACAAGAAACTGTTCAAGCAGTACAAGACCGAGGTGCGCGAGCAGATAGACAATCCGATGCTCCAGCGCCTCGCCCCGGCGGGGACGGTCCTGCCGGACGTACATCTCGAATACCATCAGGACGGGAAGACGTTCGGTCGCCAACTCGGCACCTACCCCCTGCTCGTCGGGATTCCGGGCGAGCGCGAACTCGGGCGGACCGTGGACGTGGCGGTGGTGGACCACGGCTATCGCTCGGTGACGGGCGTGCCCTATCCGCTCGACGTGAACAGCGCGACGATGGACGAACTCACCGCGATTCCGGGTCTCGGCAAGCAGCGCGCCGGGAACATCGTCGTCGAACGACCCTACGACTCCTCGGCCGAACTCGACGCCGACGTGGGCGTGGACCTGACCGAGTTCACCACCGCAAAAACGCCAGAAGGCGCGGACTAAGCCTCTCCGGCGGTTGGACGTGTCGCCCCGAGGCCACTACGCTTTTTGAGCATTCGACCGAATTACGCGACGTTCCGACATGCCCGACTCGCCAGTTCACGAGCGCGGGGTCGCGCCCCACGCAGTTCCGGACGGACTGACGCTCGCGGCGTTCAACACCGACTGCTCCGAGGCGACTCTCGCGACCCTCGGGGACACGCTCGGCCGCTACCTCGACATCGACGACGTGACGGTCGGGACCACGCTGACCGACGAACAACCCGACGAGTTCGCGGTCCTCCACGACGACGTCCTCGTGGGCGGCGCGCTCGTCCACCCCCGTCGCGGCGACGACCCGATAGCCGACGTCGTCTCCGCGTTCCGGCCGGCCGATACGCTCTTCCTCGCGGGGTACGGCGACCGGGCCGGACTCCGCGCGCTGTCGAACCGCATCGAGACCTTGGCGTGGCGTGCGGGCGAGGGCCGACTCTACGTCGCGGGCCAGCAGCGGTTCGCTTCGATGGACGACCAGTGGGACATCTACGCCGACGTGGCCGAGGCGGGGTGCGAAGTGCACGTCTTCGAGGACCCCGCGTACGTCCCGGACGGCGACCGATTCGTCGTCCACGGCGACCGTCACGAGTTCGCCGGGACGTGGCTGGTCGTCTTCGACGGCGCTGGCAACGACGCGGCTAAGGCCGCGATGCTCGTCGAGGAACGCGACCCAGACAGTTACTACGGCGTCTGGACGGTCGTTCCGGAACTCGTGGACGCCATCGTAGACCGGGTGAGCGCACCGACCGCAGGCAGGTACCGGCCGGAGTAGTCCGGCCGTCGATGCGACGTGGACCGAAAGGGGACGCGAGCGCTACAGAAAGAGGACGGCTGTTCTCAGGCGAGTCGGGCGATGGCCCTCCGCGCGAGTAGCCCGGTCGAGAGCGAACAGCCGACGTACCACGCGAGCCAGACCTTCAGCGGACCGACGAGCGTCGCAGTCCACGCGACGTGACCGACGACCGGCAGCGCCAGCGCTGCGGGCGCGACGGCGGCGCTCGGCGCGACGAACACCCAGCGGAGCCAGAGGAACACCGGGACCGAGACCAGCATGCTCCAGACCGCGGGCCGGAACTGGGTCTTCATCGCCGCGAGGTAGTCGGTCGTGAGTTCCATCTGCTCGGCGCGGAGGTCCTCGACGGCGTCCTCGTCGTCGCGCTCGCGGGCCGACGCCATCCGCTCGCGCAGGTCAGACATGCGCTCCTGAAGTCGCTCCATCCGTCGCTGGCTCCGGAGTTTCGTCTGGAGGACCGCCGAGGAGAGACCGGTCGTCCCGGCGAGCAGTAGGACGAGAACCGAGAACGGCAGGATGGTCGTGGCCGGGCCGAGCATGGCGTGTAACGCCCCCGCGACACCCCGCTGTATCGGGGTCACGTGGTAACCGGCCATCAGCGTCAACGCGACGAGTCCCGCGAGCTTGTCGTAACCGGTCCACCCGTCCGACGATTCTGTGTCCATGCTAACAACTCGTCGGTGGGGCACCATCAATGTTCGGCCAGTTGAGGGGTAGCGCCGCATCGCTACGACTCGGCGAGCGTCGATATAGTGCGGACGAGCACGAGGGTTTCCCACTCCGGAATCTGCCGCGAGCGAACGAAGTGAACGAGAAGTCCGAGCGACGACCGGCACCAAGCGCAGGTCCTTCATCGACGTTTCGCAAGGGCGCGGCCGAACGCCGCGCCTGCCGAAACGGCTTCGTCGTTTCCAGCCGATGCGAATCGGAGATTCGCCACAGCCCGAAAATATCCGATTTTCGAAGACCTCGCTCGATACGCTCACGAGAACGCAGCAAAAGGTCGGGTGTAGAAAAACTCTTTACGCGCTGACCACTTGGGTCCAAATGGAGGCATATAGCCTTGGAGATCTCTGACAAACTGCTGTGTCTGTTCAGTGCTGATGTGACTATCGAAGACGACAAGTACGTCGTCGAAGTACCGCGCCGAGAGATAGAGACCGGGTCGGTCGAACCCGGCGAGACCTACCGCGTCGCACTCATCTCCGACGACTCCGACTCCTCGTCGCAGGACGAGTCGTCGTCACAGTCCACGAGTAGCGGCGCGCCCTCGGAACCACAACCCCCCGTCGAGGAGGGCGAGATTCGCTACGTCGAAGTCGAGGACATCGGCAAGCAGGGCGACGGCATCGCCCGCGTCGAACGCGGCTACGTCATCATCGTCCCCGACGCCGAAATCGGCGAGCGCGTCAAGGTCGAGATTACGGAAGTCAAGTCCAACTTCGCGGTCGGCGAAATCATCGAAGAGGACTTCTAACCGACCTCTTTATTGCTGGCGGCGTCGCCAGCGACCGCAGTTCCGCGAGAACGCCGTACCAGTTGGTCTATCGCTACCGGGTCGATACGTCCAGTCTCCGGTCCCGCAGAAGGTTGACGTGGGAGAGTGGGACGAACCGTCTCCGTGTCGCACCGACGACCGAAGAGTACCCCGTTCGCGCGGGCCGTAGTCGCGGGCGCGCTCGTCGGCGTCAGCCTTCGTACGCCGACCCGTCCGGTCGCTTCGCGCCCTCGGAGTCGTGGACCACGACGCCCTCGTCCGGGTCGGCGGGTTGGTACTCGTCGCGGACCCCGATGGCCTCCGTCAGTTCCCGGACTGCTCGTTCCTTGAGCGCCGCCGCGAGGTCCTCCGCTCGCTCACGAGAGATATCGCGGCCCAGTCCCTCGCACTCGTGGGCGCGGACCATCCCCGACTCGTCCACGGCCTCGCCCATCGGTTGACTCGTCCCGCCGAGCGCGACGGAGAAGGGGTAGGTCTCGCAGATGAGCGGTCGGTCACCGTGGACCGAACAGGCACCCGTTCCGTCTTCGGTCTCCTCGTAGAACGTACAGTCCCCGCACGCATCGGTCTGGAGCGCCCACTCGAAGGTCTCGCCCGCAGGTTCAGTTTCGTCTCTATCGGCGGTACCTCCGCTCTCCGAACTGTCTCCGCCCTCAGCGGTTTCCAGACCGTAGGGCATCGGCCGGGCGACGTCCCGCCAATCGTAGTCGGTCGCGTCTTGCAACTCCCGCACTTCGTCGGGGAAGACGGTCGCCGTGTGGGGGTCGTCAGCCTCGCTGTCTCGCGGTTCCTCCGCTCGACTCTCCGCGGAGCGTGGCTCCGCGCTCTTGCAGCACGCACCGCACCGGGTACACTCGAAGCCGATGGACTCGATGGCGTCGGCGAGGTCGGCGGTGTCGAGGTCGCGTGCGCGTTCCAGTTCCGCTTCGAGACTCTGCACGTCGGAAGGTTAGTCCTCGCGGGCAAAAGGGTGTTTATCGGCCCGACTGCGGTACCGCCGCAGTAATTGGCGGCGACGAGAGCGAGCGAGTAACTGTCGAGGATTGATTCGACGCAGTGGAACCCGCCATACACGCACCGATTTGACGACTGCTGTCGCTTGGGGAGTAGCGTGCGTTAAAATTGTAGAGTTGAGATATCGGACGGCCGGCGATTACGTAATCGCCGACCGTCCAATCCGGCTTACTTTCGGGTCAGATTCGTCGCGCGCGGGCCTTTGTCGGCCTGCTCGATGTCGAACTCGACTTCCGTTCCCTCTTCGAGGTCGGGACCGCCGATGTCCTCCATGTGGAAGAAGACGTCTTCCTCCGAATCGTCGCTGTCGATGAAACCGTAGCCGCCTGTGTCGTTGAAGAAGTCAACCGTACCGTTTGCCATTACGAATATACAGAGAGGCCGACCGGGTATAAGACTTCTGAGAGTACCAGTACCACACCTCGCGGTACCGTACCGATTGCGCTCGGTACGATGACCGTTCGACTGGCCGCTCGTCAGTCCTCGTCGGGGAGACGCGCTAATTCGCCGTCCCACTCGACTTTCCCCTCGACGGCCAGTTTCTCGAGGTGGGCGGCGACGGTGCTTCGGGCGAGGTCCCGGACGCCCGAGAGGTCCTTCTCGTAAGCGGCGTCGAGGACGTCGTCCAGCGCGGCCGCACCGCCCCGGACCGCCGCGAGGACCTTCGCTTCCCGGTCGAGTCGATGGCGAATCAGGCGCACGGTTTCCCTGCGTGGGTCGTCGATGGCGGGACCGTGTCCGGGGAGGAGTCTGTCGGGATTACGGGCGTAGAGTCGCCGGAGCGAGGTCAGGTAGGCGCGCAGGTCGCCCTCGTCCGCGCCGACGACCACGCTCCCCTCCGAGACGACGAGATCGCCCGTCAGCATCGTCCCGTCCGCCACGAGCGCGACGTGGTCGGGCGCGTGACCCGACGTCGCCACGACTTCGACGCCCGCGACTCTCGTTCCCTCTCTGAAGGTCCGGTCGGGCGCGACGCCCGTCGCGCGCTCGAAGCGCGCTTCGCGGCCCGCTCTGGCCCAGACCGTGGCGTCACAAGCGGACGCGTAGTGGGCGACCCCGCCCACGTGGTCCGGGTGCGTGTGCGTGACGAGAATATGGCCGACGTTGCGCGATTCGACGGCGGCGTCGAGTTCGTCGGTTCGACCAGCGGGGTCCACGAGAAGCGCGTCTTCGCGGCCGAGGACGTAGGCGTTCGTGGCTCCCGTCGGTGCGAGCGTCTCGGTGGGGACCGAGACGCGATGGGGTTCCATATCAGAGGCGTCGCACGCCGACGAAAAAAGGATGGTCGATTCGGCAGTCGAGACCACGGTCGATGCGTGGTCGGTCGAACGGCCGGGCGGTCGACTCTGCGGCGATAGCAGTCAGCGGTTCAGGAAGTAGACCTGCTTCCGAGCGTCTTGGAAACTGTAGCGCGAGTCCACGAGGTCTTCGTCTTCGAGGCGGTTCAGGGCGTACCGGACGGTACGGTCGGGCAGCAGCGACTCCTCGGCCAGTTGACCTTGGGAGAGCGGGGCGTCGGTCTCCAGCACCTTCGCGACGAGTTTGGCGCTCGGGGGGAGTTCGCGCAGGCGGTCGCGGAAGTCGTCGGATAATTGCTCGGTTACGGGTGGCTCGTCCGTGGTCGTACTCATATCTATGCCACGCCGGAACGCACTGGTAAAGCTTGGCTATATGCACATCTGTACACTCTATACTCCTTAAGGACATATTATTTCACCTTAAACGCACTTTCGCGGCTCTGACCGACCAAACGTTACGTCGGTCGAGGGCGAACGTCGCGCATGGAGTCGATTCCCGAAGAGTTCAGCGACCTGTTCGAGCGCGAGACGTTCGCTAACTTCGCGACCCTGATGGGCGACGGCACGCCGCAGGTGACCCCGGTCTGGATAGACCGGGACGACGAGGACCACCTGCTGGTCAACACCGCGCGCGGCCGTCAGAAGGTGCGCAACGTCGAACGGGACCCGAAGGTCGGTCTCTGCGTGATGGACCCCGACGACCCCTACAGGTACGTCTCGGTTCGCGGCGAGGTCGTCGAAGTGACCGAGGACGGCGCTGTCGAACACATCGACGAACTCGCGCGTCGGTACATGGACGTCGAGGAGTACCCGAACCACGGCGAGGAGTCCGGCCCGCGAGTCGTCGTCCGGATTCGGCCCGACCGGGTGGTCACGAACGGCGAGTAGCGTTCGCGGCGACTGCTACGGTCTCAGGTGGTCGGTCTCCGGGTTCGCGCCGTGGCGGTTGTACCGCCCGAGCAGACACTTGCAGTCGGGGCAGTGGACCACGACGAACCGCCCTCGCTCGTGGCGGGCGAGGTCCTCCGGGTCGAGGTGTCGCCCGCATCCTTTGCAGGTCGTCATGCGTGTTCCGAACGACGTACGACTCCGACGCACAAAGAGATTGTAGTGGCGACTGTCGTGGCGTATCTTCGACGAAGACGGCGACGTCGTCGATGGGCCGCGTCGAGATTGCTCCCTCGCGGCCCCGATGAGCGGTGGCCGACAGGACAGTCACGAGACGCTTCCAATACCGTTTTAGTCCCCCCGCGAACTACAATGAAACGAGAAGCGTGAAAGGAGCGGAGTGGTACCAGACCGACGAAGTCGCCGAGG
Source organism: Halorussus sp. MSC15.2 (assembly GCF_010747475.1). Classification (NCBI taxonomy): domain Archaea; kingdom Methanobacteriati; phylum Methanobacteriota; class Halobacteria; order Halobacteriales; family Haladaptataceae; genus Halorussus; species Halorussus sp. MSC15.2. Next base: position 150,111 of record NZ_VSLZ01000003.1, on the reverse strand, counting down.
AGTACGAAGAGAAGCGATTCTCTCGCGGAGGACGACTCATCGACCGCCGCGAGAAACAGGCCGTCCTCGACGCTATCGGCCCGCTAGAAGACAAGAAAGTGCTAGAGATAGCCTGCGGTACGGGCCGCTTCACGGTCATGTTGGCCGAGCGCGGTGCCGACATCGTGGGTCTCGACATCTCGGCGGCGATGCTCCAACAGGGCCGCCAGAAGGCACAGAGTGCCGGTGTCGCGGACCACTTGGAGTTCATGCGCGGCGATGCCGGTCGTCTCCCGTTTCCGGACGACCACTTCGACACCGTGTTCGCCATGCGGTTCTTCCACCTCGCGGACACCCCTGCGACCTTCCTCTCCGAGATGCGTCGGGTCGCCAAAGAACAGGTCGTTTTCGACACGTTCAACGCCAGAAGCACCCGGAGCGTGTACAACTGGCTGCTGCCGATGGGGTCGCATCTCTACACCCGGTCAGACGTGGAGAAACTGCTCGACGACGCCGACCTCCGACTCGTGGACGCCGAACACGACTGGATACTCCCCTACGGGTTCTACCGGAAGATTCCCGGAGCCATCGCGGACCCGATTCGGGACGTCGACACCAGCATCCGCGATTCGCCGGTCGGCGACTACTTCGCGTCGGTCTCGTACTGGAACGCGCACGTCGAGTGACCGGGTCCCGCCACCGACGATTTCTAGGAGACACGGCCGAACCCCGGTAACGACCTTTAAAACTTGGCGACGACCGAACGAAGGCCGAACAGTTTTTAAGGCTCCGGCAGGAGATTCGGGGGTATGGAGCTATCCGTGGTGGTACCGACGCTCAACGGCCGCGAGAGCCTCGCGTCGTGCCTCGACGCGCTTGCGGCCCACGCCCCGGAGGCGGAGGTGGTCGTCGTCAACGGCCCCTCCGCAGACGGGACCACCGGGATGGTACGCGACCGAGACGACGTGGACCTGTTGCTCGAAGTCTCGGACCGAAAACTCAACGTCGCGCGCAACGCGGGTCTCTCGGCGGCGACCGGCGACGTCATCGCACTGGTCGGGCAGGACCACGTAATCGAACCGTCGTGGTACGACGGAATCGCGGCGGGTCTCGCCGAGGCCGACGTCGTCACCGGTCCGGTCCATCGGTCGGTTCGCGCGGGCGTGACGACAGAGTCCGAGGAGTGTCGGACCATCGACGGACGGGAAGTGACCTACTTCGACGGGGGGAACGTCGCGTTCACGCAAGAGACCATCGAAGCGATGGACGGGTTCGACGAGTATCTGGAGACGGGCGGCGCGCGCGACTGCGCCCACCGACTCGCCGCGAGCGGCCGGGAGGTCGTCTGGTCGTCGGACGTGTCGGTGACTCGTATCGACGAGGACGACGACCGGGACTGGGGATGGAAGTACCGCGCGCTCGCCTACCGACTCGTGAAGAACTACGGGTTTCGGCCGGGGGTCGTTTACCGGACGCTCCGTGACGCGGTCTCGGACGCCCTCTCGACGGCGACCGACGTGATTCGCGGCGACGAGACGCCCTCCGGATGGATGGCCAGCGGCAAGCGCGTGACCAAGAGTATGGCCGTGGGTTGCAAGGACGGTCTCAAGGCCAGATTCGGAGACCGGAGCGAGGCCCGGAATCCGAACGGTCTCTCCGTGCGGGCAGACCGAGCGGTCGAACGCTACGATTGGCGAACCGACCCCGAGCAGCGAGAAGAACCGACCCAGTAGCGGACGCTTCGACCGCGTTCCGCGACAGCGAGTCTTCCCAGTATCGGTCCGTCACTAGCGCTATCTCTCCATCGACTCGCTCGACCGGACTAATACGGCCGGTATCGGGGTTATTTCAGCGGTTCGAAACGGTTACAACTATCAGTTAGAGTATAGGTGAAACGGTTGGGAACGAATACATCGCTTATGAAGGTGGTCGTGGTATTCTCGGTCGATGGTAGGCGGACCCGCTACGTCGATGAACTCCGAGCGTATCGACCACTCGTGCGACTTGCTCGGTAGCGCGTATCGTCGGTGTGTTATCTACGTCTTACGAGACGACGGTCCGACGGGTCTCGACGAACTCGCCGACGCAGTCGTCTCCTCGGACCTCGCGGAAGACCGAACGCGAGCCATGGCCTCGCTCGTCCACACTCACCTCCCGAAACTGGCGGAGTACGACGTGATAGCGTACGACGACCCGGAAGACGCCGTCTGGCTCACCGACGGCGTCGAGGCGCTCGAACCGTTTCTCACGGTCGCCGCCCGACAGGAGACCGACGGCGAGCAACTGGCGTCTCCGGGCTACGACGTTCCGGACGCCACCGCGAGCAACGCCCCGGATTAGGTACCCTCCCGGTTGCGGACGCGGTCGTGCCACTCCTCCAGTCGGTCGCTGCCCCAGTACCGAATCTCCTCGCTCCGAGCGTCGTAATCGGCGACGCCCGCGTCCACCAGTTTCGGGACGTGAACGTGGTGGAGCGTCGAGAGGACGCGGTCGCGGTCGGGTCGTTCTCCCGGCCGTTCGGCCCGCTCGCTGGCAAGGTGGTCCGCGAGTTCATCGCGTGTCGCGGCCTTCCCCGGCGCGTCTCGGAGATAGCGCAGTATCACCCGTCGGTCGGCGTGAGCGAGCAACTCGAACGTCGCGTCCAGCGAGAGCGACACGCCGTCCACTGGGCGGTCGTCGTTACGAGACTCCCCGTCGTCCGCTCCGTTTCCGGACATCCGCTTACGCCTCGGAGGACGAACGAGCGCCATCGACTAAGACGTTTTCCCGCACGACGTGGCGTGCGTCGGCCGCGTGGTTCGCGCGAGTCAGAAGTCGCCCGGCAGCGAGTCGCCGAGAACGCGTCTGGCGTTCTTGTCGAAGACCTTCCGCATCGCGTCCTCGGGCACGTCGAGCGTCAGAATCTCCATCACCGCGACGTTCGGGTGAGAACTCGGGGCACCGCTTCCGAACAGCACTCGGTCGGGATGTTCCATCACCGCTCGCTCCAACAGGTCCGGTACCGGACGTAACTCGTGTCGAGATAGCAGTCGTCGTTGCGTTCGAGCAGGTCCACGGCCTCGGTCATCAACTCCCGGTTCAGCGGGTGGCCGCCGAAGTGAGCGAGAATTACGGGGAACGACCGCGAGAGCAGGGCGTCTTCGGCCGCGTCCGGCGGGAACTGCTCGCCACCGTGGACGAGAACGGGCAGGCCCACGTCCTCCAACCGGTCCAGCGTCTCGTCGTCGGGCAGGCCGTCCTCGGCGGGGTTCAGCTTGAATCCGTGGAATCGGTCGTCGTAGGCGTACTGCTCGACGTCCTCCGGCGAAGTGTGGTGGTCTTTCCGGCGGGCGGCGAGGTTGCGCAGGCGAGAGGACGCACGTTCGCCCGGGTCTCGCGGGCCGTTTATCCGGGCGAAGGTGAGGAACGGTCGGTCCACGCTCCGTCGCGCCACGGCGTTGTTCGCGCTCACGTAGCTCCCCCCGTCGCGCGTGCCCGGGAACACGACCGAGCGTACGACACCGGCCTGATTCATCTCGCGCTCCAACCTGTCGGGACTGATGGCCCGCCCGCGGGTCTGAATCCCCCCGGCGTCGGCGTTGAGTCTGGCGTGTACGTCCACCACCCGGAACCGATGCTCCAACTCCAGCATTGGGAGTTGGTTTGGAACTACCCTATTTCTCAGTGTCGGTTGCGCTCGGTCGGCCGACAGGTCGCCGGTCGGAGCGTTGGCTTCGTGCGCACGTCGTGACTGCGACGACGGTCTCGGTAGTTCTGACGGATAGACGGCGAGAGAGAAACAGTAGATAGTGGCACAGGGTTTTCATTCAGCGCTGTTCCTGAAACCTAAGTCGGCGAGTCGGTAACTACAGATGCGAACGGAGTGCGCCCTACTACGAGGTGTCCTCGAAATCCTTGACGAGGACCGCTGCCGTTGCAGTAAGCCCGGCGACGACGACAGCCAGCGGTGCTTGCGCGCCGACTGATTCGCCAGCGGCAACCGAACCAATCGTGTACGCGATTGTGGCGGTAACAAGGGTGAGAAGACCTAAAAACTCCCAGTGGCGCTCTCCCGTAGTTAGTAACCGATAAGCAGTTCGGCCGGTGTTGCTCTCTTGAGGCATACGTCTGGATTGTCGTTTGCCCCAATTAGTTCTTTTTGTGTCAATTGTTCAGTCGACGGACGACTGTGGATTCTCCACTCTACTTACCGTGGTTTTCACGGACGACTCTGAACGAGGAAACCGTATTATCAGCAACTACTGCAAAGAGCAGTGCGAGACCTCGGGACCGCATCTACACCCCGTCGAGAGGTCGTACGCGGTCACCGACCCCGAGCCTCTCGGCCACGATTATTCGAGGTCGAAGCGGTCGTTGGTCGTGACCTTGTGCCACGCATCCACGAAGTCTTCCACGAACTTCTCCTCCTCGGCCGCGTAGACATCAGCGATGCTCCGAAGTCGGGAGTTCGACCCGAAGATGAGGTCGACCCGACTGGCCTCCCACTCGACCTCGCCGGTCTCGCGGTCGCGCAGTTCGTAGACCTCTTCGGAGCCGGAGGCTTGCTCCCACTCGTAGTCCATGGAGAGCAGGTTCACGAAGAAGTCGTTACTCAGGGTCTCCGGCTCGTCGGTGAAGACGCCGAGGTCCGAGTCCTGATAGTTCGCGCCCAGCGCGCGCATGCCGCCGACCAGCACGGTCATCTCGGAGGCCGTCAGGTCGAGCAGGTCGGCGTGGTCGACCAGCATCTTCTCGGCCGCCACGTCGTACTCGCCGCCGAAGTAGTTGCGGAACCCGTCTACCTCCGGCTTGAGTACCTCGAACGATTCCTCGTCGGTCTGCTCCTGCGTGGCGTCGGTGCGGCCGGGTTCGAACGGAACCTCGACGTCGTACCCGGCGTCCGCCGCGGCCCGCTCGACGGCCGCGTTGCCGCCCAGCACGATGAGGTCGGCGAGCGAGACGCGCACGTCGTCGTCTCGGGAGCCGTTGAAGTCCTCCTGAATCGCCTCGTAGGTCTCCAGAACGGTCTCCAGCTGGGCGGGCTCGTTGACCTCCCAGCTCCGCTGGGGTTCGAGGCGGATGCGAGCGCCGTTCGCGCCGCCGCGCTTGTCACTGTCGCGGTACGTCGATACCGCCGCCCAAGTGGTCTTGACCAGCTGGGAGACCGACAGCTCCGAGTCGAGGATGTCCGCTTTGAGTTCGGCCGCCTCCTCGTCGCCGATGAGGTCGTAGTCGGCGTCGGGGAGCGGGTCCTGCCAGAGCATGGTCTCGTCCGGCACGTCCGGGCCGAGGAATCGTTCCGGCGGTCCCATGTCGCGGTGGATGAGCTTGTACCACGCGCGGGCGAAGGCTTCGAGGAACTCCGGCGGATTGTCGCGGAAGTTCTCGATAATCTCCCGGAATTCGGGGTCCCGCTTGAGGGCGACGTCCGTCGTCATCATCATCGGTGCGTGCTTCTCGGACGGGTCGTGGGCGTCCGGCACGGTGTCGTACGCCTCCTCCTCGACCGGCTGCCACTGCTTCGCCCCGGCGGGACTCTCCGTCAGCTCCCACTCGTAGTCGAGCAGATTGTCGAGGTAGGAGGTGTCCCACATCGTCGGCCACGCGTTCCACGCGCCCTCGATACCGCTCGTGGTCGTGTCGGAGCCTTTGCCGGAGTCGGTCCAGCCGAGACCTTGGTCCTCGATGGGGGCCGCCTCGGGTTCGGGACCCATGTCCGAATCGTCGGCACCGTGGGACTTCCCGAACGTGTGTCCGCCCGCGATGAGCGCGGCCGTCTCCTCGTCGCTCATCGCCATGCGGCCGAACGCCTGACGAATCCGCTCCGCCGATTCGAGCGGCTCGGGATTACCGTTCGGTCCCTCGGGGTCCACGTAGATGAGTCCCATCACGGTGGCGCCGAGCGGTTCCTTGAGTTCACCGTCCTCGTCGATGCGCTGGTCCTGCGGCGCTTCCCACTCTTCCTCGGGACCCCAGAACACGGCCTCGTCGGGTTCGAACTCGTCCTCGCGGCCGCCGGCCCAGCCGAGCGTCTCCATGCCCATCGATTCGAGGGCGACGTTTCCGGCCAGAATGATGAGGTCGGCCCACGAGAGCTTGCGGCCGTACTTCTGCTTAATCGGTTCGAGAAGTCGGCGCGCCTTGTCGAGGTTCCCGTTGTCGGGCCAACTGTTGAGCGGGGCGAAGCGCTGAGTCCCGCCGGACGCGCCGCCGCGGCCGTCCACGGTGCGGTACGTGCCGGCGGCGTGCCACGCCATCCGGATGAAGAACGGTCCGTAATGGCCGTAGTCGGCGGGCCACCAGTCCTGCGACGTCGTCATCAGGTCCTTGAGGTCCGCCTTCACCTCTTCGAGGTCGAGCTTCTGGAACTCCTCGGCGTAGTCGAAGTCCTCGCCGTACGGACGACGTCCTCCGTGTTCTGGTCGAGAACGTCGAGGTTCAACTGGTTCGGCCACCACTCGTGGTTGCGTCCTCGCATTATCGAGTCACCTCCGAGAGGTGGTCGTTCGCACCGGAGAAATCGGTCGATTGCGCTTCGTAGTCGGCGTCCGTGGTAGACGCTTCAAATTCGCCTACGTCGTACTTGGAGATATTGTCTGACATATTCGGGGTTCGCTCATCCGGTTGGAGGAACCGCTATTACAAAAAAAGCAGGTGGTCTTAGCCCGACTTGGATTCCACGAACTACAAAATATTTTCCCATAATAGAAAACACCGCGTGATACTGTCGCACGGCGACCACGTCGCGGTCGGAACACATACGCGAATCAGACTGCTTCCGGGAACGGAGAAAAAGTTATATAGAAGTTCAAACATCTTATAGACGGGGAGTAACCATGGCAGAATCACAGTCCGGACAGCGACGCATGGGCGGCAGACCGATGTTCGTCCTCGCGGAGGACACCGAGCGAACGCAAGGGAGAGACGCGCAGTCGTCGAACATCTCCGCCGGAAAGGCGGTCAGCGAGGCGGTGCGAACCACGCTCGGGCCTCGCGGGATGGACAAGATGCTGGTGACAGACACCGGCGACGTCACCATCACGAACGACGGCGCGACCATCCTGAGTACGATGGACATCGAACACCCCGCGGCCCAGATGATAGTCGAAGTCGCGGAGGCACAGGAGGACGAGGTGGGTGACGGCACGACGACGGCGGCGGTACTCGCGGGCGAACTGCTCTCGAAGGCCGAAGACTTGCTCGACGACGACGTCCACCCGACCACGATAGTCGAGGGGTACGCGCAGGCCCGCGACATCGCCGTGGAGGCCATCGACGGTCTGGTCCTCGACGACGAACTCGACGACGACCTGTTGCGGGACGTGGCCGAGTCCAGCATGACCGGTAAGGGGACCGGCGACGTGACCACGGAGAAACTGGCCGACGCCGTCGTACGGGCGGTCCGCCACGTCGAAGGCGACGAGGGCGTCGTCCGCGACAACGTCCGCGTCCACACTCAGACCGGCGCGTCGTCGTCGGCGACCGAACTCGTGGAGGGCGTCATCAGCGACGCCGAGGCGGTCCACGCGAACATGCCCGGCGAAGTCGAAGACGCCACGATTGCGGTCGTGGACGAGAAGTTCGGCGTGCGCGAGACCGAGATAGACGCCGAGTACAACGTCGAGAGCGTCGACCAGTTGACCGCCGCCATGGACGCCGAGGACCGCGAACTGCGGGAGTACGCCGACGCGCTCTCCGGAGCGGGCGTGGACGTGGTCTTCTCGACCGACTCCATCGAGGACCGCGCCGGAGCGTACCTCGCCGACGCGGGCATCCTCGCGTTCGAGAACGTGGACGACGACGAGGCGAAGGCCATCGCCTCCGCCACCGGCGCGGGTCGGACCTCGAAGGTCGCGGACATCGAGGACGCGGACCTCGGCGAGGCCGAGACGGTCCGCGTCCGGACGTTCGGCGACGACGACCTCGCGTTCGTGGAGGGCGGCGCGGCCGCCGAAGCGGTCACGATGCTCATCCGGGGCGGGACCGACCACGTGGTGGACGAACTCGACCGCGCGCTGGAGGACGCCCTCGACGTGGTGACCGCGGCGCTCGACACCGGCGGCGTCGTGCCGGGCGCGGGCGCGACCGAAATCGCCGTCGCCAATCGCGTCCGCGAGGAGTCCGCGGGCGTCGAAGGCCGCAGACAGCTCGCTGTCGAGGCGTTCGCCGACGCGGTGGACGTGCTCCCGCGGACGCTCGCGGAGAACACCGGCATGGACCCCATCGACGGTCTGGTGGACCTCCGCGCCGGGAACGAGGACGAGGAGGGTCGCGCCGGAATCATCGCCGAGGGCGAACACGGTGAAGTCGGCGACCCAGTCGAAGCGGGCGTCCTCGACCCCGTCGCGGTCAAGCGCGAGGCGGTCGAGTCGGCGACCGAGGCCGCGACCATGATAGCCCGCATCGACGACGTCATCGCCGCCGAGTAGGCCTCGACTGCAATCTTTTTCGTTCCCTCGACCGCGGTATCCTCGTTCTATCGCCGAGTCCGCGGTGCCGTCTCGACGGTCCGTCGCTCGTCCGTCTCCTCGGCGTCACCACGTCTCGTGTCGCCGTCACGTCTCGACCTGTAACGCGCGTACAGCGCCAGACCGACCGCCCCGAGACCCGCGAGCGCGACGCCGGTCAGACTCCGACGCTGAGAGGCCGCGGTGTACGCGCTCGTCTCCGAGACGTGGCGGTCCACGTCGCCGCGCTCTTCGAGGTCGCCGGTCGGCGCATCGATGTTGTTCAGCCCGTCCGTGCGCGCAGGGGTCTCCTTCTTCTGCATCGGGACGAACAGTTTCTCCATGACGGTGTCCAAGAGGCCCGACGCGTAGTAGCCCAGCGCCGCCATCCCCTTGGCACCCCCGCCGACGTACACGTCTCGCTGGGGGCGCTCCGCGGCGTCGAGAATCGCCCGCGCCACCGTCTCCGGCGAGTAGATGGGCGGCGGGAGCGTCGCCTCCTCGTCCATGTAGTTCTTCGCGTGGTCCGGGTACGGCGTGTCGATGGATGCCGGTTTGACCAGTGTCACCGACACCGGGGCGTTCTCCTGCTCCAGTTCCATCCGCAGGGCGTCGGTGAACCCCTCGACGGCGTGCTTGGACGCCGAGTAACTCCCCTGAAGCGGAAGCGCGCGGTCGGACGCGACGCTCCCGACGTTGAGTATCGCGCCCCCGCGTTCTTTCAGGTGGTCGGCGGCCTCCAGCGACCCGTACAGCAGTCCCCAGACGTTGGTCTCGAACTGCTCGCGCATGTCCTCGACCGGCGTGTCCGCCAGTTTACCGTAGAGGAACGCGCCCGCGACGTTGACCCACGTGTCGAAGCCACCGTAGGTCTCGCGCGCCACTCGTGCGATTTCGCGCACGTCGTCGCGGTCGCGCACGTCGGCGACGACGTAGGTCGCCTCGCCGCCGCTCCGGGTGATTTCGTCGGTCAACTCCCGCAGTGCGTCCTCGCTCCGCGCCGCGAGGACCACCCGCGCCCCGCGGTCGGCGGCCATTCGGGCGGTCGTCAGGCCGATGCCCGAGGACGCGCCGGTGATAACCATCACCTGCTCCTCGACGGGTTTCAGATTCACACTCATTGCTCTCGAGCCTCCTACGAGGACGACGAGACGCTTAATCTCGGTGGCTGTCCCCGTAAGCGCTCAGCGCAGTTGCGCCCCCTCCGGGCAGACCTCGGTCCGGTTCGGCAGGACACCCGCCGCGCCCACGGCGAACACCGTTTCGCCGACCATCGCCATGCTCGCGGCCCCGCCCGCCGCTTCGACCGCTTCGACCGCCTCGCGAACTTCCGCGGTCGGCAGGCCGATGGTCTCGGCGAAGTCCCACGCGTCGCGGGTCAGACGCGCCAGCGAGGGGTCGTCGGGGAGCGCGTCGAGGGTGGCCGACCCCTCCCGCGCGACGGTGGCCATCAGGTCGTCGTCGGCCAGCGCCTCCTCGGTGGCGATGGGACCGAAACTGGCGTACTCGATGGGGGTCTCGCGGTCGTACTTCCGGGGGTCGCCGCCGTCGCCGACGACCAGACCGCCGCGGTTCTGGACGAACACGTCGCCGAGACCGGTCCCGGCCTCGACCTCCGCGCGATGGGCGACTTCGACCAGTTCGTCGCGGGAGCGGCCCAGTCCGAACTCCGCGTTCGCGGCGATGGCGGTGGCGAGGGTGGCGGCCCCGCTCGCGCCGAACCCGCGGCCGATAGGCACCTCCGGGGTGAGGTCCACGCGGGCCGCGACGCCGAGTTCACGGAGCGCCAGTTCCACGGGTTCGAAATCGGTCGGTTCACCGTCCACGGTGACGACGACTCGCCGCCATTCGGTTCGTCGGAGTCCGGTCCGTCGGCGTCTCGTCGGTCGGCGTGGGTCACGTCCGCGAGGACGCCGTCCGCGATGGCCACGCTCGCGCCCTTCGACCGGTCGGCGGTCTCGGCGGGCGCGAAGACGGCGGTGACGCTTCCGGGGGCGAACGCTCTCATGGCCGGAGATAGGTCGGAATCCCTTTTGAACCCTCGGGACGCGTCGATGGCCGAGCGGTTCGCCGACGCGGACCTGTACCGGGACGGTTACCACGGTAACGAGAGTTCACTCAACCGTACGGGATAGCTTAGCTATCGACCTGCGGTTCTGCGGCGAGATACACAATCGCTGCCTCGTGGAGGGCAGGGTTGGGCATCGCGGCAGGTCGGGCCTCCTGAACGATACCGAGTGCGTCGCGGAACGGCCGATTCTCCTCGGCGGCGAGTGTGGTCGCAATCAGCGTGCTACTCCGCGAGATTCCGGCCTTGCAGTGAATCAACACAGAGCCGTCCCGGCGGTAGAGGGTCCGAGCGGTATCGACGGCCGCTGCGAACGCAGACCAATCGTTTCCGCGACCGTCGATTAGGGGGCGATGGTGAGTGGTCAGCGGGCACTCCTCGTCGGTGGCCGATAACACGAACTCGAACGACCGGTCGTGGCCTTCGGGATGGGCCGCGAACGTATTTCCGAGATACAGATTACGGCCGCCGATTCGTCGAACCACGGGACCGTCCTCGACGTATCCCTTGGGTCGAACGACTGCCAACGCTTCCCCCTCCTCGTGGCAATTGACTGTCTCGTCCGGTTCCACCTCCGGGTAGAACGTCTCACCGATATTAAAACTACACAATGGCTTCATGCGAATGGACTGCCATGGGGTTTCGACGCCCCGCTCCGGCGGACGACTGACGAGTAGCAACATTTGTATCCGCTCCTCTAGAACTCAGACCAATGACCGCGTTCTTCGACCGACTCGCCGACCGAATCGCCGAAATCGACAGCATCGTGTCGGTGGGACTGGACCCCGACACCGACCGCCTGCCCGACGAGGTCCGCGACGCCGACCTGCCGCGCTGGGAGTTCAACCGCCGAATCATCGACGCGACCGCCGACCACGCTGCGGTGTTCAAGCCCAACGCCGCGTTCTACGAGGACGCCGACGGGTGGCGGGCGCTGGAGAAGACGGTCGAACACGCCCGCGACGCCGGGGTTCCGGTCCTGCTCGACGCCAAGCGCGCCGACATCGGCAACACATCTCGACAGTACGCGAAAGTGCTGGACTCGGTGGACGCCATCACGCTCAACCCCTTCCTCGGTCGGGACGCGCTCGCGCCGTTCCTCGACCGCGAGGAGGCAGGCTGTTTCCTCCTCTGTCGGACCTCGAACCCCGGCGGCGCGGACGTGCAGGAACTCGAACTCGCCGACGGCGACCTCGTCTACGAGCGCGTGGCCGACCTCGCCAGCGAGTGGAGCGCGACCGGAAACGGGAACGTGGGTCTCGTCGTGGGCGCGACCACCCCCGACGAACTCCGCTCGGTCCGCGAGCGCGTGCCCGACCTCCCGTTTCTCGTCCCCGGCGTCGGCGCGCAGGGCGGCGACGTCGAGGCCGCCGCGACGCACGCCACCGCGGCGAACGGCGCGGGACTGGTCAACTCCACGCGGGGCATCATCTTCGCCGGGGAGGACTCCGAGGCGGCCTTCGACGAGGCCGCCGAGGCGGCCGCACGGGACCTGAAGGAGCGCCTGAACGAGTACCGATAACCCTAATCGACGTGAGTCCGAACGACCGACCGTGAGCACAGAGTCCCGTATCTCCAGTCGCCCCATCTTCGCCGCGGTGGCGGTCGTCGTCGTCCTCGTGGCAGGCGGTATCGGCGCGGTCGTCGGCGCGTCCGGTCAGGAGCGCGCCGTGACGATGGACCTGTTCGGCGTGGTCTCGTTCGGCATGACGCCGCTGTCGATGGCCACGTTCGGCATGCTCGTGACCGCCAGCACGCTCGCGGTCCTCTTCACCCTCGTCAGCGTCGCGTCCCGGTACGACGACGAGGTGAGCGAACAAGTCTGACCGACGACCAACGCGGACGACGGGCGAGTCACGAACTGTCGAAACGTCCTTCTGGCCGCGCTCGCGGTCAGGGAGGGCAACGACGCCGCGCTCGATTTCTACGAGTCCGAATCGATGGAGCGGTGCGGATACCTCGCCGAGACGGAACTCCGGGCCTCGTCATTCGATTCGCACTTCGTCGCCGACCGAGACGCCGAACGCCTCGTCGCCTCGGCCGCGGTTGACCGCCAGTTCGACGTTCCCGTGACTGCCGACAGTGACGAGACGTTCGCCCACCCCGACTTCGGCGTAGGCCCGCGCCACGGGCGCGGAATCGCCGTTCGCGGTCACCTCCGTCCGGCCGTCGAGCAGTTCGCCGGGGAGGTTGGTGACGGCGTTGCCGAACCCGTCCACGACGAGAATCTCGCCGACCGCGGTTTCGCCGTCGAGTTCGGGGTCGGGGAACCGGAGGTCGTCGTACTCGTCGGTGGGAACGATGTCGTCGCGCTCGTGGAACTCCGCGACGCCCGCCTCGTGGATTTCTGCCGCTGCGGGCGCGAATACGTCGCGTCCGTGGAACGTCGTACTCTCGGTGTCGGCGTCGTCGTACTCCACCTCGAAGAGTTCGACCTCGGCGTCGTCGCTCTCGGCGCGTGCCGCGAGTTCGCGGGCCGCCGGGAGCAGGACGCCGTTGTCCGGTCCCACGAGCGCGTGGTCGCCCGCCCGGACCGCGAGCGCCGCGCGCTCGGTGCCGACGCCGGGGTCAACGACGACGAGGTGAACCGCGGGCGGGAAGTACGGGAGGACCTCACGGAGCCAGAACGCCGCGGTCCGCACGTCCTGCCGGGGGAAGTCGTGGCCGACGTCAACCAGTCGCGCGTCGGTTCGCTGTAGCATTACCCCCTTCATCGCGGCGGGGTAGGGCGTTCCGAAGTCCGATGTGAGGGTTATCATATCTGGCAGTTCAGTGTCGGTTCAGTAAAAGCGATTGGAACACCGGCCTTCGAAACGCGCAGGTAGAAGACGGTTCTCTCGGTTCGTTCGACAGCGGTGCTGCGGACTCCTACCATCACGTCCGAGCGTGCGACGGGGTCACCGCCGTCGAACTGTGGCTCACTGATTGGTTCTGGCGTTCCACTCGCCGCCGAGTTCCGCCCGGGTGTGCGTCTCGAAGGTCCCGCGCTGGAAGACCGTCACGCGCCCGGTCTCCTCGCTCAGCGTCAGCGTCGAGACGACGTTCGGGCGCGCCGACGTGTCGAGCGCGCTCATGTGACGCGCCCCCATCCAGTCCTCGTAGTCGGCGATTTCCGCGCTCGGCGTGTCGGAACGGTCGGATTGCAGGTCCCGGAACCGCACCATCTGGCGCTGAATCACGTCGTCGACGCTGACGACGACGGCCCCGTCCCGGGTTCGGGCGACGTCGCATGCGGTTTCGTAGAAGCAATCCAGCCTACCGCAGACGGTCCGACACCGGTCCACCGGCCAGTGGTTGTTCCCCATCGGGTCGGCGAACTCGGCGACTGTCGGCCCGGTCACGACGGCGACGTAGAGACCGGGGCCTTTCACGTGCCGTGTGTCCCACTTCTCGAACTCCAGACTGATACCTTCGAGCGCGAAGACGAGACAGTCGAGCAGTTCTCGAACGTTGGAGTGTGACTCGTACTCGATTCGGAGGTCGCCGTAGTCCATGTAGCGTCTATCGGACGAACACGCATAATCGGCGTGCCCGTCGAAACGCGTACCGCTCGCTTACTCGCCGTTACTGTCCGAGTCGCTCACGCGCTGAATCCGCTCCAAGCCGCCGGTCTCCTCCACGACTTCGACCACGGCGTCCGGAACCAACTTCTCCCAGTCGCCGCCTTCTATCATCCGGTCGCGGACTTCCGTGCCCTCCAGCACGTCGCGGTTGTACATCGGCGACTGGCGCACCTCGACGCCCGCCTCTTCGAAGAGTTGGATGACGAGCGGGTTGTTCGAGTACGCCACGTCGAAGTCGGGACTCATGCTCTGGACGTGGCTGACCCAGACCGAGTTCCGGTCCAAGTCCTCGATGGGCACGGCGTAGGTCACGAGGTCCGAGTCCACGAGCGACTTGGTAATCATCATGATTCGCTCGCCGGCGGTGAACGGGTCGTGTTGGCTGTGGGAGTCGCCTGCACTCCCGATACCCAGCACCAACTCGTCTACTTCCTCGGCGATGCTCTGGACCACGTTGTGGTGGCCGTTGTGGTACGGCTGGAAGCGACCGATGTAGAACCCGCGAGTCATACCTATCGTTGCGCCGTGAGGTTTTATAAGGGTGGCGAGACGGAGCGTACGGCGGAAACGAACTTCTCGGCGGCTCTCTCTACGGATTCGGCGTGGCCTCTGCTGGCGAATCGAGGGAGAAAGTATATCAGTTCTCCAGCCCTCATTCCAGATACGCACAGGACAGCTCTATGAGTAAGGACACCGATAACGAAGCTCCGTCGCCGGAGCAGACGACCGAGCAACAAGACTCGGGATTCGAGGACCTCGGGAGCGACGTCGAACCCGACGTCGAAGACGAGGCCGCGGTCGAGGACGATCTGCTCGGCGGACTGGAGATCGAGAGTACCGACGAAATCGAGATTCCAGACCGACTGGTGGACCAGGTCATCGGGCAGGACCACGCTCGTGACGTGGTCCAGAAGGCGGCCAAGCAGCGCCGCCACGTGATGATGATTGGGACGCCCGGGACGGGCAAGTCGATGCTGGCGAAGGCGATGAGCGAACTCCTGCCGAAGGAGGACCTTCAGGACGTTCTCGTCTACCACAACCCCGACGACGGTAACGAACCCAAAGTTCGGACCGTTCCGGCCGGGAAGGGTGAACAGATAATCGACGCACACAAAGAGGAAGCCCGCAAGCGCAACCAGATGCGGTCGTTCCTCATGTGGGTCATCATCGCCATCGTGGTGGGTTACTCGCTGCTCATCGCTACCCGGCCGCTGCTGGGTATCCTCGCGGCCGGCGTCATCTACCTCGCCTTCCGCTACGGGTCGCGAGGGAACGACGCGATGATTCCGAACCTGCTGGTCAACCACGCCGACCAGTCGGCCGCGCCGTTCGAGGACGCCACGGGTGCCCACGCGGGTGCTCTGCTGGGCGACGTGCGCCACGACCCCTTCCAGTCCGGCGGGATGGAGACCCCGAGCCACGACCGCGTCGAGGCGGGGGCCATCCACAAGGCAAACAAGGGCGTGCTGTTCGTGGACGAGATTAACACCCTCGACATCCGGTCCCAGCAGAAGCTGATGACCGCGATTCAGGAGGGCGAGTTCTCCATCACGGGCCAGTCCGAGCGCTCCTCGGGCGCGATGGTCCAGACCGAACCCGTCCCCTGCGACTTCATCATGATTGCCGCGGGGAACATGGACGCGATGGAGAACATGCACCCGGCGCTCCGGTCGCGCATCAAGGGGTACGGGTACGAGGTGTACATGGACGACACCATCGACGACACCCCGGAGATGCGCCGGAAGTACACCCGGTTCATCGCTCAGGAAGTCGAGAAGGACGGCCGCCTGCCCCACTTCAACGAGGAGGCGGTCGAGGAGGTCATCCTCGAAGCCCAGCGCCGGTCGGGCCGCAAGGACCACCTCACGCTGAAGCTCCGGGACCTCGGCGGACTCGTCCGCGTGGCGGGCGACATCGCCCGCGCCGCGAACAAGGACTACACCGGTCGCGAGGACGTGCTGCAGGCCAAGCGCCGGAGTCGGTCCATCGAGCAACAGGTCGCCGACGACTACATCGAACGCCGCAAGGACTACGAACTCACCGTCAGCAAGGGTGAGGTCGTGGGCCGGGTCAACGGTCTCGCCGTGATGGGGCAGGACTCCGGTATCGTCCTGCCCGTGATGGCCGAGGTGACCCCCTCGCAGGGACCGGGCGAAGTCATCGCCACCGGTCAACTCAAGGAGATGGCTCAGGAGGCGGTTCAGAACGTCTCGGCCATCATCAAGAAGTTCAGCGACGAGGACATCACCGAACGCGACGTTCACATCCAGTTCGTGCAGGCCGGACAGCAGGGCGTCGACGGCGACTCGGCGTCCATCACGGTCGCCACGGCCGTCATCTCGGCGCTGGAGGACATCCCGGTCGCGCAGGACCTCGCCATGACCGGGTCGCTGTCGGTCCGGGGCGACGTGCTCCCGGTCGGCGGCGTCACGCACAAGATAGAGGCCGCCGCGAAGGCCGGACTCGACCGCGTCATCATCCCCGCGGCCAACGAGGACGACGTGATGATAGAGGAGGAGTACGAGGAGCAGATAGAGATTATCCCCGTCTCCCACATCAGCGAGGTCCTCGACGTGGCGCTCGCGGGCGAACCCGAGAAGGACGGTCTCGTGGACCGCCTCAAGAACATCACCGGCTCCGCGCTCGAACACGACGTCGGTCGCTCGGGCACCGGCAGTCCGAGTCCCCAGTAACGCCGTACTGGTTCCTCTTCTTTCGATTATCGCGACTCGCTCGGAGCGACAGCCGTGGTTCGGTATCCGGCGGTGAGCGCCACGGCGGTTCCGAGGTTCGTCGCCCGCCCTCGGAAGCGACAAACATATCTTGGACGCGACCTGTCTTTCGTACTGATATGGCACTCAAGAAGAGCCTCCTGAAGGGGCTGGTCGTGTTCGCCGTCGTGACGCTGCTCGTGCGCAAACTGGGCGGCGAACGGGTCGCTACGCGGGTCGGCGTCGTAACCGGCGGGTCGATTGCGGTGCGGTCGTTGCTGTCCGCGGGCGGCACCGACACCGAAATCGAGTTCGAGGACGAGGCCAGCGTCGCGGAGTGACGAGTCGAGCACCGGAATCGCCTGACGGCCGTCCGAAGTCGAACCTCTCCCGGACGTCCCGTCGAACCGACATCCCTTTTCGCGTACTGGTCTAACCCCTCGAACATGGACGCACTCGGCGACATCGTGGCTCGGGACCGGCGGTCCGACGACCCCGCGCTCGTCGCGCCCCGAGGGAACCGCCACTACGACTACCGCCGATTCTGCAACACGGCGTGGAAGACCGGCAACTACTGGCGCAGGCGCGGGGTCCACGAGGGGGCGACCGTGGCGGTCGCGGACGCCCCCGCCCCCGAGACCGTCTTCTCGTTTCTCGGCGCGGCGCTGTTGGGTGCGAAGACGCGGTTCGGCACGACCGACGCTTCTGTCGGGGACGATGACTTCGACGCTCGCCTCGTCGTCGCACCTCGCGA
This sequence comes from Halorussus sp. MSC15.2, assembly GCF_010747475.1. NCBI lineage: Archaea > Methanobacteriati > Methanobacteriota > Halobacteria > Halobacteriales > Haladaptataceae > Halorussus > Halorussus sp. MSC15.2. Next base: position 132,610 of record NZ_VSLZ01000003.1, on the reverse strand, counting down.
CGAAATCGGCGACTACGACGTGCCGCCGGGAACGCAGCGGGTCGCCTACGGCGGGCCGCCCGACGACCCCTCGGTCGCGCACTTCGAGCGCGACGTGTGGAGCGAGAACCCCGCGTTCCCCGAGACGCCCATCGACCCGGAGACGGTCGCTATCGTCGCCGGTGACAACGCCCTCTCGCACGCCGAGGTCCTCGCGGCGGCCCGCAGGGTCGCCGACGACTGGGAACTCGCGCCCGGCGACGAGGTGGCGGTTCGCGCTCCGTTCTCGGTCGCCGGGACAGCGGTCGCGGGCGTGGTCGCGCCCCTGCTCGCTGGCGCGGTGGTTCTCCTCCCGGACGACGACGCGACGGGCGACTTCGCCGTCGCGCAGGGCGGCGCGCCCGAGGAGGGTGGCGTCGTCGTCCCGCCGACGTTCGGTTGGACTAACTACCCCGGCGCGAAGGTCGGAGTATGAGCGACGAACTGCTCCGACCGGAGCCGAGAATCGGACTCGGGACGATGGGTATCGAGGACGCCGAGCGAATCGCCTCGGCAATCGAGACGGGGTATCGACACCTCGACACCGCCCAGATATACGAGAACGAGCGCGTCGTGGGTCGCGGGGTCGAGCGCGCCCCCGTCGAGCGCGCGGACCTCTCGCTGGCGACGAAGGTGTGGGCCGAAAGCCTCGCGCACGACGACGTGCTCGCCAGCACGCGCGAGAGTCTCGACCGACTCGGCGTCGGGTACGTGGATTTGCTCTACGTCCACCGACCCGTCGACACCTACGACCCCGAGGAGACGCTGTCGGCGTTCGACCGACTCCGCGACGAGGGCCGGGTCCGCGCCGTGGGCGTGAGCAACTTCGACGCCGAACAGGTCGCCGAGGCCCGCGAGATTCTCGACGCGCCGCTCGCGGCGAATCAGGTGGAGATGCACCCCCTCTACCAGCAGGCGGACCTGCTCGCCGACGCCCAGCGTCACGACTACGCGCTCGTGGCGTACTCGCCGCTGGCGCAGGGCGAGGTGTTCGACCTTCCCGAGATTCGGGACGTCGCCGAGAAGCACGACGCGACGCCCGCGCAGGTCAGTCTGGCGTGGCTCGCGGAGAAGGACAACATCGTCCCGATTCCGCGGTCGGCCAGCGACGACCACCTCAGAGAGAACCTCGCGGCGCTGGACCTCGAACTCGACGCCGAGGACGTGGCGAAAGTCGAGTCGATAGACCGCGAGAAGAAGCTGTTCGAGTGAACGCGCCCGGTTCCCCACGAGCGACTTGCGAAGAGTTTTACCGCCGTCGTCCGAGTCGGCCACCATGCTCCGCTCCGTCGAGCGTCTCTCCCTGCTCTCGGCCGTCGTTCTCGCGCTCGCGGCGGGCGTCGTCGCCGAGTTAGATTTCGCTCCTCTCACCGTCTCCGGACTGCCCGTCGTGGACGTGCTGACGAAGGCCCTGCTCGTCGGAGCCATCGTCACCGCCGCCTACGGCGTCTACGGCCTCACGTTCGAGGCGGTCGTGGAGCGAACGACCAGCAAGCGCCGCCGACACGACGCGCGAAACGTGTTGCGACTCGTCTTCGTCGCCGTCACGGCGGTCGCCATCTTCGGCGTCCTGACCGCCCAGTGGGTCGGCGTGCTGTTCTCGCTGGGCGTCGTCGGCTTCGCGGTCACGTTCGCGCTCCAGCAACCGCTGTTCTCGCTCATCGGGTGGTTCTACATCGTCGTCAAGCGCCCGTACCACGTCGGTGACCGGGTCGCCATCGAGGGGTCGAAGGGCGACGTGGTGGACGTGGACTTCTTCGTGACGACGCTCTGGGAGATAAACGGCGAACTGGTCTCCTCCCACCAGCCGTCGGGTCGGACCATCACGCTCCCGAACAGCGTCGTGCTCTCCTCGCACGTCTACAACTACTCGTGGGAGGAGTTCCCGTACGTCTGGAACGAACTGGGCGTGCAGGTCGCCTACGAGACGGACCTCGCGTTCACCAAGGCCGTGATGGAACGGGAGGCCGAGGCGTTGCTCGGCGAGGAGATGCGGTCGCGGATTCGACGCTACCGCGAGCGACTCGACGAGACGCCGGTGGAACTCGAAGTCCGGGACGGGCCGACGGTGAACGTCCGGCAGGAGGAGTCGTGGGTGGACCTGCGACTGCGGTATCTGGTCCATCCCAAGCGCGGCACGCAGGTCCGGAACGAACTGTACGACCGAATCCTGTCGTCGCTGAACGACCACCCCGACAGAGTGGACTTCCCCGTCAGTCGGAATCGGTAGTCCGTTTCCGGTCGGACAGCGCGAAGAATCGACCGGGAGTCGGCTCGCGGGCGGTCACTCCGCCGCTTCGAGTTCGTCCAGCGCGTCGGGGTTCTCGATGGAGGACATGTCGCCCAAGTCCTCGCCGGTGTAGGTGGCCTCGATGGCCCGCCGAATGATTTTGCCCGACTGGGTCTTAGGGAACTCCTCGACGAACAGGACCTCCCGCGGGCGGAAGGGCTTGCCGAGTTCGTCGCCGACCTGCTCGCGGAGGTCCTCGCGGAGGTCGTCGCTCGCCTCGACGCCGTCTTCGAGGATGACGTAGGCGACCACAGCATGTCCGGTGGTGTCGTCCGGGACGCCGACCGCGGCGGCCTGATTGACGGTGTCGTGGTCCATGAGTGCGCCCTCGACCTCCGCGGGACCGACCTTCCGGCCCGCCACGTTGATGGCGTCGTCGGCGCGGCCGTGGAGGAACCAGAAGCCGTCCTCGTCCTTCTGCGCCCAGTCGCCGTGGTCCCACAGCGGCGGGTCCTCGAAACTCGACCAGTACTCCTCGAGGTAGCGCTCGTCGCCCGACCAGAGGCTCTTGGTCATCGACGGACAGGAGTCGCGGGCCACGAGGAAGCCGCGCTCGTGGGTGTCGGCGATGGACTCGCCCTGCGAGTTCACGATGTCGATGTCCATGCCGAGGCCCGGCCCGCCGAGCGTGCAGGGCTTGAGCGATTGGATGGGCATCGGCATCAGGAAACAGCCCATGATTTCGGTACCGCCCGAGATGTTGATGATGGGCGCTCGGCCCCCGCCGACCTTCTCGTAGAACCACTGCCAACTCTCGGGGTCCCACGGTTCGCCCGTCGAACCCAGAAGACGGAGCGTCGAGAGGTCGTGCTTCTCGACGTGTTCGTCGCCGTACTTTCGGAGCGCGCGAATCGCCGTGGGCGAGATACCGAACGTCGAGATGCCGTGGCGGTCTATCATCTCCCAGAAGCGGTCGGGTTCGGGGTGGTCGGCGCGCCCTCGTACATGAAGACGGTGCCGCCGAAGGCGTGGTTGCCGACGAGCGTCCACGGTCCCATCATCCACCCGATGTCCGACACCCAGAAGAACCGGTCGGCGGGCTTGTGGTCGAAGCCGAAGTAAATCTCCTTGGCGGCCTGCATCAGGGCCCCGGCGTGGGTGTGGACGATGCCTTTCGGCTTGCCGGTGGTCCCCGAGGAGTAGAGCAACATCGACTCGTCGCTCGACCCCAGCGACTTCGTCTCGTACTCGTCGGACTGGGTCTCGACCGCCTCGTCCCACCACTCGTCGCGGTCGTCGTTCCACGGGACGTCGGTCTCGGCGTCGTCGCCCCGCTCGCGCGTTCCGAATCTATCGTAGACGACGGTGTGCTCGACGTGGCCCGCCTGTTCGATGGCCTCGTCTGCGGTGCCCTTCAGGGACACCTCGCTGCCGCGCCGGTAGAAGCCGTCCGCGGTGAACAGCACCGAACACTCGGGGTCCTCGATGCGGGTCGCGGTGGCGTCCACGCCGAACCCGGAGAAGATGGGCACCGCGATAGCGCCGACCTTGAACGCGCCGTAGAGGATGGAGATGACCTCGGGAACCATCGGCATGTAGAGACCGACCGTGTCGCCCGTCCCGACGCCGCGCTCTTCGAGCGCGTTGGCAACCTTGTTGGACTGGCGGTGGAGTTCGTGGAAGGTAATCTCCCGGACCTCGCCGTCCTCGCCCTCCCAGAGGCAGGCGACCTTGTTCCGGGTCTCGCTGTCCGGCGCGGCGTGGCGGTCTACCACGTTGTGCGCGACGTTGAGTTCGCCGCCGGGGTACCACTCCGAGAACTCCGGCCCTTCGCTGTTGTCGCGGACGCTGTCGTAGTCCTCGTAGAAGTCGATGCCGAGGTACTCGACCATCTCGTCCCAGAACCACTCCACGCCGGACTCCTCGACCCCCGACATCTCGGTGGTGGTCCGGTCTATCAACTCGTCGTAGTCCTCGATGCCGTACTCCTGCATGAACTGGTAGACGTTTGTCGATTCCACGAACTCCTCGCTGGGTTCGTGGACGACCTCGTCCACGTCTTCGAGCGTATCCATGGTGTCCTCCGTGTGGCAAATGTTGCGGGGGTCCGCAAAGTAGTTTGCTTCCTCGCGGCAGCGCCGGGCGTCTGTTCGCGCCCGAGCGGAACTATCGCCGGACCTACTCCCGCAACGGGAGGAATCGGTCCAGCGCCGCCGCGACCGCTTCGGGGTCGTCCACGTCGTCGGGGTCCCGGCGTACGTCCCGGACCCCCCACGGGGACCACCCCGCACGCCGGACGACGATGGCCGTCTCGGTCACGTCGTAGCTCTCGTAGGCCGACCACGGGCGCAACCGCTTGTGGACCGGACTCCCCGTTACCAGTCCCACCTCCGAGACCCGAACCTCACGCTCGTTCGTCGCGCCGTAGAGTCCCGCCGCCGTCGGGACGAGTATCTGGAACAGCCAACGCAGCGGGTCGAGGTCGAGGTGTATTCCGGCGACGAAACCGAGCGTCCCAGCGACGAACAGGCCGCCCGCGGCCCGCTTCGCGCGCGCTCTGTCGCGCTCCGGGGCGCGGGCTTCGAACTCGACTGCCGCCGGAGCGTCGCGGAGGACCGCTTTCGCGTGTCGGTTGTGCGACGCCGCGACGAGACCGATGCCGCCGACGAGTCCGAACATCGCCGCGAGTATCGCGACGGAACCCACCGGGTCGGGGAGGGTGTTACCGGCGAGGTCTGCGACGAGCGGCAACGACACGTACGCGAGGGGGACGACTATCGCGGCCCACACCCAGCGCGTCGCCCCGAGACGGACGGCCAGCGACTCCCGACGAGCGACTCGTCCGACCGCCCCGGCGACGACGACGGCGGTGCCGAGGAGGACGAAGAACATGACGCCGGGTTCGGTCGTCGCCCACAGCGCGACCCCGACGAGAACCGCCGGTGTAACCAACGCCGCGGCGTAGAGACCGACTACGAAGCCGAAGAACCCGTCTCTCCCGGAGTTCTCCGGGGATTCGTCGGCGGGGACGCTCGTGTCGTGTGTGGACGGGTCGGAGTTCACTGTCGATTCGAGTTACTCTCGGAAATGGTAAAGTTGTTCTCACGTCCACTCGACTCCGAGACCTTCGTGGACGACGAACTCCAGCGCGTTCACGAGGTAGTGGGCGACGACGACGACCAGTAGACTCCCCGTGAGGACGAACGCGGCCGCCAGCGCGAACCCGAGCAGGCCGGTGACCGCGACCCCGCCGGGTCCCTGCGCGCCGTGACCGACGGCGAACGCCACCGTCGAGAACGCCGCGAGCAACCACGGCGAGAGTCCGAACCCCGTGGCGAACGCGCCGACGAGCGCCGCGCGGAACAGCAGTTCCTCGAAGCCCGCGATAACGGGGAGGACGACCACGAGCAGCACCGCCCACCCGCCGAGCGTGTCGGGCGCGAGCGCCTCCCTGAGACCCTCGGAGTACTCGATGCCCGCGGCGTCCGCGAGCGTCGTACTCAGTTCGTTGGCGGCGTACAGCGCGACGCCGACCGCCGCCCCGACCCCGACGGCGGGGAGACCGACGCTCCACGGGTCGCCGAGGCGTACGCCGAGCGCGGCGAGGGGGACGTCGGCGAGCCACGCCGCGGCGACGATTGCCGCGCCGAGCAGTCCCTGACTGAACGCGACGTTGGTCAGTAGCGCGCCGGTCGAGAAGTTCAGGTCCTCCTCCGCGCCGCCCGCCTGCTGCTCGGGTACAGACGGTTCGGTCGTCGGGTCCCGCGCTCGCCGGGCGTCGGTCTCGGCCCGGTTCTCGCCCCACGGCGACTCCTCGGTGCGCCGACCGGTCTCGTCGCTCCACGGGTTCGACTCGTCGTCGTCGAGGATTCGGCGTTCGTGTCGTCCCTTCCCGGTGTCGGCGTGGCGCTCGATGCGGGCCGCGCCGGTCGCGGGAACGCGGGACTCCGCCTCGTCGGTTGCGGGTCGCTCGTCGGCCGCTTCGGGGTCCTCGAACATCGCCTGCGAGGCCCGAGCGAGGACGATGAGCAGTCCGAGGACGAACATCGTGACGGCGGCGAACGACGGGTACTTCGGCGCTGGCGGCATCGGTCGGACGTACGAAGTCCGGGGACAAAAATCGGTGGTCTGTCGGAGGGTCGGACCTCCGGAAACACCGCCAGAGGCGAACTGTTCGATTCGGACACGGTACCGGTCGGCCCCGCCGCTCGGTATAAAATCCCGGCGGTACGACACATCGGCCGCTGTCCGGAGCGTGAGTAATCTACACCACTCGGCAACGGAACTCGACTCGCAGCACCGGAACTACGGTCGAACGCTCTCGAAAGAGCGCGGTCTCAGAAACTGTTCTTTATCTTCTCGAAGAAACCTTCGTCCACGCTGACCTCCTCGCCACCGGCCTCGGCGAACTGCTCCAGCGCCTCCTTCTGCTCCTGATTGAGGTCGGAGGGCGTCACGACCTGCACCTGCACGTAGAGGTCGCCCTGACCCCGACGCCGCAGACGCGGCATGCCTTTGTCCTTCAGGCGGAATGTCTCGCCGCTCTGGGTTCCGGCGGGCACGTCCATCTCGACGGTCCCGTCCAGCGTCGGAACCTCGACGGTGTCGCCGAACGTCGCCTGCGGGAACGAGATGGGTTCCTGCCGGTGGAGGTCGTCGCCGTCGCGCTCGAAGTCGGGATGGTCCTCGACTTCGACCTCGATGAGCAGGTCGCCGTTCGGCCCGCCGTTCGGGCCGGGCGCACCCTCACCTTCCATCTGGAGGCTCTGGCCCGACTGGATACCCGCCGGGACTTCGACCGACAGCGTGGCCTCTTTCCGGACCGTGCCGTCGCCGCCGCAGGTCGAACACGTCTCGGCGTAGATTTCGCCCTCGCCGCCGCAGTGGCGGCAGGTCTGGGTCTGCTGGACGCGGCCGAGCGGGGTCTGCTGGACCTGCGTGACCTGTCCGCGGCCGTTACACTCCTGACAGGTGTGCGAGTCGGTGTCCGGCGGGTGACCCTCGCCGTCGCACTCGTCACACCGTTCGGGGCGGCGGACGCTGACCTGCTTCTGGACGCCCTCGTAGGCGTCTTCGAGGTCGATGGTCAGGCGCGTCCGGAGGTCCTGCCCCTTCTGGGGTCGGTTGGACTGGCGGCCGCGACCGCCGCCGCCGAAGAACTGTTCGAAGATGTCGCCCATGCCGCCGCCCATACCGCCTCCGGCACCGCCGCCGAACGGGCCTTGACCGCCCATGCCGCCAGCGCCGCCAGCACCGCCGTCGAAACCGCCGCGCTTCTCGGCCTGTTCGAAGCGCTCGTGACCCATCTGGTCGTAGGCTTGGCGCTTCTCCTCGTCGGTCAGCACTTCCTTGGCCTTCTTCACCTTCTTGAACTTCTCCTCGGCGTTCGGGTCGTCGCTCACGTCGGGATGGTACTCCGTCGCCTTCTCTCGGTAGGCGGACTTGATTTCGTCTTCGTCGGCGTCTCTGCTCACGCCGAGTACGTCGTAGAAATCCTCGCTCATTCGTTATCCGTTGATATGCGACTGACCCACTTTAAAAACGCGGGTTGGACCGACAGCGACTCTGTCGGTCGGCGACGAGACCACCGTCGGCGGCGTGTCCACCGCCACCGCGATTACAATATATTACAAACAATTAGGCACATATCATAAATGAGTGGGGGGGTTAACAAGTATCGCGCAATGTCGTCAGATACTCCACCGAGCAAGCAATCGCTGCTCGAACGTGCGACGTTCGGAAACGTGACCGAAACCTCGGCGTCCCGCCGAAGCGTCGTCGGCGGTGTTCTTGCTGCCGTCGGTTCGGTCGTCGGGTTCTCCGGTCTCGGTAGCGCGAGCGAGAGAGACCCATCGACCGACGTCTCCCGCATGCAAGAACGCGCCGTCACCGCACAGTATCGCTCGCCGGAGGCAGTCCGCGACGCGTTCCGCGACCACGAGGACCTGCTGGCAGAAGTCGCCGCCGAGGGGTACCTCGACAGCCACTCGGCCGCGGACCTCGACCTCGCGGACCTAGAGGACCCTACCGCCGGCGACACCCTCGACGGCGTCAAGTTCACTGCCCGACGAATCGACGGCGCCGTTCGGCCCGAAATCGTGCTCGTTCGCGATTACGGTGAGGAAGTGCTGAACGTCGGTCTGTTCCCGGAAAGCGGTGAGCGGTTCTACACCGTCAACGACACCGACGGCCCGACGACCGACGACCACTACGACTGTCCGAGCGGAACGACGTGCTGTGGGTGCTGTCAGCCCGACGGCTGTCACTTCTGTTGCGTCTGCTGTTAGAACGGTGTCGTCCCCGAGAGTACTCGGGGACCGGGTTCCTACGAACTCGACGCGAAGCGAGCGAATCGCGGTGCGTCGCTCATTGGGTCGAACCTCGCGTCTGTCCGCTCGACCGAGCCAGTCCATGATTCGGGAGAATAAAATTTATCAATATTGGGTAAATAAACTAGTTTGTGGTAGACAATGAATGTCAAACGGCTCGTTATCACGCTCGTACTCGCACTGTGTCTCGTCACTGCTGGTAGTGCCGGCGTCTCCGCCACTGACGCCAGTACCGACGACTGCATGCCCGCGCAAGGCACTTCCGTCACCACGCAGTCCGACGTGGGAACGCAAGGCTGTACCGCACCCATCTGCGGAAGTTGGTGTTACGACTCGGTCTCCGCCGAGCCGTAATCGCGCGATACAGAACGCTCTTTTCGTACGTTCGGCAGCGTCACTCTGCACCGGAGAACGCGGCCCGGAGTAGAGCCGAGACGAACCGATAACAGGGCGACCATCCGAGTCGTCGCGGCCACACTGGAAAGCGAGAAAACGAAAGTCCGCAATCGTCGCAGTGAGACTCGTCGTCGGTCGCTCCTGCTCGCCTTACTCGTCGTCGTCCTCTTGAACGTCTTCGAAGTCGGCGTCCACGTACTCCTCGCCGTCGCCAGCGCCCGCACCGCCGGGTCCGGCCTGACCGCCCATGCCGCCGGGTCCGGCACCCGCCGCACCGCCGGGGCCTGCGCCGCCGGGACCCGCACCGGCACCGGCTTGGGCCTCTTGCTGGTACATCTGCTTCCCGATTTCCTGCAGCGCGTCGCTCAGGCTCTCGGTCGCGTCTTCGAGGTCCTCTTTCGTCGCGTCTTCGTCCGCCAGGACCTCCTGCACGCTCTCGATTTCGGCTTCGATGTCCGCCTTCAGGTCGTCGTCGACGTTCTCCTCGTTCTCGTCCAGCAGCGTCTCGGCGCGCTGGACCGCGCTCTCGGCCTCGTTGCGGGCCTCGATGCGCTCGCGGCGCTTCTGGTCCTCCTCTTCGTGCTTCTCGGCTTCTTCCTGCATCTGCTCGATTTGCTCGTCGGAGAGACCGGCACCGCCCTCGATGGTTATCTCCTCGGAGTTACCCGAGCCTTGGTCCTCGGCCGTGACGTTGACGATACCGTTCTCGTCGATGTTGAACCCGACCTCGATTTGTGGGGTTCCGGCCGGGGCAGGCGGGATGCCCGTCAACTGGAACTCGCCGAGCAGTTCGTTCTCCTCGGCGATTTCGCGCTCGCCTTGGAAGACCCGTACCTGCACGGAGGTCTGGTTGTCCGCGGCCGTGGTGAACACCTTCGACTCCTCGGTCGGAATCGTGGTGTTCTTGTCGATGAGACGCTCGAAGAGACCGCCTTTGACCTCGATACCGAGCGAGAGGGGTGTGACGTCGAGCAGGACGATGTCGTCCACGTCGCCCGAGAGGACCCCGCCCTGAATCGCCGCGCCGAGCGCGACGGCTTCGTCGGGGTTGACGTTCTTCTTCGGCTCTTGGCCGGTCATCTCCTCGACCTTCTCTTGGACTTGCGGCATCCGGGTCGAACCGCCCACGAGGATGACTTCGTCGATGTCACTCTTCGAGTAGCCCGCGTCTTCGAGCGCCTGCTCAGTCGGGCCGACGGTGCGCTCGATGAGGTCCGAGGTCAGACTCTCGAACTTCGCGCGAGTGATGCTGTCTTCGAGGTGGACCGGACCGGAGTCGGTCGCCGTGACGAACGGGAGGTTGATGTCGGCCTCCTTCCGGGAGGAGAGTTCGATTTTGGCCTCTTCGGCCGCGTCCTTCAGGCGCTGGAGGGCCTGTCGGTCCTCGCGGAGGTCGATGCCGTGGTCGTTCTCGAACTCGTCGGCGAGGTAGTCGATGATGGCCTCGTCCCAGTCGTCGCCGCCGAGGTCGTTGTCACCGTTGGTGGCGACGACCTCGTAGACGCCGCCGCCGAGGTCGAGGATGGACACGTCGAAGGTGCCGCCCCCGAGGTCGTAGACGAGGACGGTCTGGTCGGACTCGTCGTCCAGTCCGTACGCCATCGACGCGGCGGTCGGTTCGTTGACGATGCGCTCGACCTCGAACCCGGCGATTTCGCCGGCGTCCTTGGTCGCTTGGCGCTGCTTGTCGTTGAAGTAGGCGGGGACCGTGATGACCGCCTTCTCGACATCGTCGCCGAGGTACTCCTCAGCGTCGCGCTTTATCTTCTGGAGAATCATCGCCGAAATCTGCTCGGGGGTGTAGTCCTCCCCGTCTATTTCGACGGTGTAATCATCCTCGCCCATGTGCCGCTTGATGGACTGAATCGTGCGTTCGGGGTTCTGGACCGCCTGATTCTTGGCGGGTTTCCCGACGAGGCGCTCGCCGTCGTCGAAGGCGACGACCGAGGGCGTGGTGCGGTCGCCCTCGCTGTTGACGATAATCTCCGGGTCGCCGCCCTCCATGACCGCGAACGCGCTGTTCGTGGTGCCGAGGTCGATGCCCAGAATCTTGTTGCTCGCCATCTTGTTCGATACGTTGCGGGTTCTTCCGTTTAAGCCTTGCTAGTCTCGGCGTACGGGCCGTCTCGGCGATTCGACTGCCGTCTTGCGATTTTACTGGCAGCCCGTGCCCGTGAATGACATACTTATATATCCGACCGCAATTCTACTCCTGATTCGGCCCACCTATCTGGGACTCACTCCCCGCTGCTGCCGTCGCTGACGGTGACCTGTGCGGTCCGGAGGACCTTCCCGGCCATCTCGTAGCCGGGTTGATACACGTCCGCGACGGTTCCTTCCGGGTGGTCGCTCTCGACCTGCATCATCACTTCGTGGCGCTGGGGGTCGGTCTCCGCGCCGGGTTCGGGCGCTATCTCCTCGACGTCTTCGTCCTCGAACACGCGGTCCAACTCCTTGAGGGTCATTCGAACGCCCTCCTTCAGGCTCTCGACGTCCTCGTGGTCGGACTCGACGGCGCGCTTCAGGTTGTCGCGCACGTCGAGCATGTTCTCCACGAGGTCCTCCGTCGCGCGGTCTTTCATCTGCTCTTGGCGCTTCTTCGCGCGCTTCTTGTAGTTCTGGAAGTCGGCCTGCTTGCGCTTGAGTTTGGACTCGAAGTCGTCGGCCCGCTCCTCGGCGTCTTCGCGGGCGGTCTCGAGTTCTGCGAGGTGGTCTTCGAGGTCGGTGGCGAGTTGCGCGTCCTCGGTCGCGACTTCGGCGACGAGTCTGGTGCTCTCCGGGCCGAGGGGGTCCTCTCGGTCGCTGTCGGTCTCCTCCGTCTCGGCTTCCTCCCGCACCTGCTCGGTAGCTTCCTCGTCGGTCATATGCGGTACAAACGGTTGGGCGCGTTTAAGGATTCAGAAATAGCCATGAATCGGGAGGAACCTCGTGCCCACTGTTCACTACCATGAACTCACGCAGGTGATTTTGTCAACTCAGATTCCTATATATTTCCGTGGATGAGGACACGGAGGTGGTACCCCAGACGCTTAACACTTTAGTCATCAACCATCATAACCGAGTTGGTAAAGGATGCGGGACGACCGGAAACGGATGGTATTAGTGTTGTTCGTTGCGGTAGCGTTTATGTCTCTATTCGTCTGGGCTAATTCCGCTCGCGCGAGTTTCGATTACCGACCGGAACGGCCTACTCCACAGCAACCGATAGTCTTCGAGGCCGAATATTCCGGCCAAAATGCGTATCTGTGGAACATGGCGGGAAAACCGGGCGACCAACCGGATGGCGGATGGGAGCGCAGAGGGGAGTCGGTATCGTACACGTTCACGGAACCTGGAACGTACGCGGTGACGTTGAAAGTAATCAACTACGGCCCGGGTCCTACTGAACGGAAAGTCACCAAAATAATCCACGTCCGTACTCGAACCGCCACGGAAGAAACAATGACAAAGACGGGGAAAGGTGCAAGAATAGCCGAAACGACCAGTATGACCTCCGACTCGAAGTCTTCACGAAGCGTCGGTATTTGGCCGCTCATAAAGCGTACGGACGTCTTGTTAGGTATCGTCGCGTCCGTACTGACCATCCTGCTGTACTTTTCGCAACGAGACTGACTCTTATCGCTTCTCGCTGGGACTATTCGGTCGTCAGGCCGAACGCGGCCGCGGCTCCGATACGTCTGGTAGTATCCGCGACCAACCGAGCGTGAATCCTCAGGATTTCATGACCCGCGCCGCTCGAACGCCTCCCGCACCTCGTCGCTAGCCCCCAACTCCTCCAGTTCCTCCGCCACGTCTATCTCCTCGAATCGCTCTGCTCCCGCGGGCGTCTTCTTCAGGGTATCGACGTGATACAGGTACGACAGGCGGAACAGCCATACGCACCGCTCCACGTCGTCCTCGTTCTCGACGTAGTGGGTGGTCCACCCCGACTCCGGGACGACGTGATGCTCGCCGGTCTTGCCCTCGTCCACGAGCGCCTCGCGCAGGCGTTCGATGAAGGGCACGTCTACGATACCCCACCGGTGGACGTGACCCACCTCGCGCGGACCGAGCGTGAACTCCCGGCCCTCGAAGCGGTGTTCCTCGGTGTTGACGTGAGGCCACGCCGCGACCTCCTCGATGATGCGGTCGACGAGTCGCGCCGCCTCACGCTGGTCTATGTCCGCCATGGTAACTGTCGGAGTAAGGCCGTCCGGGAACTTAATCTACGTGCCCGTCCGTCGGAGGCGATTCCGTTCCGGAGAACCTCGCCGCCCGCGAGTAGTTATCGAACCACCGCGAGCGTCTGAACCCGCCGCGGGCGGGTGCCCTGACGCGCGTATCCGAGTGACCGCCGGACCACGGCAAGCCGTTTATGTCCCGCGGGCACCGAGAGACCACCAAGCCGTGGCCGACGCGACCCTCACCTTCGAGAACGGGACGATTCGGGTCGAGAGCGACGCCGACCTCGACGTGCCGTTCACCGAGACCGACGCCCGGTCCAAGACGCGCCGAGCGCCCGGGTTCCGGTACGCCGCCCTGCGCGACGCGCTGGACGAACGAGGCCTGAGCTACGACGATTCGGTCCTCGACGCGCCGGACCTCCCCGACGTGGCTTCGACCTACGAACTCCGCGAGTACCAACGCGACGCGCTCTCCGCGTGGGAGGACGCCGGACGGCGTGGAGTGCTGGAACTCCCGACCGGGAGCGGGAAGACCGTCATCGGCCTGAAGGCCATCGAGCAGTTGCAGACAGCGACGCTCGTGGTCGTCCCCACCATCGACCTGCTGGAGCAGTGGCGGCGCGAACTCGAATCGGAGTTCGGCGTCCCGGTCGGGCAGTTAGGCGGCGGCGAGCAGAACGTCGAAGCGCTCACCGTCTCGACCTACGACTCGGCGTACCTCCGGGCCGACGAACTCGGTGACCGGTTCGGTCTCGCGGTCTTCGACGAGGTTCACCACCTCGGCGGCGAGGGGTATAGAGACATCGCCCGACTGCTCGCCGCGCCCGCCCGGATGGGCCTGACCGCGACGTTCGAGCGACCGGACGGCGCGCACGAGGTGGTCGCCGACCTCGTGGGCGGAAAGGTGTACGCCATCGACCCCGAGGAACTCGCGGGCGACCACCTCGCGCCCTACGACGTCAAGCGCATCGAGGTCGAGTTGACCGACGAGGAGCGAGAACGCTACGAGGACGCCAACGAGGTGTTCACGAACTACCTCGCCCGGTCGGACATCCGGATGCAGAGCGGGAGCGACTATCAGGAACTGGTCAAGCGCTCCGGGTCGGACCCGGAGGCCCGCGAGGCCCTGCTCGCCAAGCAGCGCGCCCGCGAGGTGATGATGAACAGCGACGCGAAGGTCGAGACCCTCGAATCCGTCCTCGCCGACCACCGCGACGACCGCGTCATCGTCTTCACGGCGCACAACGACCTCGTCTACCGCCTCTCGGAGCGGTTCCTGCTCCCGGCCGTGACACACCAGACCGGCGCGGCCGAGCGCCGCGAAATTCTGGACCGGTTCCGCGAGGGCGACTACTCGCGGGTCGTCACCTCGAACGTGCTGGACGAGGGCGTGGACGTGCCCGACGCCAACGTCGCGGTCCTGCTCTCGGGGAGCGGGAGCGAACGCGAGTTCACCCAGCGCCTCGGGCGCATCCTCCGACCGAAGGAAGACGGACGCCCCGCCCTGCTCTACGAGGTCGTCAGCGCCGAGACCGCCGAGGAGCGGGTGGCCGAGCGCAGGCGGTAATCTGACGCGCGACGCTCTCGTCCGGCCTTCCCGCGCGATTCTCAGGGGCGGAAGTCCACGTTGATGGACCCCTCACGGGAGAACTGCTCGTAGGAGATACCGAACGCCAGTTCGACGGTCTTCGTCTCGCCCGCCGGGACGGTCACTTCCATCGACTCTCGGGACGCCACCGTGCCGTCGTCGCCGCCGTCCGACTGGTTCCCGTCCGACTGGTTTCCGTCGGTCCGCTCGGCGGCGGTCACGGTCACGTAGAGGTTGCCCGTCCCTTCGACCTCCCCCGCGTTCTTCAGCGTCACCGAGACGACGAGGTTGCCGGATTCGCCTTCCCGGAAGTCGAACGACTCCTTGGAGAGGGCCGCCGACTGTCCCGACTCAGAGTCCCCACCGCCGCCCGCACACCCCGCAAGTACCCCGACACTCGCCGTCGCTCCGAGGGCCGCACAGTTCCGAAGTATGTCACGTCTACGCATATCTGGGGGTCCCAGTCCAGCGGAATGAGTCTTCTGTCTTCCGACCGTTTTTGTACGCGCCACCCCGACCTACGCCCATGCTCACCAAGGACCTGCTTCGCGTCTCCAGAGCGGGCGGGGGCTACCGGCCGGTGTTCGCGCGCCGGGAACACCGGCCGCTGGCCGCGCGGGTCCTCGGCACGTATCAGGGCCACACCGGTCGGCCCCGCGAGGAACTCGACGCCGCCCTCTCGGACCTCGAACCCGAGGCGGACCACTTCAAACTCGTCAGGGGGTTCGCCAAACTCCTCGACCGCGAGGCGACCTTCGAGACCCGGTCTGCGGTCGAACCGGAGCGCGCCCGCCGTGTCGCCTTCGAGGCGGCCGAACAGGTCGGCGTCGTCTCCGAGGCGGACCGAGACGACGCCCTCCGGCGCGCGGGGGACCGTCTCGGTGCCGACCCGAAAGCGGTCGCGGACTCGCTGTACGCGGACCTCGACGAACGACAGGTCCTCGCCACCTTCGACGCGAGGTGGGGTCCCGACGAACTCCTCGCCCAGTACAACCTGTCGCTGGCCCAAACCGCCCTCTTCGACGCGACAGAGTTGCGGGTCCGCACGTCCGACCCGAAGGCGCTCGTCTCCGCGGTCAAGCGCCTGCGCCTGATGTACGAGATTCGGAAGACCGAGGGGGACGAGAAAGCCCTCTCGGACCGCGAAGTCGTCGTCACCGGTCCCGACGCCCTCTTCCGCTCGACCCGGCGGTACGGCACGCGGTTCGCGCGCCTCCTCCGGACCGTCGCCAAAGCCGACGCGTGGACGCTCTCGGCGACCATCGACGACTACGGCACCGAGCGCACCCTCTCGCTGTCCGACGACGACCCGGTGCGCGTGCCGGGCACCGAACCCGTCGCGGACGTGACCTTCGACAGCGGCGTCGAGGCCGACTTCGCCGCTCGGTTCGAGTCGCTCGACTCGGACTGGAAACTCACCCGCGAACCGGAACCCCTCGAAACCGGCGCGCGAGTGATGATTCCCGACTTCGCGTTCGATTACCAGCACAGCGACTTCCGCGTCTTCTTCGAGATTATGGGGTTCTGGACGCCCGAGTACGTCGAGAAGAAACTCTCGCAACTCGAAACCGTCGAGGACGTGGAACTGCTCGTCGCGGTGGACGAGAGTCTGGGCGTCGGCGAGGAGATAGCGGCCCGCGACCACCGCGCGATTCCCTACACCGGAACGATTCGGCTCAAGGACGTGCGCGACGCCCTGCGGCGCTACGAGCGCGACCTCGCGGCCGAGAGCGCGGCGGCCCTCCCGGCCGAACTCGTCCCGGACGCCGACGTCGTCTCGCTGGAGACCCTCGCCGAGGAGTACGGCGTCAGCGAGGACGCCATCGTGGACAAGTCGTTCCCCGACCACGAGCGCGTGGGTCGGACGCTCGTCCGGCCCGCGGTACTCGCCGACCTCCGCGAGGAAATCGAGGCCGGAATGGCCTTGTCGGAGGTCGAGGGGTTACTGGCCGAGCACGGTATCGAGGACGCGAGCGCCTCGCTGTCGGAACTCGGGTTCGCGGTCGAGTGGGAGGGGTTGAGCGGCGGGACGGTTCGTCGGAAGGACGAAATTTGACGCCGAACCTCGACGGCCGCGATACGCGAGGCGTCGAGCGCCCCGCTACGCGTCCGGCGGAGTCGGGACCGCTCTCCCCTCCTCGTACTCCGGATAGCGCGCCCGGTAGCCCGCGAGTCTACCCACGGGCGAGAGGGCGGTCGCGAGCGCCCGCTGGACCGGTCCCGGCACCCCGGCGGAACTCGATTCGCTCTCCGGTCACAGGATTTTCGAGGACTTCCCCCTGACGTGCCATCGGCTATCTCGTGGAAGGTCGGCGCGAATCACCAAAGGCGTTGAGGGCGACGCGCTACAGGTCGCGCTGGCGGCCCTTCGGCACCGGACTCCGGAGTTCGTCGTGGACGTAGAGACCGACGCCGAGGGGTTCGGGGTCGCCCGCGAGTTCGTGGGTGACGACCAGATACCCCCAGTCGCCGTCCCAGTCTGGGTCGGTCGTCTCGCCCCGGACGAACCGCCGGGCCTGCTCGCGGGGGAGTTCGATTATGTTCTCGCTGGCCTCGCGGCCGAACCGCTGGACCGCGTTGGTCGTCGGCTTCCAGTGCTCCTGTCGGGTCCGCAGGAACTTCATGCCGAGCGCCTCGACGCCGATGGGGTCCGCGACCTCGCCCCGCAGAATCCAGATTTTGCCCTTCCCCTTCTCCCAGAAGGAGTAGCCGTCGAACGTCTCCGTCGGGACGCCGAACCGCTCGTCCCACCACTCGACGACCTCCTCGCGGGTCGCGCGACCCTCGACCTCTCGGTCGTCGTCGGTGGCCGGGAGGCGGTCGAACTGCTGGCCGTCGTTCGACTGCTGGTTCGACTCGGTCATCCCTCCACCTCCAGTTTCGCGCAGAAGAACCCGCCGGTGTCGTTGTGGTGCGGGTAGAACCGCTGGGCCTTCCGGACGCTCTCGTCGTAGCTCTCGCCGTCCCACTCGGTGACGCCGGGCCGGGAGTCGAGCGGAACCTCGAACTCTACGAGTCGGCAGTCCTCCTCGTCCAGCACGTGGTCCAGCACGGCCTCGTTCTCCTCGGGCGCGAAGGTGCAGGTCGAGTAGACCACGGTGCCGCCCCCTCTGGTGGCCTGTACCGCGCGCCGGAGGATACCCTTCTGGACTCCGGCGATGCTCCGGACGTGGTCCATGGTCCACTCGTCCAGCGTGGTCGGGTTCTTCCGAATCGTCCCCTCGCACGAGCAGGGCACATCCACCAGCGCCTTGTCGAAGGAGTCGAAATTGAAGGGCTTGAGCGAGAAGTTCCGGGCGTCGGAGTTCGTCACGACGGTGTTCGTCACGCCGAGTCGCTCGGTGTTGAACCGCAGGGCCGAGAGGCGACCGAGGTTGTTGTCGTTGGCTACGACCAGACCCTCGTCGTCCATCAGGGCCGCGAGTTGAGTCGTCTTGCTCCCCGGCGCGGCGCAGGCGTCCCAGACGCGCTCGCCCGGGTCCGGCGCGAGGACCTCGGCCGGAATCGCCGAGACCTCCTCCTGCCCGTGAATCCACCCGTGGTAGGACGCCCACGTACTGCCGGGACTGTCGGTGTCCAACTCCAGCACCGTGTCCGACCACTCGCGGTCGGTCCAGCCGATTCCCTCCTCGTCCAGCGCCGCCGTCGCTCGCTCGGGGGTCGCCTTTATCGTGTTGACCCGGACGACCGAGGGGAGCGAACGCCGGCAGGCGTCGAGGAACGCCCCGAAATCGTCGATTAGCGGTTCGTACCGCTCCAGTTTCTCCATCGGGCGTTGATTGGCGCGACCGGCGTTTGTGGGTTTCGGAAGGGAAGCGACGGCGGCCGTAGGCGTTACCCGTCCCTCTCCCGTCAACCGTTGCATGGCAGACGACAACGAACTCGCCGACATCGACTGGGAGCAAGCGGCCCGGATGGAACTCGAACCCGACGCGATTCACGAATCGCGCGACGGTTACTACTTCGACTGCCCCGAGTGTGGCTCTCCGGCCACCATCGAGAACATCATCGAACACGGTCGGTGTAACGGCTACCTCGACGAACAGGTCGAGGGCATCGACTTCGACGTGGAGAACAAGTCCTGCTCGGCGGTCCTGCGCCTCGAAATGGCCTACACCGCCGAACCGGAGTCCGAGACGTAGGGCGAACTCGGACCGTTCACGACCCGTCGTCCGATGGCTCGGCGGTGCGTGGACGACGAGTCACTGCTCCCCGTGCCACTCGACGACGGTCGCGGCCCACGTGTACCCGGTTCCGGCCGCGAGGAAGCACAGCAGGTCGCCCGACTCGACCAGTCCGCGAGACAGTCCCTCGTCGAGCGCGAGAATCTGGTCCACGCTCTGGACGTGGCCGTACTCGTCGAGGTAGTAGCTCTCCGCGTCGAGTCGGTCGGTCAGCAGGTCGTGGAACGACCGCTTCATGTGGGTCAGCGCGACGAAGTCCAAGTCGTCCCGGCCGCAGTCCGACCGCGCCAGCGCCTCGTCGGCCACGTCGAGGAAGTTCGGGAGGCTCACGTCGGCGAGGCGCTCCTTCATCCCCTCGGGGTCGGGCACGTCGAGTGTGTGAAGCCCCTGCTCGACCGTGGCGTGGCTCGGCGGATTTCTGGACCCGCCCGCGGGCATCACCACGTCCTCGGAGAAACTGCCGTCGGTAATCGCGGCGCTCTCCCGGACGGTGGCCCGGGTTCGGGCGTCGGCGGGGTCGGTCTCCAGCACCATCGCGCACGCCCCGCTGCCGAAGTTGAACATGAACGACGAGTCCTCGTTGCCGTAGTCCACGAGGTCCTCCTCCCGACTCGCCGAGACCAACAGCGCCGTCTCTGGCGCGTCGGCCAGCAGTTGGGACTTGGCCTGCCTGATGGCCAGCGGCGCGCCGGCGCAGAGCGCGTAGCTCTCGACCGCGAAGGCGTCCTCGGCACCGAGGCGCTCGGCGACGTTGGCCGCGGCGCTCCACACCACGAAGTCCTTGTACTCCGACCCGTGGTAGAGGACAACGTCTACGTCCTGCGGAGCGACCTCGGCGTCCGCCAAGGCGTCCTCGGCGGCTTTCACGCACATGTCCGTGGCGTGGTCGGCGTCGGGTGGACACACGCGCTTCTCGCGGACGCCCATCTTCTCGACCACGACCTCCTCTGGAATCCCGCTCTGGGCCGCGATTTCCTCGCCGGTGACTACTTCGTCCGGGACGTAGGTCCCGTAGCCGGTGAGTCCGACGGTGGGTTCGCCTTCGGTCATCGGTCCTCACCCCGCAGTCGCGCGGCGACCTGCTTGCCGACCGGGCCGCCGAGTCGGTCGCGCACGGTGCCGAGCAGGCCGTTCGGCACGAACAACACGAACAGCACGAAGACGACGCCGACGTACAGTTCGGCGTGTCCGTTCAGGAACGTGTCGATGGCCTGCCCGACGGTCAACCCGTCGTACAGTTCCGTCGCCATCGTGGCGTCGCCGAGGTGGTCCCGGAGGTACGGGAGCAGACCGCCGCCTTCCCCGGTCTTCGAGAGGAACTCGGTGACGCTCTCGTCGAACAGCCACCCGTAGAGCGGTCCGGCGAGCGTGCCGAACCCGCCGATGATGGACGCCAGCAGGGCGTCGCCGGTCACGAGGAAGTAGAACGTGTTCTCGGGCGAGACCGACCGCTGGAATCCGGCGAACAGGCCGCCAGCGACCGCGGCGAAGAACGCCGAGACGGCGAACGCGCCGAGTTTGTACCAGAAGGTGTTGTAGCCCACTGCCTCGGCGCGCTCCTCGTTCTCGCGGATGGCGACCAGCACGCGACCGAACGGTGAGTGGACGACGCGCTGCATGGCGAAGTAACAGACCAGCACTACCAGTCCGACCATGTAGTAGGACACCTCGGTCGTCCCGAACGAGAGGAATCCGAGCAGACCCTCGACGCTGTCGCCCGCGAGCTGGCCGATGGCGAGGTCCAGCGAGTCCACGCCGGGGACGCCGACGCTGAACGGGTCGGTCCGCTCCAGCACCGCGGGACCGTCGCGCGGGTTCGACCCCACGTAGTCCCAGTCGCGGACGAACACGTACAGCACCTGCGAGAAGCCCAGCGTAATCATGGCGAAGTAGACGCCCGACAGTCGGAACGACACCGCGCCGATGAGGACCGCCAGCACCGCCGCCGCGAGGCCGCCGAGGACCAGCAGGTAGACGAACGGCGTGCCCGTCCCGAGCAGGGGTACCTTCCCGTTGGCCGCGAGGACGACGAAGTACGCCCCCGTGCCGTAGAACGCCGCGTGGCCGAACGAGAGGTAGCCCGTGTACCCGCTGATGAAGTCGAACGACATGGCGAACAGACCGAAGTAGAGGACGGTTATCATCGTCTCCACGTCGGGGAGCACCGTCACCATCTCCGCGCCGACCGGCGAGTTGACCAGCGCCGAGTAGACGGCCGGATAGGCCGCGAACAGGACGATGACCGCGACGTGAACGGTCTGCTCGCGCAGGTAGCGAACCGGCCACGACGCCGCCGACTCCTCGTCCGCGTCCGCCTCGGGAGCCGCGGCGTCGGCGGTTTCGGTGCTAATGGCCGCCCACCTCCTCGACGCCGAACAGGCCCTGCGGGCGCAGAATCAGCATCACCACGAGGATGAGGAAGACGGTCATCTCGGGCAGACTGGCGAAATCGACGTGGTTGACGAACCACCACGTCGTCACGGCGTCGGCCATCCCGACGATGACCGCCGCGACCACGGTGCCCCGGAAGGTGCCGAGACCGCCGATGATGACGACCACGAACGCCGGGAGCAGGGTGTCCGCGGCGAGCGGGACGCTGGCACCCCACGCGGGGTCCCACATCAGGAGCGTCCCGGCCGCGCCCGCAACGCCCGCGCCGAGCGCGAACACGACGGTGAAGACCCGGCGCACGTCGATGCCGAGCGCCTCGGTCATCTCGGCGTCCTCGCTCCCGGCCCGGATGACGAGTCCGTAGCGCGTCCGGGTGAGGAACGCCCAGAGGCCCGCCACCGTGGCCGCGCCGACGACGATTTCGAAGAGCGAGAGACCGCTGACCGAGATGAGACCGAGGTCCACCGACCGGGCGAGGAAGCCGGGCTTGGTGCCCAGCGCGGCCTGCCAGTCGCTGGTCGGTTGCATCCCGTAGAACAGCACCGCGATGCGGACCAGTTCGTCGAGAATGAGCGTCAGCCCGAACGTCAGCAGTATTTGGTAGACCGGCGGTCGGTCGTAGAGGCGTCTGATGAGCGTCACCTCGACCACGCCGCCCAGACCCGCGAGGAGCGCGAACGTCGCGGCCAGCGCGAGGAAGAACGCGAGCAGGCGGGTCGCGCCGCCGGTCGTCCCGCCGACCGCGAACACCATCAGCAGGCCGCCCAGATACGCGCCTATCATCGTCATCGACCCGTGGGCGAAGTTCAGCACGCCCATCAGACCGAAGATGAGCGTCAGACCGCCCGCTATCATCACGTAGATGGCGGCCTTCGCCAGTCCGTCCACGAGGACCGACGCGAGGTTCTCGGGCCGGAGGAACTGGCCGAACGCGTCGATGAATCCTGCAAGAACTATCTCAATCATGCGCTGAGATACCTCCTGAGTCGCTCGTCGTCGGCGGAGGTCTCGTCGGCGTCGCCCTCCTCGACCACCTGCCCGTTGTCAAGCACGTAGAACCTGTCGGCGAGGTCGAGCGCCAGCGGCAGGTTCTGCTCGACCAGCAGCAGCGTGGTGTCCCGCGCGGCGTCGGCCAGCGCCTCGGCCACGCGCTCGACGATGAGCGGCGCGAGACCCTCGCTGGGTTCGTCCACGAGCAGGAGGTCGTTGTTCCCCACGAGTCCCCGCGCCAGCGCGAGCATCTGCTGCTGGCCGCCCGAGAGGTTCCCGGCGTCCTTGTCGGCGAACTGTTCGAGGTCGGGGAACGTCTCGTAGGCGAGTTCGAGCGCCTCCCTCGGGTCGCCGTCCTTCGGTACTGCGACCCGGACGTTCTCCTCGACGGACAACTGCGAGAAGATGCGCCGGTCCTCTGGAATCCACCCGACGCCCCGGTCGGCGACGTCGTGGGTCGCCGCTCCGGTCACGTCCTCGCCGCGGTAGCGGACCGTGCCCTCGCTCGGCGGGGTCAACTGCAGGATGGTCCGGAGCGTGGTGGTCTTGCCGACCCCGTTCCGGCCGACCAGCGCGACCACCTCGCCCTCTTCGACGTTGAGCGAGACGCCTTCGAGGATGTGGCTCTCGCCGTAGTAGGTGTGGGCGTTCTCGACTTCGAGTAGTGTCATCGTATCGTCTCCTGTGATTGGTTCTCGGTTACGGCGGTGTCGGTACAGAAGTCAGTTCGCAGATGAACCGACCCGGAAGAAGACGTTCGTCCCAGAAATCCCCCGCCCGGTCGCGGTCGCTGACCGACATATCTGCGCCTCTCGGCACCGTTCGGCGCAGATAGTGGCCGGTCAGACGACCACGGACCTTCGGCCCGCGACCGGGCGGCCCCTTTCGTCCACCCAGACGTCGGTTGGCCAACCGAGCGTTCGCTGGTGGACTGCGTAACTGTGAACCGGCGTACGAAAACTCGGTGCGTCGCGTTCATGCCGTCCCCTCCTCCGGGTCGGCCCCGGCGTCGTCAGCGGTCGGTTCCGTGTCGGACTCCGTTTCGCCGAGGCTTCCGGCCTCGTAGCCGCCCAGATACGCCTCCTGCACCGTGGGGTCGTTCCGGACCGCGTCCGGTTCGCCCTCGGCGATGACCGCGCCCTGATTCAGCACCACCACGCGGTCCGAGACGTTCATCACGATGTCCATGTTGTGTTCCACGAGCAGGACCGCGTGGTCGGACGCCACGTCCTCGATGAGGTCGATAATCCGACCGACGCTCTCCGAGGAGACACCCGCGTTCGGTTCGTCCAGCAACAGCACGTCGGGGTCGCCCGCCAGCGCGATGGCGACCTCCAGTTGGCGCTTCGCGCCGTGGCTCAGGCTCCCGGCCGTGGTGTGGGCCTCGGTCGAGAGACCCACTCGGTCCAGAATCCGGTGAGCCTCCTCGACGTGTCGCTCGAAGGCCCCGGCGTTGCGCCAGAACTTCGCCGCGTCGCCGCTGGCGGCCTGCGCCGCGACCCGGACGTTCTCCAGCACCGTACTGGTGGGGAAGGCGTTCGTAATCTGGTACGACCGGTGGAGACCGAGGCTCGCCGTCTCGTACGGCGTGGCGTCGGTCACGTCGCGCCACCCACTCCCCTCGCGCACCTCGATGGTGCCCGCGGTCGGGGTCAGCACGCCGGTCAGCAGGTCGAAGAACGTCGTCTTGCCCGCGCCGTTCGGGCCGATGAGCGAACAGAGTTCGCCCTCGTCGAGCGCGAAGTCCACGTCGTCGACGGCCGTGAGACCGCCGAACTGCTTCGTCAATCCGGAGGTTCGCAACATGGCCTACAGCGAGCAGTTCATCTGGTCGCTGTCCTTGGGAATCGTCGCTTCCTTCGCCCCGATGGTCGCCAGCGGTTCGCTGGGCATGATGGCGGCCTTCCAGTTCCCGGCCCACTCGTCGGTGGTCGGGACCGGGTTCGCCACGGTCATCGCCGACTGGGCCTGATTGTTGTACTTCTGGAAGGTGTAGCCGTTCTTCCCCTTGGGCGTGTCCGTCACTGTCATCCCGCGGAGCGCGCTGGCGATGTCCGCGCCCTCGGTCGAACCGCTCTGATTGACCGCCTGCGCGATGGCCGAGGCGGCGGTGAACGTGCCGGAGGTGAACAGGTCGGGCACGACGCCGTAGGCGCTGGTGTACGTGTCCACGAACTGGTTGTTGATTTCGTTGTCGTACTGGTTCCAGTGATAGCGCGTCGTAAACGGGCCGAGTTTCGTCTCCTGCAGTTTCTCCTTGGTCAGGGGCTTGCCCAGCGCCTTCTGGAGCGTCTGGCCCACGATAGCGTTGGTGATTCGGGTGGCGAACCCGCCGAAGACGCGGTAGTCGTAGTTCCCGTTGAGGAACGACGTGAACAGTTTCGGGAGCGTGGCGACCGTAAATCCGCCCACGATGCCCTCCGCGCCCGCGTTCTTGGCCTTGTCGAGCAGTCCCTTCCACTCGGAGTGGCCCTGCGGGACGAACTTCTTCCCGACGATTTCGACGCCCTCGTCCTTCAGCACCTGCTCGTAGTTGTTGACGACCGCCTTCCCGAACGAGTAGTCCGCGCCGAACAGGTATACCTTGCTCACGTCGGTCTGGTTGGCGACGTACTTCCCGCCCGAGCGAGCGTCCATCGCGGTGTTCTCGCTCGCGCGGAACACGAGATTTCCGCAGGTCTCGGAACTCGCGGTGATGTCGGCCGACGCGGCCGGACCCACCATGTACGGGACCTGTGCCTGTTTGACCACGGTCTTGATGACGCGGTTGGCCGCGCTCGAAGAGGCACACCCGAACAGCATGTCCACCTCCTCGTTCTTCACGAGGTCGGTCGCCAGCGACTGGGCCTTGTCGGCCGCGAACTGGGTGTCCCGGACGACGAGTTCGTACTCGGTGTCGCCGACCGAGACGGTGTGGGTCCCCGTACTCGACCCCGTTATCGGGTCGGTGTCGCCCTTGTACGCCAGTCCGGAGTAGAAGCCCCACAGCGACTGCTGGCCGTAGTACTTGAGGTCACCCGACGTCGGTTGGAGGACGCCGATTTTCACGTTTCCGGAGACGCTCGCCTGCTCGGTCGTCTTCGCCGTGGTCTCTGTCATGCCGCCATCGGTCTCGTCGCTCGCAGTTGTAGTTGTCGTACTCTGTCCACCGTCACCGCCGGTACATCCGGCGAGACCCGCCGCCCCGGTCGCCCCGAGCGCAGCGAGCCATCGCCGTCGTGAAACGCTGTCATCCGCCATAACAGATTAGAATGATACCCGTACCCCGGCAAATACTGCTGGGTTAACATGTGAACAGCGACTCACGGTCCGGCAAGGACGGACTGGCAGCGACCCGCCGGAAGGTCGCGAACCTGTTCGTGTTCGGCTTCTCGAAGCACGCCAGCCACCTCAACGGCGGGGACCTGCGGTTCGACGACGGGACGTCGCTGACCTACGAGTGACCGCCGTCCGGAAGCACCTGCTCGACCCTCTCGAACGGAATCCAGCCGACGTTCCGGCCGTGGTTGTCCTTGAGTATCAGCCCTTCGCGGCCCTCCTCGAAGGCGTCACAGGAGAGGTTCGGCCCGTCAGTTCGTTCGACTCGTGGCATCGTTTTCGTGGTGCACGGCCGACTCACAAAAACGTATCGTCCGTGTGACTGGTATCCGGAACACTCCTCGTCTCGCCACCCCTTGCGGTCACACGCCGGACGCCTGTAGTAGGACTCACCGGCAGACCACCGCGGCGGCAACCGCCTCACTCCAGTTCGTCGAGGGCCTCCACGACGCGCTCTATCATCTTCTGCTGGCCGCGCCGGAGGTTCTTCGACACCGCGGGCTTGGACACGTCGAACTCGTCGGCCAGATGGCCGAGCGTTGCCCCACGCGGACTCTCGAAGTAGCCATCACTCACGGCGGTTTCCAGCGTCTCGCGCTCGACGTCCGAGAGGTCGCGACAGCCCTCGATGAGCGTCATCGCCGCCCCCGCGTTCTGGACGAACCCCTGCAGGTCGGGCAGTTCGGTGTTGTCGCGTTCCAGAACGTCGAACTCGTTGTCGCGTTCGAGTTCCGCCAGCGTCGTGTCCTCGCACTCGATGTCGTCGAAGCCGACGTGCCAGATTTCGCTCCCCTCCTCGATGTGGAACGGGCCGGTGATGTAGCCGCCGTTCTGGCGAATCGCGGCCATCGCGTCGGTCTCGCCGATGACCGTCCGGATGTGCGCGACGTTGTCCCGGCGTGTCAGCAGGGCGTAATCGTGCATGTTCTCGTGGTCGCGCAGGGCACCGAGACCGGCGGTGAGTTCGTCGCGGTCGTCGCCCTCGACCATCAGTCGCGTCTCCAGTTGACGGTCCGTCCGGTCGAAGTCCCACTGGATGGCCGAGAACCCGACGCCGTGGTCGTCGGTGGTGTCGATAAACGGGCAGTCGTACTGCTCCACGTCCATCGTGATGTCTATCATGGGCCTGCCCTTGCTATCAGACCACATACGGTGAATGGGTTAAAAGGCTTTTCTTCGCTTCCGGCAAACTTCGCCGAGCGACGGCGGCCGCAACACAGAGATTTCCGACGCCGAAACCACTTTCGGCGCGGTCGCACAACGTACAACCGTTATGGCTCAACGCGAGGAACACAGCGACGCGCAGTCACTCGACGGTATGCCGCGACTCGGACTGGGAACGTGGGAGAACACCGACGGTGAGACGTGCGCCGAGAGCGTCCGACAGGCGCTCGAAATGGGGTACCGCCACATCGACACCGCGCAGGCCTACGACAACGAGGAGTACGTCGGTCGGGGCATCGCCGACGCCGACGTGGACCGCGACGACGTCTTCCTCGCCACGAAAGTGTGGACGAGCAATCTCTCGCACGACGACGTGATAGAGACCGCCAAGGAGAGCCTCGACAAACTCGGCGTTGAGTACGTGGACCTGCTGTACGTCCACTGGCCAGCCAACGAGTACGACCCCGAGGACACCCTCCCGGCGTTCGACCAACTCCACGACGACGGTCTCGTGGAGAACGTCGGCGTCTCGAACTTCGAACCGCGACATCTGGACGAGGCGCAGGAGATTCTGGACGCGCCGGTGTTCGCCAATCAGGTCGAGATGCATCCGCTGCTCCCGCAGGACGAACTGGTCGAGTACGGCCAAGAGAACGACGTGAATCTCGTGGCCTACTCGCCGCTGGCCCGCGGGAAGGTGTTCGACGTGCCCGAGATTCAGGACGTCGCCGAGAAGCACGACGCCTCCGCGGCGCAGGTCAGCCTCGCGTGGCTCCTCCAGCGCGACGGCGTGGCCGCGATTCCGAAGGCGTCCAGCGAAGACCACATCCGCGACAACTGGGGCGCGCTCGACCTCGAACTCGACGCCGAGGACGTCGAGAAGATAGCGAGCATCGAGGAGCGCGACCGGCGAGTGGACCCCGACTTCGGCCCGTGGAACTGAGTCGCTGACCGTCCGTCCGGTCGAGGCTCTCGTTCTCGCTCGCCGAACAAAATTTTTTACTTATGGGTGTTCGAGTATCCTGACGATGAACCAGCCCGCTGACACCTCCACCTTCCGCGCTCTCCACCGACTCGTCGAACATTACACGCCCAACGGTGTGCTCGGTCGAACGCTTCTCGGCGGGACTGCCCTCTCCCTCGCGCCGTTCCTGTTCTTCGGCGGCATCGAGATGATTAGTCCCGCGGCCACGTTCGGCGCCTTCGTGACGGGACTGTTCGCGACCGCCGTCGGCATTCCGGCGTTCCTGCTCGGAGTGTTCACCCTCTGGCCGGTGTACCTCTCGCTCATCGGGAACGTGGAGTCGGCGGCGGCGTATCCCGACGGTGCGGCCGAGGCGCAGACGGACGTCGAGACGCCCGAAGCGGTCCTGAAGCGCCGCTACGCCGCGGGCGAACTCTCCCGCGAGGAGTTCGAGCGCCGACTCGGCGACGTGATGGGAACTGACGGAGCGGACCGTCAGAGCGTACGAACCGCCGAGGAGACGCGCAGGGAGGACCGGTCCGAACGCGTTCGGAATCGGTAACCGGCGTTCGTTCCGGTCAGCGAACCGTCGCCGGGGAAGTGGTATTTTTGGCGTTGAATCGGTGTTCTCGACCGACGAGCGTTCGGTGATGCGGATGCCATCGCAGGCGGACTTCGTGACCTTCGACTTCGCTGATGTAATCCCGTTCGAGACCGCGGCGAACGAATAGAAACCAAACGTCAGAACGACTTCACTCCTCGTCCCCACCCCGAAGCTTCATATTAGCCGTAACGTATTAAAATGCAGATGCACGGCGGAACACGAAGTACTGGTCTCCTCGGCGCGATTCGATACGACCTGCGGCGACTCCACGAGAGTTGGATGGCCCTGTTCTTCCCGCGCCAGCGCGGGAACCAGAGCGGCGTCCTCGGTAAGTGGGAACCGACTTCGACCTCCGGGAAGGTCGCGTACCGAGCGTGGAGCGCGGTCGGGACGGCGGTCGTCGCGCTCCTCTACCCCCTCACGCTGTTCGGGTTCGCGGCCCGGTACTACACCCGGAAGATAGACGGGACCGCGACCCGACTCGGCGTCGTCGGCGTGGTCCTGCTGTCGCTGCTGGTGTGGGGCGGCCTGACCGCGCTCGCGCGACTGCGCTTCTCGACCGACGGGTTCCTCGCGGTCGGTGCCGCGGGCGGCGTGGCGACCGTCGCGGCGGCGTTCGCGTACGTCACGGGCACCCGCGGTGGCCGCTTCACCACGGTGTTGCTCGCCTACCCCTCCGCGATGACGGCCATCTTCCTGCCGCCGGTCGTCGCGGCGCTCTACTCGCCGACCCTCTCGGCGGTCATCTTCCCGAAGAGCTACACGCTCGCGGTCTGGTTGCTGGACAACCCTCTCGACCTGTGGGGTATCAACACGTTCCTCCGCGAGCAGTTCACGCTCGAAGGTGCGAACTACGTGGCGATGTGGTTCGGTCTCTCGGTGCCGACGGGGTGGTTCCTCGGCCTGCTGGTGACGCTGGCCGACGTGGTTCGTCCGAAAGGGGAGTAGAGCAACGCTTTTCCTCCTCTCGTCCTGAGGTTCGTGTATGGAATTTAATTTGCCCGTGACCGCCGCGATACTGCTGGGAATCGTCGCCGCCGGGACGGCCGCGCTCATCGGAATGGATTTCATGGCCACGAGCACCGTGTTGATGATGGTGACGCCCTCGATGCTGGTGTTCGGCCTGATAGCGCTCCTCCTCGGCGTCAAGCACGGCGAGTACCGAGCGACGCGGTAGTTATCGGCGAGAAAAATCGCGGAGAAACGACGGCCAGACTCACTCCTGCGGTCGTCCAACCCTTACCCAGTCGCGTACCAACGGACGACCGCGAGTGACGGGAGTGAGCAGACCGAACTCCCCCGAACTCACGCGACGGGCGTGCGTGAGTGGGGGCGTGGCGACAGTTTTGGACCGAGCGTTTACCACCGAGGAAATTCGCCGGAAGCGAATTTCCGAGTGCAGTAAACGGCCGTTCCTACATGTAGCCGAGGTCGCGCAGGCGCTCCATCAGGTCTTCCTTGTCTTGGGCGCGGCCCGCGCGTTCGGTCGTGTCTTCGAGGTCCTGAAGCCACGCTGGCTCCTCGTCGGACTTCTCGGTGCTGACCTCGCTGCCGAGCGAGCGGAACCCGGCGAAGTACTTGGGGCTGACCGGGATGTCGTCCTGCGTGAGACCGTTCGGCAGGTCGTCGTCGGACTGCGGGACGTAGCCGTCGTCGGGGTACTCGTCGACGGTGTCCGGGACGACGAAGTGCCAGAAGGCGTCCCAGACTGCGCGCTCGTCGAACTGGAGAATCGGCTGCACGCGGTCGTGGGGCGGGTAGATGTCGGGGTCGTGGCGCGGGGAGAAGAACGTCTCGTCGGCGCGGGCCTCCTGTTCGTCCCAGCGGACGCCGGAGATGATGCCGTCGATGTCGAGTTCCTCGATGGTGTCGTTGAGCGCGACGGTCTTCAGCAGGTGGTTGCCGACGTAGGTATCGAGCAGGAACGGGAAGGTGTCCTCCTCGTACTCCAGAATCTCGCGGACGTGGTGCTGGTTGTGGTCGTTCAGGGCGTCGATGGGGATGTCGTCGCCCGGCGAGAGGTCGTTCTCCTCGGCGTACTCGCCCACGTCGTCGTTGCTGGCGTAGACGACGTCGAGGTCCCACTCGTCTTCCCACTTGGAGACGAAGTCGTGAATCTCGTCGAAGTGTTGGAAGTGGTCGATGAAGACCGCGGTCGGGGTCGGGAGGTCGTACTTCTCGGCGACCTCCTTGATGAAGTACAGCGTGAGCGTCGAGTCCTTTCCGCCGGTCCACATCACGGCGGGGTTCTCGTACTGTTCGAGTCCCTCGCGGGTCACTTCGATGGCCTTCTCTATCTTGTGCTCCATCGAGGCGTAGTCCTCGGGTTCCTCGCCTTCGCCGTCACTGTAGTCTACGTCGACGTAGTCTGGGAAGTCTTCGGGCATCGTTCGTAATTACATCTAATTACGTCCCTAAAGTGCTTTTCGGCTCTCCAATCGCGCAGGGCGACCGCAGTCGCACGAAGGTCTCCGTTACCGCGGGTTCAGGCCGCCGTTGGTGGGACAGCGTAGCACGGTAAAACTGCGCACGGTATCGCGCGCCGGGGCCGATTTCCTGCCTCGACAGCAAACCTATTTTTCTCTTGGCAGCGAGCCGGAGGCTCGCGCAGTAGTCTCTCGCCACACCGTTTCTGTACTGCGAGTGAGGAGCGCCAGCAACGAGCGAGCAGGTCTTTTTTTTGGTCCAGATTTTTCGAGTAGCGAGGGACTACGTCCCTCGTACCGTGCGAGCGGCAAGCCGCGAGCAGAGAGCGGTGCCCGCAGTGAGCGAAGCGAACGAGGACACCCGACGAAGAAAAAAGTGGTTAGATAAACTCGTTGTCGCGCCAATCGACTCCGCTGGACCCGGAATTCGAGGATGTCGGTCCCTCGACGACCTCGATGGACGCGGGTCGGTCCTCGCCGTCCACGATGCGAGTCGCCTGCAGTTCGCCGTCTACCTCGGTGATGGCCGTCAGCGTTCCTTTCTCGGCCAACCGAGCGATTTCGCAGAGGACGAGGAACATCGGATACTGAACTGCCGTGTTCTGGAGGACGGTCTCGCGGTCGCCCTTGAACGCGGCGACCTCGATGAGTTCGCCCATCGGTTCGTCGTCTTCCTCTTCGTCGAGTTCCTCGGCGTCGTCGCCCCACCGGGGACCCTCGCGTCGCTTCTGTTCCTCCTCGGTGTAGACGCGGGTCTCCGAGATGGAGGCCTTCAGTTGCGCGGTCGGCGTATACTTGCTGATGCTCTCGTCGTCGGCGACCGCGCTGATGATGAGCGTGTTCTTGCGCCGGGTGATATCGACGCTGGAGATTTTCGGGGGTAGGTCAGGGTCCTCCTCGAAGTAGTCGTAAACGTTCTCTAGCGGCAGTTCGAGCGTCGAATGAAGTCGATATACTTGCCCCGTCATTTGTAATTTACATGCAGGTTCCCGGCTGACGACACGGTACACGGCAGTGTAGGTGGTCCGAACATATATGGGCTACTCTTTTGGTCCTCGGTCAGTCCGTCGAAATAAGTACTCAAGCCGACAAC
This sequence comes from Halorussus sp. MSC15.2, assembly GCF_010747475.1. Classification (NCBI taxonomy): domain Archaea; kingdom Methanobacteriati; phylum Methanobacteriota; class Halobacteria; order Halobacteriales; family Haladaptataceae; genus Halorussus; species Halorussus sp. MSC15.2. Next base: position 100,752 of record NZ_VSLZ01000003.1, on the reverse strand, counting down.
TCGTCGGCGAGTTCGCCGCGTTCGTCGAGTTCGGCCAGCACGTCGCTCCCGCCGACGAACTCGCCGTCCACGAACGTCTGCGGGATGGTTTCCCACCCGCTGTGGTCCTCCAGCGCGGCCCGGAACTCCGGGAGCGCGTCCAGCACGTCCACCGTCTCGTAGTCGTCGCGGTGCTGCTGGAGGAGTTCCAGCGCCTTCTGGGAGTAGCCACACTGGGGCATCAGTTCGTTTCCCTTCATGAACAGGACGACCTCGTTGTCGGCGATGGTCGAATCCACGCGCTCTCGCACCTCTTCTTCGGTTAGGTCACTTTCCGGCTGAAAGGTCATACCCTCCGATACGACCCCCGTGCGCAAAGAAGTTGTGCTACTCGTCGTTGCCGACGCGGACGACGTTGATGAGCGAGTGGACCGGCACGCCCTGAATCTCTTCGACGCCCTGTTTGTCCACGAGGACGACGCAGGCGACCGGCGTGCCGCCTTCCTCGCGGATGGCTTCGACGGTCTCGCCCATCGTCGTCCGCTCGTGATGGTGTCGTCCACGACGTAGCACTCGCGGTCCCGAATCTGGGCGAAGTTCCGGGAGAACGTTCCACCGAGGTCCTCGATGTCGCCTTCCTCCCACTGGTGCTTGCTCGGGGCGTAGGTTCCGAGGTCGGTGTCGAGTTCTCGCGCGACCGACGTGGCGAGCGGTGCGCCCGCCTTCTCGATGCCGATGGTGAGGTCCACTTCGTCGCTCTGCTTCGCCATGAGGTCGGCCATCGCGGCCCCGGCGTGGTGGAGGCGGTTGCTGTCACGGCCGAGCGCCGACCAGTCCACGTGGATGTCGTGGGGACCGCCCGAAGGTTCGGTCTGGGTCGCAGTGGTCGGCGTGCCCGTGCCGCTCCGTTCGACCAACCAGCTCGCAGTCTCGCGCGACACGTTGAGTTCGTCGGCGATTTCGCCCTTGGACAGCCCCTGCTCGGCGAGTTGTGCCGCGCTCTCGATGAGGTCGTCTACGTTCTTCATATCTGGCTAAATTGGAGGGCGGTCTTTATTGTCGTTTCGTCCGACGCAAATGCGGCCTCGTAGTCGTCGAAGTCGTGGACGCGCGTCACGAGGGCGTCGAGGAACCACGCCGGGAGGTCACCGAGGGTCCGGGCCGCGGACTCGAAGTGCGAGACGTTGGAGTTGACGCTGCCGACCAGCGCCTTGTTGTTCATCACGAACTCCTTGTGGAGTCGCCCGCCGTCGATTTCGAACTCCCACGGTTCCGGCACGCCGAGCAGCGCTCCGACTCCGCCGGGCGCGAGCGCCTCGATGGACTCGAAGGCGTGTTTCGCGTAGCCGGTGGCCTCGTAGACGAAGTCCATCGGTTCGTGAACCTCTGCGATTCGGGACACCGGCGTCTCGCGCGAATCGACGTAGGTTCCGCCCAACTCCTCGATGATGTCGATAGTCGGGTCCGGTCGGTCCCGCCGACCGAGGCAGTACGTTCGCTCGTAGCCCCCGACTTCCAGCATGGCGAGCGTGAGCAGGCCGAGACTGCGTTGCCGAGGACCAGACCCGTATCGGGGTCCCAGTCGAACGCCGACCGCGAGGCGGCGGCGTGTTCGATAGCCTTCTCGGAGATACTGATGGGTTCCACCAGAAAACCCCACTCCGCGAGGTCGTCGGGTACCGGAACGAGGGTCTCGGCCGGACTCGTGAAGTACTCCGACATGAACCCGTGCGCGCCGTCGATGCCGCGCTCGACGCACGCCTCGGGTGGGGCCATATCGGGTTCGTCGCGCTCGAAGTACTCGTTCGAACCCCCGGCGGGCGGTCGCCTGACGGTCGGAACGACCACGTCGCCCTCCTCGAAGACGGTGCCGTTGGCGTCTTCGACCACGCCGACCGCCTCGTGGCCCAGAATCAGGTGGTCCTCGCCGTCCGGAAACCCGCCGTGACTCCCCGCGATGACCTCTCGGTCGGTCCCGTCGATGCCGACCCTGAGCGTCCGGACCAGCACCTCGCCGGGTTCGGGTTCCGGACGCGGTACGTCGGCGACTGTCGGCGTCATCTCACTCCGTCGGATAACAACTGCTTCCATAGCAGGGGGTAGTAGCGGGAGGGGCAAAAAATTTTATTCTATACCGAGTAAACATCTGTGGATGGATGTGGGGGGTGGACACCTATCGCTCTCGTCATCGCGACCTGTCCCTCCTCTCACTCTTCTATTTCCCACTCCGCTACCCCTCTAACCCACAGACAAGCCACCGCTCGTTCGCACTACTCCCAGAGGTCGTAGAGGTCGTCGCGTATCGCCTCGCGGACGAGTTCGCCGCCGATGGCGACCCCGGGGTCGTCGGTCTCGTCCACGACGCCGATTTCGGCGGCCGGGACGCCCTCCGCGTCGAGCGACGCGAGCGCGTCGTCGCACTCGGCCGCCGGAACGGTCGCCAGCAGCGCGCCGGACCCGAATATTCGGAGCGGGTCGACGCCCATCGCCGCGCAGAGTTCGGTGGTCTCTTCGCGCACGGGGACCGCGCTCCGGTCGATTTCGAGGCGGACCCCCGAGGCGCTCGCCATCTCGACCATGCCGTTGACCAGTCCGCCCTCGGTCGGGTCGTGCATCGCGGTGGCCGACTCCCGGAGGACGCGGGCCTCCGGGACGACGCTTATCTCGCCGAAGAAGCCCTCCGCGCGTTCGAGCAGGTCCGCGGGGAGGTCGAGTTCGTCCCGGAAGTCGGACGCCAGCACCGCGGTCCCTTCGATTCCCGCACCTTTCGTGAGCAGGACGCGGTCGCCGGGTCGCGCGCCGCCGGTCGGGACGAACTCGTCGGCCAGTCCCATCGCGGTCATCGACGCCATCGGGCGCTCCAGCGCCGGGGTGTACTCGGAGTGGCCGCCGACGATGGCGACGCCCAGTTCGCGGGCCTCGTCGTCCATCTGGGTCGTCAGCGCGTCCAGCGTCTCCGGGTCGTCGTCGGGCAGGAACAGCACGTTGGTCAACCACCGCGGGTCGGCCCCGGACGCCGCCACGTCGTTGCACGCGACGTGGACCGCGAGCGTGCCGAGGCGCTCTTTCGCCAGCGAGAGCGGGTCGGAACTGGCGACGAGCAGTCGGTCGCGACCCGCATCGCCGCGGCGTCCTCGCCGTACTGGGGACCCATCACTACCGAGTCGTCGCGTGCGCCCGTCCGCGAGAGGACACGCGCGAGAACCTCTGGGTCGAGTTTCCCAATCATACCCGTCTCTCGGTGGGCAGGGGACTAAGTTTCGGCGGATACCCCGTCGGGGCGCAGTAATGCCGCGACTCGCTACTCGGTCGGCGACTTCGCTTGGCGGTTCGACAGTCCGCCGTGCGGCCGGACGGACTACGGATTGAATCGGCAGACGAGACGGCGACAGAAACGGTCTTTTATCCGAACGGATACTATCACGAGTATGGATACCTACGAACTCGACGAGGTCGATAAGGGGATTCTCTACCATCTCCAACAGGACGCGCGTAACAGCACCAGTACCGAGATGGCCGGTGAGTTGGACATCGCCGCCAGCACCGTCCGGAATCGACTGGCCCGCATGGAGGACGAGGGCGTCATCGAGCGCTACATCCCGCAACTCGACTACGAGAAGGCCGGTTTCCAACTCCGTGTGCTGTTCACCTGCACGGCACCCGACGAACCAGAGAACTTCGGTCAGGACGTTCTCGAACAGGAAGGCGTCATCGCGGTGCGCGAACTGCTCGCCGGTACCGAGAATCTCCACGTCGAGGCGGTGGGGACGGACACCGACCAACTGACCGAAATCGCGGACTCGCTCCGCGAGATGGGGTTGGAAATCGTGCGGTCGGACATCCTGAAAGCGCAACTCCACCAACCCTTCAACCACTTCGGCGTCTCGGCGGTTACGGACGACGAAGGCGATTGACGAACGCTCGGGGGACCGTCACCACTGCTATTATCGCAGCCTTGGCGTTGTCAGTGTAGCAGTTATGTATCTCTATCCGGACACAGTAGCACTTCATCACCATTTTTATCCGTTTCTGTTCGTTCGTATACGAAACGTATGTTCGGGAGCGAGGTTGACGCTATCAGCGAGCGACTGGTCGAGAAACTGGCTCGACGAGAGGGCACGACCCCCGCCGAACTGCATCCGCCGCTGTACGAGGTCGTCGATTTGGAAGCGTTAGACGCCGTGTTCGCCTCCCTCCACGGCGGGACGACTCGCAACGCCGGTGGACGCGTCGAGTTCGAGTACGAGGGGTATCGAGTTCGGGTCGAAGACGACGAGACCATCGTCGTCGACGAGTTGGAGGACTCCTGATGGACGAGTTCCGGTTCGACTGCGCGTTCTGCGACGTAACGGTCGATGCCGCGACGGCCGCGGTCGTGAAGGAGGAGGCGAAGGCGCACCTCGAAGCGTACCACGTCACCGAACTCCGAGAGGTCTTCGCCGTCGCGTTCGGCGGGAACGAGTGCGACAACGACTGCGGATACGTGTTCCCGGACGGTATCGACGGCGGCGTCGAGTACGAGTGTCCCACGTGCGGGCACGACAACTTCCCGCCGTTTCTCGAACAGTACGTCTACTGGCGAATCGAGAAGGAGACCTGACCGCTCGTCGCCGACCGAGACGCCGTTCGTCACTCGGTGCCGGTCGCGGCCGTCCGACACCGTGATACTGAATCCGTGTCCAAGTAGACCGCTAACGTTCGCCCCGACCCCGACCTTTATCCCAGAGAGCGACTCAGTTCCGGCATGGAGCGGTACGACCAACTCTATCGACTCTACGACGAATTCGACGCCGAGACCCTCCGGGCGTTGCAGGACTTCGTGGACCTGTTTCCCCCCGTGGACTCGCGGGTCACCCTCGAACACTGGCAGGAAGTCGGCGACGACCTCGCCGACCGCAAGGCCGAGATTCGGGCGGCGTTCCCCGCGGCCGGCGAGACGTTCTCGGAACTCGCCGCCCGCGCGTCCCGCGACCAAGCGTTCACCGCCCTCGACCTCCACGCCAAGTACGACCGCGGCGTGAACGTCCTCGTCCTCGACGTGGACGAGACCCTGCGCTCGGCGGGCGGCACCGACAACGAGATTCCTCGGGAGACACTCCACCTCCTGACCGAGTTCCACGAGACCGGGACGCCCATCGTGGTCTGCACGGGCCAGACGCTGGAGAACGTCAAGGGATTCCTGATTCAGGGACTGGGCAACGAACTCGTCCATTCAGGCGACCTCTCCATCGTCTACGAGGCCGGGACGGGCGTGTTCACGCCGGGCCACGGCGCGGACACCAAGCGGTTGCTCTACGACGACCTCGACGACGACGTGCGGACCATCTTCGACACGGTCCGCTCGCGGGTCCTCTCTGACGCGCCCGAGGAACTGCGCCGAGGGTGTCACCTGCAGGGCAACGAGTTCAACGTCACGCTCAAGCCCAACTTCGAGACCGGGAGCGACGACGCCCGGGAGGTCATCGACCGCGCGCTGGTCTACGAACTCGACCTGCTCGGCGACGCCGTCGTCGAGGAAGTCGGCGGTGATTCCGAGGACGCGAACGAGAGCGCCGGGAGAGCGAGCGACTGGGCGCGGGCCTACTACGCCGAGCAGGACCCCGAAATCAGGGGCGTCCTCGAAAGCGAGGGCGCGACGCCCGACTGCAGTCCCGACGACGTTCCCGAACCGATACGCGACACCTTCGAGCGCATCGACGTCGCCTACTACGAGGCCGACGCGGCCGAAATCGGGAGCCTCGAACTCAACAAGGTCGTGGGGGTCGAGACCGCCTTCGAGGTGCTGGGCATCGACGACCCCTTCGCGGCCGTCCTCGGCGACAGCAAGAGCGACCTCCGCGTGATGAAGTGGGTCGCCGAGAACGACGCGGGCATCGCGGCCGCTCCCGAACACGCATCCCGGGACGTGCTGGACCACGTCATCCGGACCGACGAGTTGGTCTTCGACCGCGGGAAGGCCGGGGACGTGTTCCGGACCATCTTCGCGCTGAACCGACTGGCGAATTTGGGGTGAGTCGTCTCGCCATCGCGTCTCCGTCGCGTTGTTTCGTCTGCGCTCTAGTCGGGACGTTCTATCGGTCGTCCGACGAGCGCAACCGTCGAACGTACCCGAGGGAACCGCAGAGAAACGAAGCCGCGAACGTGTCAGCGAACCGGCCGTGTCTCGGAAGGATTATTCCGCGCGGCGTCGTCGGTGCCGATATGTCCGACTGGGAGACCATCAGCCTCGACTCCGACGGCGACGTGACGACCCTGACGGTGGACCGTCCCGACCGACTCAACGCGCTCAACGTCGAGACCCTCGAAGCCATCGACGAGGCGCTCGACGTGGCCGAGAGCGAGGGCACGGGCGCGCTCGTTCTCACCGGCGCGGGCGACGACGCGTTCGTCGCCGGGGCGGACATCAGCTACATGCAGGACCTTACGACGCCCGAGGCGCAGGCCTACGCCGAGTTGGGCCACCGGGTCGCCGACAAAATCGAGCGGTTCCCCGCACCCGTCGTGGCGGCCATCAACGGCTACGCCTTCGGCGGCGGGTGCGAACTCGCGCTGGCCTGCGACCTCCGGGTCGCCAGCGAGGACGCGGTCATCGGCCAGACCGAAATCGACCTCGGCATCATCCCCGGGTGGGGCGGCACTCAGCGTCTCCCCCGACTCGTCGGCGACGAACTCGCGCGCCGCCTCGTCTTCTTCGGCGAGCGCATCGACGCGCAGGACGCCGACGAACACGGACTCGTCGGCGAAGTCGTCGCCGCCGACCAACTCGACGACCACGTCGAAGAACTCGCGGCCGACCTCGCGGCCAAGCCGACCTACGCGCTGGCCGCCGCCAAGGAGGCGCTGAATCAGGCCCACCAGACCAGTCAGGAGGCGGGCCTGCGCTACGAGCGCCGCCTCTGGAGCGGACTGTTCGGCACTCACGACCAGCGAGAGGGGATGGCGGCGTTCCTCGACGACCGGGACCCCGACTTCGAGTAGGCCCGAAGACGCGGCCGAACTGCGGAGACGCGGCCCATTCTTTTGCCGACGAACGCCGTTCGACCCGGCGATGTCCGACGCTCCGGGTCTCGTCGCGGTGTTCGTCCTGCTCGTCCTCGGTCACGGATTCCGGACCTGCGCGTGGCCCATCGCACGTCCGAAACCGCCACACTAACGAGTGCTACGTGCGGAAAATCAGCACGCTCGAACCGGACGACGCCACGCCTCGCCGAGCGTCGTGAACCACGGCCGCCCGAGCGAGACGGCTCTACGCTTCGTCGAACGCCGAAAATCTCGGATTTTCGAGCACGACGAAGTTACGCTTCGTCGAATACCGCAGAGCTTCGCTCTGGGAACTTGACGTCGGCTACGCCTCGTCAAACAGTTCCTCGCCTTCGACCATGTTCTCCTCGACGACGTCCATGTCGAGGGTCACGCCGAGGCCCGGCTTTTCGGGAATCTCGATGTGGCCGTTCTCGATGACGTCCTCCTCCACGAGGTCCTCCCACCAGCCGAGTTGGTAGCTGTGGTACTCGACCGCCAGCGCGTTCGGGATGGACGCCCCGACGTGCGCGGAGGCCATCGTCGCCACAGGCGAGGAGACGTTGTGCATGGCGACCGGGATGTAGTAGGTGTCGGCCATGTCCGCTATCTTCCGGGTCTCGCGCATCCCGCCGGTCTTGGGCATGTCGGGCGCGATGAGGTCCACGGCCTGCTCCTCGATGAGGCGGCGCTGACCGTGCTTGCGGTAGACGTTCTCGCCCGCCGCGATGGGCGTGGTCGTGGAGTGAGTCACGTTCTTCTGCACGTCGTGGTTCTCCGGCGGGACGGGGTCTTCGAGCCACCAGATGTCGTACTCTTCGAGCGCGCTGGCGAGGCGCTTGGCGCTGCCCGCCGAGAACGTCCAGTGGCAGTCGAACGCCACGTCGGCCCGGTCGCCGACGCGCTCGGTGACGGCCTCCACGATGTCCACCTTGTGCTGAATCTCGGGGTTGCGGAGGTGGCGGTTCGCGCGGTCCTTCTCGTGGCCCGAGGGGACGTCGAGGTCGAACTTGAGCGCGTCGTAGCCCAGTTCCTCGACCACGCGCTCGGCCTCGTCGGCGTTCGACTCGGGGTCGGCCTCCTCGCCCGCGTGACAGTCGCAGTAGACTCGGACCTCGTCGCGGTACTTGCCGCCGAGAAGCTGATACGCCGGCACGTCCAGAATCTTGCCCGCGAGGTCGTGGAGCGCGATTTCGATGCCCGAGATGGCGGTGACGGTCACGCCCTCGATGGACCCCTCGCCCGACATCTTCTGAATCAGATGCTCGTAGAGGCGGTCGATGTCCAGCGGGTTCTCGCCGACGACGAAGGGTTTCATCCGCTCGATGAGTTCCGGGACGCCCGCGCCCCAGTAGGCCTCGCCGGTCCCGACGACGCCGGCGTCGGTGTAGATTCGGACGAGCGTCCACGGGAAGTTACCGTCTATCATCGTCGTCTGGACGTCGGTAATCTCTACGTCGCGGCCCGCGCCCCGCGTTCCGCCGCACTCCATCGTCTCCGCCGAGAGGTCCCGCATCGTGTACTCGGCGTTCGGGTCGTGGAGCGACTCGTAGTTTCGAACCATGCGAATCGATTACTCCCCCTATAGTAAAAATCTGGAGGGTCCGCCGTTGCGAACTGACGAGAGGGTCGGTTCGAGGACGAGGTACACGCCCACGGCGACCAGCAATAGGGCGAGCAGGGCGACCTCGAGGGTCAACACCCCGAACGCGCAGAACTGTCCGCCGAGTACCGTCCGCTTGTTGAGGGCAGGTGTGGCGTGGTTCATGGCTGTGGAGGGGCGACAGTCACGGCTGCCGGGGTCGGTGCGAGCAGTCCCACTCCCGACTCGGCGGCAGTCGCCGTGCCGCCCCGACGAGGACCGTCGTACGCCACCGATTAGCGTGAGAGCGGCATTAAAACTTCCGACCGTTTACGGAGGACAAAACGGAACTGTCGAAACGGAGCGGGAGCGAACGCGACCGAGCGAAAGAGAACGCAGTCGAGCGACAGAGTCAGTGGAAAACAGAACCCGCACGGACCGACTCGACCGCTCAGAGCAGGTCCAGTTCCGAGAGGTCGCTCCGCAGCGCCTCGCGGTCCTCGTCGTCCATCGTCCGGAGGGGACTCCGGAGCGAACCGACGTCGAAGCCGAGGTCCCGCACGTCGAGCGCGGTCTTGACACCGGCCATGTAGGGACCGCGCTTGAGCGCCGAGCGCACGTCGTACACTTCGCTCTGCAACTCGCGGGCGCGTTCCTCGTCGCCGTCGTCGTAGGCCTCGTAGAGTTCGACGACCAGTTCGGGGAAGGCGTTGGCGACGGCGCTCACCATGCCCGAACAGCCGACTTCCAGTCCGGGGAACAGCAGCGAGTCGGACCCGGCGAGGAACGTCAGTTCGGGATGGGCGTCGATGGCCTGCCCGAGCCACGGCACGTCCTTGCTGGAGTCTTTGAGTCCGACTAGATTCTCGATGTCGGCGAGCGCGTCGAGCGTGTCGAGCGACAGCGAGTTACCGGTCTTGCTCGGGATGTGATAGACGTACACCGGCAGGTCCACTACCTCGGCGACCGCTCGGTAGTGAGAGACCGCGGCCTCGTGGTCCAGCGGATAGTAGTACGGCGTGACGACGACTACGCCGTCCGCCCCCACGCGCTCGGCGTGTTCGGCGTGGGCGACGGTCTGACGGGTACTCGGCGCGCCCACGCCCGCGATGACCGGCGCGTCGTCGCCGATTTCCTCGACCACCGCTTCGACCGCGCCGTCTCGTTCGTCGGGCGTCAACAGCGGGAACTCGCCGTTGGTCCCGAGCGGGAAGACGCCGTGCGCGCCGCGGTCCACGACGAATCGGGCGTGGGCGGCCGTCGCGTCGTAATCGACCGACTCGTCCGCGTCGAACGCCGTGACGGTCGGCGGGACGACCCCGTGGATGTCGAGGGGGTCGCTCGCGCCGGGACTGGGTGCGTTACCGTCGTCGGACGTCTCCGCGGAGTCGGATGTGTGGTTCGCCATACGCGACACGTGGTGAGCGCCGTCCTTAAGCGGTGGCATGTCGGCAGTACTTTTTCGCGTGTGAGTAAACTTTTAGTCGATGGGGTCCGGAGTAGTTGGTATGAACGTCACTATCAAACTCACCGGTACCCTCGTCGCGCGCACCGGCACCCACGAGGCGCGCGTCGCTGTCCCCGACGACGCGACGGTCGCCGACGTGGTGGACAAACTCGCGGAGCAGTACGGCCCGCAGGTCCGCGCCGGGGTCCTCGACGGCCAGCGCCTGCGCTCGGACACCGTGGTCGTCCGCGAGTCGTTCGACTCCACCGAGACGCTCTCGACCGGCAGTTCGCTGGAGAACGGCGACACGGTGCGGTTCCAGTTGAACGTCTGAACTGGGTCGTTCGGTCACTCGGTCGTCCCTGCGCCCGATTCGGTCTCTCGGTCCTCTTCTCTCTACCGGAGGTAGGTATCGCCCCGAGTGACGACCGACGGAACTGGCTCGTTCTCACTTCCGGAAAGCGGAAATATCACCCCGCCGTAGCGCCGACCGATGACTCTCTCGGATGAGGCCCGCGAGCGACTCGCCGACCTCGTGGAGCTACAGCCGACCAAGAACGCCGAACTGCAGGAGCGTTGGGGTCTCGAAAGCGGGAGCGAGGTCCACCAGTATCTCGAAAACGAACTCAAGGACTACTACTACCGCGACGACAACAGTCTCATCCGCGCGACCAACGAGGCCGCCGACCTCGTGGACGTGGAACCCGGCGTCGTGGACGACGAGGAGTCGGGCGCACCGTCGGCCATCCGAGTGCCCGAACTCCAACAGCAGGTGTTCTCGGTCGTGGCCGGTCCGGACGACGAGTCCGAGAGCGTGGTGTCGGTCCTCCAGAAACTGCGCGCGGAGTACGACGTGGACCCCGAAGCCGAGGACGTTCGGAGCGCGCTGCAGGCGCTCCGGCGGAAGGGCGTCGTCGAAGTCGTCTACCGGACCGTGCCGACGTTCAAACTGTCCGTCGAGCGCGACGAGGTGGACGTGTCGGTGTCGGGGTAGCCCGGTCGCACCGACACCGTACTACTCCAGCGCGAACACCGCTCCGTCCTCCGTGCTGACGAACAACGTCTCGCCCGCCAGTGCGAGGTGATAGGCTGGCGACTCCAGTTTTCGTCGCCACTCTGTCGTCCCAGATTCGGCGTTTAGCGCGACCAGCGCACTCCGTTCGTCGATGTCGTCGTGAAGCGGGACGTAGAGGTGGTGGCCGTCGGAGACGGGCGCAATCTGCCAGTCGCCGAACCCCTCGACGGTACGAGTCCAGTGAGCGGTTCCGTCGGCAGGGTCGTGAGCCGTAATCCGGGCGTCCGAGTGACTGTCGATGTACTCGCCCATGTCCTTCTTTTCGGTGTTCGTCCCGCACTTGTAGAAGACCGTTCCGTCGGCGACCACCGGAGAGGTGCCGAACGTCCCGCCGGACTCGGTCCAGCGACGCGACCCGTCGGCGTCCAAGGCGGCGAATCTCCCCGGTCCCTCGTCGTGATTGGGGTACCACTCTTCGGTCTCCGGGACGAACACCCGCCCTCGGTCGCCGACCGCCGGCGCGGGGTACGCCCGCTCGTCGGGTTCGTACCGCCACCGAACGCGCGGCGGTGTCTGGAGCGGAATCTCGTAGAAGGCGTTGCGCCGGTCGCGGGCGACCAGTCCGTCCCACCCCTCCGCCGTGTAGAGCACGTCGTCCGTCACTGCGGGGTGGCCGGTGGGCCGTGAGCCAGTTTCCGCAGTCCACCGTTCCGTCCCCGACGACCTGTCGAGCGCGACGAGCATGTCGTTCCCCGGCACGTAGACCGCTGTTCCGGCCACCAGCGGCGTTTGAATCCGGTGAAGTCCCGTCTTCCGCCACTGTCGTTCACCGGCCGACGTTACCGCGGTGACGCCCGACGTCTCCGGGTACTGTGTCGTCGCGAAGACGGTGCCGTCGGCGAACGCGACACCGTGGAACGTCTCTCTGTCCTCGCCCTCGACCGACCAGCGCTCGCGGCCGTCGCCGACTCGGAGCGCCGAGAGCGACCGGCCGCCGACGAAGACCGTATCGCCGGAAACGACCGGCTTCGGGAAGTTCAGATAGCCGCGGAACCGGCCTTCGGGGTCGAACCGTTCGACCTGCCAACGAACGTCTGGGTCGCTCTCCGGGCCGGTCGCGTGGGGGTTGTAACCGGTGTTTCGCGTGTCGTGGTGGAGGAGGGGCCAATCCGGACTGCCGCGCGGGTCGAAATCGAGTCGGGACCGCGTTTCTGCGCCGACAGTCCGAGCGTGGCGACCGCACCGACCCCCGTCGCGCCGAGGAGAGCGCGTCTGGAGATGGAGGGCGTCTTCATATTCGACACCACACAGGATGCTAGAATAGTTCTCCCGGTTCCGCGTGAACTGCGGTCGGTCCCCGGTCCGACTGCGGTCACCCCGGCCGATTGCGCTCCCGACGCTCTGCTAACAGCTTCCGAATCCCCTTCCCCGGTCCGCCTTCGATGGGCCACCCGCGAGTCCGCCACTGGGGCGGTTCCGGCGAGAACTCGGGGCACGACCCCGAACACTCCGAACTCGTCTGGTGGCACTCCTTGGCGGCGCAGTACGGCAGGAGGGTCCGGCCCTCGCGCCGCAACTGGAACTCGCGACAGTCCGGCCGCATCGTCTCGGCGTACGCCCGCCACCCCTTCTCGTAGGCGCGCTCGGCGATTTCGAGGCGCTTGTGGGCTTTCCACTCGGAGTCGGCGTACTCGAACTGCGAGGCGGTGCTCCCGTACTCGGTGACCTCGCCGCGTTCGAGGATGCGAGTGCCGGGCGCATCTGCGTCGAGAGTCCGGGGGTACCACTCGACGTCGGCGGTCCGCGCCCCGCCGGTCGCCAGCGAGTCGGGGTCCAGCGTGAGGATTCCGGCCTCCACCGGGACGCTCTCCAGCAGAGCGGGTTCGACCGACTCGCCGGTCGCGCGGGTGGCGACCCACACCTCGTCGGCCAGCGAGAGCGCCACGTCGTACTCCAGTTGTGGCGCGAGGTGGCGGGCCGCGCTGGCGTCGAGGTCGGGCTTGTTCTCGATGGCGACGATGCGCTCGACCCAGTCCGGGTAGGCCCACTTCCGGCGAATCTCGATGCGGTTGTTCCGCTTTCGCACGTCGAGGATGCCGCGGTCGGCGGCGCGGTGGATGGACTCGCGGACGTACCGCCACGGGTAGCCGGGGTCCGGGAGCGCGTCACGGTACCACTCCCAGTCGGGCGGCGCGTGGGGAATCACGTCGAGCAGGTCCGAGTCGAGTCGTCGGGGACCGAAGTTCGCGCGCTTGCGGAGCGCGTCGGCGTCCACCTCGACCACGATGGTGTCCCACCGCCTGCGCTTGGTGCCGAGTTGCCGCGCGACGATTGCGGGGCGGTCGTCGCCGGCGTCTCCCCTATCTGATTCGGGCGGCCACTCGCGCTCGACCCACCGGCAGGTACGTAACTCGAAGACGAACTCGGGGTCGGTCTCGGCGTCCGCGTCGCTCACGGTCGGCGTTCGGAGCGGGTCGGCCTAAGTGGTTCGGAACTCGGTTTCGCCCGAGAGCGGAACGTATTTTACTGTTGGATTGTCATCATTACGCTGGCGACCGCGATACCGCGGCCGCTTGTCCCCTGAATCATGCGACCGAAATTCGTTAACGCGCTTCTGGCGCTTGTCCTCGTAACCAGCGGGGTCGCGCTCGGAGCGCCCGCGGAGGCAGTACAGAGTCAGAAAACGACCCCAGAAACGGCAGATGGGAACGGTGTCGGGTTCGGAGCCGACACCGTCCAGACCGAGCGCGGCGGGAACGTCACGATTCCCGTCCAGTTGAACGACACCGACGCTGCGACGGTCAAAATAGGCTCCGAGGACGTGGTGAACTACGCGCTGGTCGTGAACGTGGAGGACGGGAACGACGACGGGCGAGTCGCGCTCACGTTCGACACCGACGCCGCCGGTGAACCGAACGCAACGAAGGTGACGACCGACGCCGCGGCCGACGACGCCACAGTGCACTCCGAGGTCGAACACTTCGGCGGCGAGTCGCCCTATCCGCCGCTAGCCGTGGGCGATTACCCCGTCACGCTCTACGCGAGCAACGACACCGACGCCGAGGCCGTCGCCGAGTTGCACGCGGTAATCACGGCCGCTTCGACCACGACCGACGCCGCAGAGACTTCGACCGACGAACCGACGGCGACCACAACCTCCGAACCGACGACCACTGCGACCGAGACGACGACGGACGCCGACGGTGGCGTCCCCGGTTTCGGTCCGGGACTCACGGTAGTCGCGCTCGCTGGCGCTGCGATGCTGGCCGGTCGGCGGTAGCGGTGGCGAACGGACGATAACGAAGGCTAATCCGTCGCGACGACTGGTCGGCAATACGACCGTCGGTCGGGGTAGCGTCCGAAAAGTATCGCCCCGACGAGCGATTACACGTCGTCGTCTTCCTCCTTCTCGTTCAGGAACTCGTGGGCGTCTTCGAGGATTTCGCGCGGGCCGTCCTGCGTGATGGTGTTGATGGCCTGCTCGTAGTCGCGCCACTGGTGGTCGCGGTGTTCGTGGGAGAGTTCCGCGCTCGCCTCGTAGGACTTGGCCACGAACAGGTGGACCGTCTTGTGGATGGTGTTGCCGTTGGCCTCGAAGACGTAGTCGTAATCGTCGCGAAAGCCGTCGAGAAGCCGGAAGTCCTTGATTCCGGACTCTTCTTTCACTTCGCGTATGGCCGTCTGCTGTAACTCTTCGTCCCCCTCCACGCCGCCTTTGGGGAACTCCCAGTCGCCCGGACGCGACTTGAGGAGGAGATATTCCCGGCGACCGCGGGTATCCCGGTAGAGGATCGCACCCGCGGACGTAGCTTCAATCGTCATTTACTGGAGTATATACGGCGGTGCGTTAAGAGAATGTCGGAGGGAGGTTCGCCGAGACGACTCCGAACGCCGGTCGGTATCGCGAGCCGTGACGACACGGCGCACGCTCCCCGTCGGGCGGTCGGTCGCCGGAGGCCCGCAGCGAGAACAGACGTTTTACGTACCTCGATGCTGAAACACATCGACACCGAACCCAGCCATGACCTTCGTCACTAGAATCCGACTGCAGAGCGGGAATCGCCCCGCGCTGGAGAACGTCGTAGACGAGATTCGCTCGACGGCCGAACGCAAGGGCGCGGAACTCCGCGGCCCGCACTCGGCACCGCCAGAACGCCTCGACGTCCCCCAGTACAAATCGACCAGCGGAAACGAGACCCGACAGTTCCGGTCGTGGGACTACACGGTGTACACCCGCCAGATGGAAATCGTCGGCCACAACGACCTCGCCCGGCAGGTCGCGGAGTTCGACTTCCCGGACGGCGTTCACGTCGAAGTGGAACTCGAACAAATCGAACAGATGGCCTGACGGTCTCTCGGTCTCTTTCTGTTCTTCGTCCTCGCTTCTCGCCTTCGTCTCCGTTCTTGGTCTTCGTTCCGTCTCGCTCGTCCTCTCCGTGCTGTCTCACCCGGCCTCTCGCTTCCGCTTCGCTCGTCCCTCCTTCACTTCCTCACTGTATCTCTCCCGCTTCGCCGCGGGTCCAATCGGGACAAACCGCCGCGGGGATAGCCGTAACACCCCGAGAGGAGAGGTAAACTGTTTTCCCGGCCCGCGAGAGAGTAGGGGTATGTTCGACAAAACGACGTGGATTCGCCTGCCCCGCAACGTGCTGGTGGGTCACGGCGTCCTCGACCAGACCGTCGAGGCCGTCTCCGAACTCCACCTCCACGGGCGTCCGCTGGTCGTCACCAGTCCCACGCCCCGCGAAGTCGCGGCCGAGCGCGTGGCCGCGGACTTCGAGGCGGCGGGCGAGGACCCCGCGATAGTCGAAATCGGGGAGGCGAGTTTCGAGGCGGTCCAGCGCGTCATCGAAGTCGCCGAGGAGGTGGACGCGGGCTACCTCGTCGGCGTCGGTGGCGGGAAGGCCATCGACATCGCAAAGATGGCCAGCGACGACCTCGGCACCGGGTTCGTCTCGGTCCCCACGGCGGCGAGTCACGACGGCATCGTCTCGGGCCGCGGGTCGGTCCCGGAGGGCGACACCCGCCACAGCGTGGCCGCGGAACCGCCACTCGCGGTCGTGGCCGACACCGAGATTCTCGCGGACGCGCCGTGGCGGCTCACGACCGCCGGGTGCGCCGACATCATCAGCAACTACACCGCGGTCAAGGACTGGCGACTCGCCAACCGACTCCAGAACGTCCAGTACTCCGAGTACTCGGCCGCGCTGGCCGAGATGACCGCCGAGATGCTGGTCGGCAACGCCGACTCCATCAAGCAGGGTCTCGAAGAGTCGGCGTGGGTGGTCGTCAAGGCGCTGGTCTCCTCGGGCGTCGCCATGTCCATCGCGGACTCCTCGCGACCCGCCTCCGGCGCGGAACACCTCTTCTCTCACCAACTCGACCGCATGGTCCCCGACGCCGCGCTCCACGGCCACCAAGTCGGCGTCGGCACCATCGTCGCGGAGTACCTCCACGGCGGCGACTGGCAGGGCGTCCGGCGGGCGCTCGACACCATCGGCGCGCCCACGACCGCCGCGGAACTGGGCATCGACGACGAGACGGTCGTCGCGGCGCTGACCGCGGCCCACGAGATTCGGGACCGGTACACGATTCTGGGCAACGGGATGAATCAGGACGCCGCCATCGAGGCGGCCGAGACGACGGGCGTCATCTGACCGCGACGGGACCCGACCGGGACCGACACGCTCCGTCGTGCTCGGACTACTCGCGGAGCGTCCCGCGCGAGGACCGCCAGCCCGATTTCGCCGTCCGCGAGGGCCGCCGGAGCGCGTGGCGAACCGCGAGCAGGTGTCGAGCGAACACCGCCCCGGTCAGGAGGGCCGCACCGACCACCGCGTGCGGCGAGAAACCCGCGACCGGAGTCGTGGTGACCCACGCGGGGAGCGACACCGCGCGCGAGACGACGAGGAGCCACGCCGTCGCTCCCGCCGCTTCCAACACCGCCAGTCCGACCGTCGGGCGCTGGACCAGCGCGGCGAGCGGACGCCGACCCTGAATCGCGTTGTCCGTCGCGGTGTGACGCGGAATCAGCGCGACCGCGAACGCGAGTCCCGCGACCACGACGCCGAGCAGTCCGTCGGTCCACCGGACCGCCGCGAACCACCCGACCCACAGCGCGGTCTCGGCCAGCGCGAGGCCCGCCACCGCCCGGGCCGGTACCGGCCGACTCCACCCGTTGACGGTGACGTGGGCCAGCAGCATCTCCACGAGCATCCCGGCGGACAGTCCGGACACTCCGACCAACGCAGACGCGGAGAGCGGGTCGGCGCCCGCCACCAGTCCGAGCCAAACCGACAGCGCGGTGACTTCGACGGCCGTCAGGAGGGCGACCCCGACACCCCTGACCGTCGTCCGAATCGCCTCGCGTATCATCGTCCCGGAGACGAGTAGCGGGTCGTTCGACGGCGACGACGATGCTGTGCCATATGCTGACAAAGGTGTTACGGGGTGTTTGTTATCAGCCTCCTGAATTCGGTAACTCGGACCTGCGAACGGTCTCAGCCCGGGATTAACGCCGGAATCGACCGATTCTGAAGTACGAGGTCCCGAAGATGTCGTAAACCAGTTAGAAATCGACAGGGCGAAGCTGAGAACAGACCGACCGGCGAGGAGTCAGACGTTCGGGGCGAACGTCGGAGTACAGTCTGGGCCTCAGACCGTGTCGAGCACGTCGAGAATACGCTGTTCGGCCTCGCGGCCCGGGTCGTACTCGCTCCCGTCCCGGTCGCTGTCGAGGTGTTCGGAGACGGTGCGTTCCATCGCCTCCGCCAGCGGCGTCGAGTCCCACCCGAGGGCGGCGAGTTTGTCGGTGTCCAGCACGTGGGGGTAGTCGCGGTAGAGGACGAAGTCGTCGGGCGAGAGGTCCGCGGCGGCGAGTTCGCGTTCGCCCGCGTGGACGATTTCGACCGCTGTGTCGAGCGCCTCGGCGACGAGGTCCAGCATCTCGTCTATCGTCACGACGCGGCGGTCGCCGACGTTGTACGACTCGCCGGGCGTCCCCTCCTCGGCGACGACGCGGAGCGCGCTCGCCACGTCCTCGACGTACGCGCGGTGCCAGACGTTGTCGCCGTCGCCGGGCACGACCACGCGGTCGTAGTTCGCCACGCGGTCTATCCAGTAGTCGAGGCGCTCGGTGTAATCGTGGGGACCGTAGACGATGCACGGCCGGACGCTGTAGGCGTTCACGCCGCGGTCGGCGGCCGCCCGAATCGCCCGGTCGCCCTCGGCCTTCCGGTTGCCGTAGGTGTCGCCCGAGTCGTCGGTGGCCTGCTCCATCGTGCAGGGCCGGAGTTCGGTCTCGCCCTCGCGCTTGGGAATCTCCTCGTTGCCGTAGGCGTCGCCGCTGGAGATGTAGACGTAGGCGTCCGCGTCGGAGAAGATTTCTGTGGCGGCCCGGACCTCGCGGGGTTCGTACGCCACGCAGTCGAAGACGGCGTCGGGTTCGACCTCGCGTCTTGCCTGTTCGAGCGCCGTCTCGTTGGTACGGTCACCCTCGTAGTGGGCGACGGTGTCGTTCTCGGCGAACGGATTCTCGTGGTTCCCGCGGTTGAAGATGGTCACGTCGTAGCCGTGGTCGAGCAGTTCCGAAACGAGGTGGCGGCCGATGAACCGCGTGCCGCCGACGACGAGTGCAGTGTCCATGCCGGGGGTTGGTCGCCGGATTTGAAAGACCTACTGGAGTCGGAAATCCGAGACTCGCGACGCTCGTTCGGGGTCGGGCGTCTCGGTGTCGCGTTGCCCTGACGGTCCGGCGCTACGTCGTCTCGTCGTACCACGAGTTGGACACAATCGGACGAGCGTTTGATAATAAATTAGGAAATAAACATCTGGACAATCATACTGAATATCCGACACGGGATGTGCGGTTTCCGTCGGATTTGTCTGAATCGGGTAGAACGTTTATCAGTGAAAACGTCGAATACGTGGGGCATGGGACAGAGAGAGCCGGACGCCGACTCCGTTTCCGACGGAATCGAAATCCGCGAAGCCGAACCGGGCGACGGCGAAGGTATCCGAAACATCGCGCTGGAGTCGCTCCACGCGTCGTACGCCGACATACTCGACGAGGACGTCATCGAGACGGCGGCCGAGAACTGGTACGCCGACGAGATGATGGAGGCCGAACTCGAGGAGGAGGGGATGCTCTACCTCGTCGCGGTGGCGGGCGACGAGGTGGTCGGCTTCTCCCAGAACCTGCTGGCGGAGGGCGACGCCACCATCCTCTGGCTACACGTGGACCCCGACAACCGCGACAAGAACGTCGGGACGACCCTGCTCAACCAGACCCTCGCCACGCTCTCGGAGCGCGGCGTCGAGCGCATCTCCGCCGAAGTCCTCACGGAGAACGAGACCGGATGCACCTTCTACGAGGCCAACGGCTTCGAGAAGGCCGGGGAGCGCGAGCGCGACATCGGCGGCGAGACCCACATGGAGAACCTCTACGTCCACGAGGGCCGCGCCAAGTTCGAGAGCCGCGAGTTCGAGGGCCGCTCGCTCTACGTCAACTGGGCCGAGAGCGAGCGCGGGTCCGACGCCCCGTTCTACGCGGCCTACACCGACGAGGAGGGCGAGGACCTCTACGGCTGGTTCTGCTCGAACTGTCAGAGCTTCGACACCGCGATGGACTCGATGGAGCGACTGGAGTGCAACGTCTGTGGCAACCAGAAGAAGCCGACTCGGTGGGACGCGTCGTATCTATAGGAAGCACCATCCTTTAGGAGAATTCCGATAATATTTACTATTTTCAATTTTTGGCTGTTTGTAATGGTTCAGAGAGATGGGAATCAAATTAACATTCCCGATGATGTCTCCGAGGCGGAATGGAAGACACAATACCAAGAGGCAAAAAGGGAAGTTGACATCCAAATAGAAAGGAACCGTTGGCTGCAGGAACAAGCTGCTCAATTCCTACGACTCTTATTAACTGCTTTTGGTTTGATGGTTGCCATTGGATCTCTTCTTCTCTCTGCTGGCCATTCTTCCTTACTCTCATTGCAGACATTTAACTTCCAAATTGAATCACTTGCTAAACAAATGGCTCAATTAGACTACTTTTCCTACAACCTATCGCTATTTTTCTATGTATTCATAATAATGTCGGGTCTATATTCACTGTACTTGTCTGTGTTTTCCTTTATTGTAGAAATCCCGAAAAACCTGCTTTCAATGCTAGACCTTGAGTTGCTTAATACAGGGACAGGCTTTCAATCTATAGGAACTGATAGAGAGGTTTCATCTTCATCAGAGAGGAAGTCCAACTTATTAGAAAGGTATTTAGTCACCATTGAAGAAAATCAGATATACATTGAAGAGAAGCAGGAGAACTGGCGGAATGGATACGCATCCCTTTGGACTTCATTTAGGCGATTTAGTGCGGGTATAGGACTGTTCATTCCGATATACATTATTAAACAGCCTATTGCTGCATTATTGGCTAATGTTTTGCTATATATCTATATAATATTTTGGCTAGTGAAGAAAGTTCCCTACGATGAGTTCAGAAAATATGCAAAATTTGATTGGAAATTCGACGTAGGTTGGGTAATAGTAACCGTTTACACTCTATTTGCAGTTAGCGGATATCTGAATGAAGATACAAACATAGAGCTAGTATTTTCTATGGCCACATTTCTACTTTTAGCCACAATGGTTATACTATCGTACACAACGGATTCAGAATTCATTTCGGCATATATGCTTAGGACCCTGTCTATATCCGGTATTATATTTATCCTCTATTTCTTCTTTGCACTGAACGAGGGTGACTTTCAGAGTCTTTCTGATACTTCCCTAGGTACTCGCACTACTGCCTCATTCGCATTTACCGGATTCCTTCTTTCAGTTCTTCTACTAACTGGTATGGCGATAAGAATAGCTGTAGAAAAGGCAAGAGAGAGCAAACAATTCTTGATGAGGTTACTCTCTTAGTCCGCCCCGCTCTGGACCACTGCCTCGCAGCCGTCGTCTCGACTCCGCGCCTCCGGCGGCGGCGAGTTACGCACGTCCTCGCGGCCCTCCTCGGTCACGGCGCGCTCGTAGGCCTCGGGCATCACCTTCACGAACTGGTCCAGCACAGCGTCCCAGTTCTCCAGTAGTTCCGCCGCGCGCTCGCTGTCGGTGTAGGCCGCGTGATTCTCCACGAGTCGGCGCAGGACGCGCTCGTCGCGCTCCGAGAGGTCGGCGTCGAGTCGGACCATGCCCCGGTTCAGTCTGTCCGAGAAGTCGCCGTTCTCGTCGAGGACGTACGCGACGCCCCCGCTCATCCCCGCGGCGAAGTTCTTCCCCGTCTCGCCGAGGACCGCCACGACGCCACCGGTCATGTACTCGCAGCCGTGGTCGCCGACGCCCTCCACGACCGCCTGCACGCCGGAGTTGCGGACCGCGAACCGCTCGCCAGCGACGCCGTTGACGTAGGCCTCGCCGTCGGTCGCGCCGTAGAGCGCGACGTTGCCGACCACGACGTTCTCCGTCGGGTCGTACGCCGCCGAGTCGGGCGTTCGGACCGCGACGCGGCCGCCCGACAGACCCTTGCCGAGGTAGTCGTTGGCCGCGCCGGTGAGTCGGAAGTCCACGCCCGACTGGAGGAAGGCACCGAAGCTCTGGCCCGCGGTACCCCGGAACGAGCAGGCCAGCGTGTCGTCCGGGAGACCCGCCTCGCCGTGAAGTTCGGAGACGCGTCCGGAGAGCATCGCGCCGACCGCGCGGTCCTCGTTGCCGATTTCGGCGTCGAGTTCGACGGGGTCGGCGTCCTCGACCGCTCGCTCGGCCGCATCGAGCAGGTCACGGTCGAGGTGGTCGTCCACGTCGTGGCTCTGCTCGCGGGTCTTGGTCCGCTGGGGGTCGCCCGCGGCGTAGTCGTCGGGTTCCGCGACGACCGACGAGAGGTCCAGTCCGCTGGCCTTCGGGTGGTCGGTGTCGCGCTGTTCGAGGCACTCCACGCGACCGACCATCTCCTCGACCGTCTCGAAGCCCAACTCGGCCATGATTTCGCGGAGTTCCTGTGCGATGAACTGCATGTAGTTGACGACGTGGTCGGGTTGGCCGGGGAACCGCTTGCGGAGGTCCTCGTCCTGCGTGGCGACGCCGACCGGGCAGGTGTTCTCGTGGCACTGCCGGGCCATCACGCACCCGGAGGTGACGAGGCTGGCGGTGCCGAAGACGTACTCCTCCGCGCCCAGCAGCGCGGCCACCGCCACGTCGCGGCCGGTCTTGAGACCGCCGTCCACGCTCACGCGAATCCGCGAGCGCAGGCCGGTCTCCCGGAGCATCTGGTTGGCCTCCGCGAGGCCCAACTCCCACGGCAGGCCCGCGTGCTTGATGGAGGTCTTGGGACTCGCGCCCGTGCCGCCGGAGTGGCCCGAGACGTGGACCACGTCGGCGTTGGCCTTGGCGACGCCCGCCGCGATGGTGCCGATGCCGTCCTCCGAGACCAGTTTGACGTTCACGTCGGCGTCGGGGTTCGCGCACTTCAGGTCGTGAATCAGTTGCTTGAGGTCCTCGATGGAGTAGATGTCGTGCTGGGGCGGCGGCGAGATGAGACCGACGCCCGGCGTGGCGTACCGGACGTGCGCTATCATCTCGTTGACCTTCCCGCCCGGCAGGTGGCCGCCTTCGCCGGGCTTGCTCCCTTGGGCCATCTTTATCTGTATCTCCTCGGCGTTCGAGAGGTAGGCGCTGGTGACGCCGAACCGGCCGGAGGCGACCTGCTTGACGTTGCACTCGCGCTCGGTGCCGAACCGCTCGGGCGGTTCGCCGCCTTCGCCGGTGTTCGACTTGGCCCCCAGTCGGTTCATCGCGACGGCGTTGTTCTCGTGGGCCTCGGGCGAGAGCGACCCGAGACTCATCGCGGCCGTGGAGAACCGCTCGACGATGTCCGAGACGGGTTCGACCGCTTCGACGGGAATCGACTCCCTGCCCTCGTCGTCGAACGCCAGCAGGCCCCGGAGCGTCTGGAGGTTGCCGTTCTGGTCGTTGATGGCTTCGGCGAACTCGCCGTAGGCGTCGGCGTCGTCCTGCCGGACCGCTCGCTGGAGGGTGCCGACGGTGTCGGGGTTCCACTGGTGGTGGCGGCCGTTCGACCGGTGCTCGAACTCGCCCTGTCTCGCGGGGTCGAGGTCGTCTCCCCCGCCGAACGCCTCCGCGTGGCGTTCGCGCAGGTCGTCCTCCACGCCCTCGATGCCGATGCCCTCCGTGCGCGCGGCGGTGCCCTCGAAGTACTCGGCCACGAAGTCCGAGTCGAGACCGACCGCCTCGAAGATTTGCGCGCCCTGATAGCTCTCGACCGTCGAGATGCCCATCTTGGCCATCGTCTTCTGGAGACCGTCTTCGAGCGCGCCGACGTACGCCTCGACGGCCGCCGACTCGCCGGTCCCGTCGGGTCCGGCCACGAGGTCCGCGATGCTCTCGAAGGCGAGCGTCGGGTTGACCGCGCCCGCGCCGTAGCCGACCAGACACGCGAGGTGGTGGACCGTCCGGGGGTCCCCCGACTCCACGACGAGTCCGGCGCGGTTCCGGAGACCGTTTCGGACGAGGTGGTGGTGGACCGCGCCGGTCGCCAGCAGACTCGGAATCGCCAGTCTGTCGGGACCCACGTCGCGGTCCGAGAGGACGACAATCTCGGCCCCGTCCGCGACGGCCTCGCTGGCCGCCCGGCGGACGCGCTCGACCGCGGTTTCGAGGTCCCCGTCTTTCGGGTAGGTCAGGTCCACCGTCTCGGTCGGAATCGAGCAGTCGCGCACGCCCTCCATCTCGGCGTCGGTCAGGACCGGCGAGTCCACCACGAGTTGGCGGGCGTGTTCCGGCGACTCGTCCAGCAGGTTGCGCTGGTTGCCCAACCGGCTTTCGAGACTGGTCACGCAGTCCTCGCGGATGTAGTCGATGGGCGGGTTCGAAACCTGCGCGAACAGTTGCTTGAAGTACGAGAACAGCGGCCGGTTGAACTCCGAGAGCACCGACAGCGACGTGTCGTCGCCCATCGACCCCACGGGGTCCTTGCCCGCCTCCGCCATGGGTTCGAGCAGTTCGTCGAGTTCGTCGCGGGTGTAGCCGAAGGCGGTCTGGCGCTGGCGGAGGTCGGCGTCGATGCGCGCGTCGGTGGCCGCCGACGCGCGGGGGTCGGCGTCGGCGGGCACGTCGAGTTCGACCTGTTCGTCTTCGACCCACTCGCCGTACTTCTCGTCGGTCAGGTCGTCGAAGACCTCCGCGTCCGGAATCACGCGCCCCTCCTCGGGGTCGGCCAGAAAGAGTTGGCCGGGTTCGAGGCGGCCGCGCTCGCGGATTTCGCTCTCGGGGGTGTCGAGCGCGCCGGCCTCGCTGGCCATCACGAGGCGGTCGTCGGTCGTCACGTCGTACCGGCAGGGCCGGAGACCGTTCCGGTCCAGCACCGCGCCGACTCGCTCACCGTCGGTCGCCGCGACCAGCGCGGGACCGTCCCACGGTTCGAGCAGGGAGGCGTGGAAGTCGTAGAACTCCCTGCGCTCGTCGGCCATGTGGTCGTCCTTCCGCCACGCCTCGGGGACCATCAGTCTGAGCGCGTGGGGGAGTTCGCGCCCGTCTCGGAGGAGGAGTTCGAGCGCGTTGTCCACCGTGGCGGTGTCGCTGCCCTCGGGGTCGGCGACGACCGGGGTCACGCGCTCGGCGTCGAACGCGTCGGCTTCGAGGTCGTTCTCCCGGGCGCGCATCCAGTTGACGTTGCCCCGGATGGTGTTGAACTCGCCGTTGTGAATCACCCGGCGGTAGGGGTGCGCGAGGTGCCACGCGCCGAGCGTGTTGGTCGAGAACCGGGCGTGGACCATGGCGAAGGTGGTCTCGAGTCGGTCGTCGCGGAGGTCCGGGAAGTAGCCCGGTAGCTGCTCGCCCTTGAGCAGTCCCTTGTAGACGACGGTCTGGCGGTCGAGCGAGCAGACGTAGAAGCGGTCCGCGCCGGGCCGGTCGCTCGCCTCGACCGCCTGCTCCAGCGCGCGCCGAGCGACGTAGAGGTTGCTGTCGAAGGTCTCGGCGTCGGTGTCGGCGGCCGCGGGGCGGACGAAGCACTGCCAGATAGCGGGTTCGGAGTCGAGCGCGGTCCGTCCGAGGTCCGAGTTGTCGGTGGGGACCTCCCGCCAGTGGAACAGGTCGAGACCCTCGTCGGCGAAGACGGATTCGGTGAGACGCTGCAGTCGCTCGCGGGCCGCGGCGTCCTTCGGCAGAAAGAGGCTCCCGACCGCGTACTCGTCGGGTCCGGGGAAGTCCCCGTCTCGTCCTCGGCCCCCACTTCGTCCGCGAAGAAGTCGTGCGGTTTCTGTAGCAGGACCCCCGCGCCGTCGCCCGTGTCCTCCTCGGCCCCGGTCGTACCGCGGTGTTCGAGGTCGGCGAGCAAGTCGAGTCCGTCCGCGAGTACGTCGTGTCCGCTCCCCCCGTCGAGGTCCATCACGACCCCGACCCCGCAGTTCGCGCGGTAGTCGTCTGGGTCGGCGAGCAGTTCTCGGTCCGCGGTGCCGCGGCGGGGTCGGTCTCCGGAGTCAGAAGGTGAGTACTCGGCCATAGATACATCAATCGGGAACCGCTACAAGAGGCTACTCCTGAATGACTAAAGGGGTGTTAATGCCAAATAAGGGTCCTTATATCTATTTTTTCATGATATTATGTGTGGTTCCCCCTGTCGTTCGCCGAACCTCGCGGATTTGTTTGCGGCTATATAGGGGACATACCGAAACAGAAGACAGTATACTGAAAATATAAACGGCTTAACTCTCGGTGTCCGCGTCTCCGACCGAGATGCGCAAAACGACTCGACGTCGATTCGTCCGGGCGACGACTGCGGCCGGGGCGGCCGGAATCGCCGGGTGCGCCGGAATGCTGGAGAGCGGCGACGGGGCGAACAGTTCGAGCGGGGAGACCTACGAGGTCGGTCACGGCGACTACCAGACGACGGTGGACGCCGGGAACTTCCCGGAGAAACTCTACGTCTACGCGGTCCAGTCCGGGTGGTCGAACTGGCCCGCCATCATGAAATCGTTCAAGAAGAAGTACGGCGTCGCCCTGAACGACGACGACAGGTCGTCGGGCGAGGCGCTGAAGGACCTGCGCTCGCACGCCCAGAACCCGACTCACTCGGCGTACAACGGCGGGTACACCTACGGCATATTGGCGATGCAGGACGACCTGACTCGGGCGTACAAGCCCGAAAACTGGGACAAGGTGCCGGACAAACTCAAGTCCGACAACGGGCACATGACCGCGACCCGGCGGATGACCACCGCGGTCACCTACCGGAAGGACATCTACGAGGAGCGGGGTCTCGACGAACCGGAGACGTGGGACGACCTGCTCCACCCCGACGTCACGAAGGACCTCGCGCTCCAGACGCCGACCGCCGCGGTCGGTCTCGCGAGCGCCCTCTCCATCAACAACGCCCGCGGCGGGTCGATGGACGACGTGCAACCGGTGGTGGACTACTACGAGAAGATTCAGGAGGGCGGCGCGGAGTTCACCGACAACTTCCTCGCACAGTTCACGAAGGGCGAGTACGCCACGTTCGTCCGATACGACTACTCGGGTCTGAACCTCAAGTACAACAACGCCGACATCGACGAGGAGAAGGTCGGTGTCACCCTCCTGAAGGGGAAGAACGGGAACAAGGGCGCGTTCAATCAGCCCTACGGGTTCGGCATGCTCAAGGGCGCGCCCAACCCCGGTGCCTGTAAACTGTTCATGGACTACGTCCTCTCGAAGGAGGGCCAAAAGCAGTTCCTCGACGCCTACGTCCGCCCGATTCGCGCCCCCGAACTGGAGATGCCCGACGAGTTCCCGTCCCAGAAGACCTACTCGAACGCCGAGTTCCAAGTGGACTACCAGCGACTCGTCGGCAAGCAGTCCGACCTCATCGACGAAATCGAGAGCAAGGCGGGACTCTGAGATGGCGACCAGCGACGCGAGTACCGGCGAGCGACTGGCGAGCGCGGCCCGGACCGTCGTCTCGCCGCGGACCGAGCGCGGCCGCGAGCGCCGCCGCATCGTCGCGCTCTGTCTGCCGTTCCTGACGCTGGCGTCGGTCGCGGGTCTCTACCCGCTCTGGGAGATGCTGCGCATCAGCCTCTCGACCTCGAAGTACGTGACGACGTTCGACCCCCTCGGAATCGTCGTGGCCAGTCTGACGCAGGGGAAGGTGGTGCTGTCGGGCGTCTCCGCGCGGACCTACGAACTCCTGCTGGAGGGCGGCACGGGCGGCGCGTTCCACGAGGCGGCGTTCAACACGCTTTGGTTCGGGGCCGTCACGACGGCGGCGAGTCTGGGCGTCGCGGTGCCCGTCGCTCACGCGCTCGAAAAGTACGACCTGCCGGGCGAGCGCCACGTGCTGACCCTGCTGTCGTTCCCCATCAGTCTCCCCGGCATCGTCGCGGCGTTCATGATAATCGTGCTGTTCGGCAACAGCGGACTGCTCACGAAACTCGCCGCCGTCGCGTCGGGTCGGTCCGTGACCTCGCTCGCGCTCTCGACGAGCGTCGTCGGCCTGTTTCTGGCCTACCTCTACTCGATGATTCCGCGGTCGCTGTTGCTGTTACGCGGTGCCTACTCCGAACTCAACGCCGAGGCAGAGGAGGCCGCGCGGTCGCTCGGGGCCTCGCCCGCCCGGACCTTCTGGTACGTCACGCTCCCCCAGATAAAACCGGGACTGGTCGGGGCGGCCATCCTGACCTTCCGGACCGCGCTCGCGGTCTTCGGCACGCTGGTGATTCTGAGTCAGGCGCTCGTCGAGCAGCCGTGGACCTACCAGATAAACGACGTGCTGAGTCCCGAGTTCGACATCCAATTGGCGTCGGCGATGGCGGTAGTCTGGTTCGGGTTCGTCCTCGGGTTCACCGTGCTGGGCCTGCGGTACACGAGCGCGGAGGTCGGCATATGAGCGGGAACGCGAGTCTCTCCGCGAAGTACGGCCGGACGCTCGTCACGGGCGTCCTCGCGGTCACGGTGCTGTTCCTGCTCGTCCCGGTCGTGGTGACGTTCGTCGCGTCGTTCGCCCGTTCGTGGACCGGGCCGCTCCCCTCGGGGTTCGTGACCTTCGAACACTGGCGGTACGTCCTCGGGTTCCAGCAGGTCTCGGACGCCGCCAACTACTCGCTGAACCTCGACGCCGTGATTCGGGCGTTCCCGAACGTCGGCGCGATGGTGCGGGCGAGTCCGCTGTTCGCCAGCCTCGTCCTCGCGCTGGGGGGCGTGGCGGTCAACCTCGTCGCGGGCGTGCCCATCGCCTACGCCGTCGCCCGATACGAGTTCCCCGGCCGGGAGTGGGTCAACGCCTTCGCGGTCCTCCCGCTCGCGCCGGGCATCGTCCTCGGGGTCGCGTTCCTGCGGGCGTACCCCGACCTCGCGGCGACCAACCTCGGACTCGTCGTGGGCTACTCGCTGCTGAAAGCGCCCTACATGGTGATGGCGGTCCAGAGCAGTTTCGAGTCGATGGACCTCCGCCAGATGGAGGAGTCCGCCCGGTCGCTGGGCGCGTCGTGGCCCCGGACCTTCCTGACGGTCGTCGTGCCGAACGCCCGAACCGGCATCGTCTCGGGGTCCATCATCTGCTGGACGCTGGCGGCGGCCGAGTTCAACTTCTCGTACGTCGTCGTCTCGGGCGGCAACCGACCCCTCTCGCTGTTCCTCAAGGCGAACATCTCGAACAGTTCCTTCCTGACGACCGCGGCCGCGGTGTCGGCGTTCTTCCTGCTCGTGGCGGGCATCACCGGTCTCCTGCAGGTCGTCGGCACTCGCGGATTCACGGCACGGACCTGACCCACGACCGAACCACAACCATGTCCGACATCACACTCGACTCGGTGACGAAACGCTTCGAAGACACGACCGCGGTCGATTCGGTCTCGCTGACCATCGAGGACGGCGACGTGTTGGGCGTCGTCGGTCCCTCCGGGTGCGGGAAGACCACCACGCTCCGGACGGTTGCCGGCTTCGAGACGCCCGACGAGGGCCGAGTCTACTTCGGCGGCGAGGACGTGACTCACATCCCGCCCGAGCGCCGGAACGCCGGACTCGTCTTCCAGTCGTACGCGCTGTTCGACAACATGACCGTCCGCGAGAACGTGGAGTTCGGGCCGAAGATGCAGGGCGTGCCCGCCGACGAGCGCCGCGAGCGCGCGACGCAACTGCTCGAACTCGTCGGCATCGCCGACCTCGCAGACCGCGACCCCCGAACGCTCTCGGGCGGCCAGCAACAGCGCGTCGGCGTGGCACGGGCGCTCGCCATCGAACCGCGGGTCCTCCTGCTCGACGAACCGATGACGGGACTCGACGCCCGACTCAAGCGCCGCCTGCGGACCGAGATGGGCGACCTGCTCGACGACCTCGGCGTGACCGCGCTCTACGTCACCCACGACCAGGAGGAGGCGATGGTGATGTGCGACCGCGTCGCCGTGATGAACGGAGGCATCGTGGAGCAGGTCGGCACGCCCCGCGAAATCTACGAGTCGCCCGCGAACGAGTTCGTCGCCGACTTCGTGTCGCTCGACCGAATCGACCTCCCGTTCGTGACGCACTGATGGGCGTCGGGTCTCGTAGCCCTCGGAGAGCGACCCGGTGGCGACGCCCGTGGGGCGTGCGATTGGGGGAGCGATGGCCCCGACCTTTATGCGGTCACTGGCGCAACTCTCCGGCATGGCAACCGTCACGATACGCGACGAAGACGTGTCTCTGGACCGACCGACGCTGGTCGAAGGACTCCCGGGCGTCGGACTGGTCGGCAAGATAGCGACCGACCACCTCGTGGAGACCTTCGACATGACGTACTACGCCAGCATCGACTGCGACGGCCTGCCGCGGATTTCGGTCTACGAGGAGGGCAACCGGAGTGTCCAGCCCCCGGTTCGGCTCTACGCCGACGAGTCCCGGGACCTCGTGGCGCTCCAGAGCGACGTGCCGGTGTCGGCCTCCGCGGCGTCGGACTTCGCGACCTGCGTCACGGAGTGGGTCGCCGACCACGACGCCACGCCTATCTACATGAGCGGGCTTCCCGAGCAGAAGGAGGCCGACGAGATTCCGTCGCTCTACGGCGTCGCGACCGGCGACGCGGGCGGCCGACTCGACGAACACGACATCGGTCTGCCGCGCGACCGCGGCGCGGTCAGCGGTCCCACGGGCGCGCTCCTCTACGAGGCCGAGGCGCGCGGTCTGGACGCGTTCGGTCTCGTCGTGCAGAGCGACCCGCAGTTCCCCGACCCGGAGGCCGCCCGCATCCTCATCGAACACGGCATCGTCCCGCTGACGGGGACCGACGCCGACACCGACGACCTCGTCGAGCGCGCCGAGGAGATAAGCGACCAGAAGGAGCAACTGGCCCAGCGCATGCAGGAGGCCGACCCCGACGAGAGTTCGCAGGCCCAGTCGATTCGGATGTTCCAATGAAACTTTTGCTGCGGTCGAGAGCGCCGTAGGCGCGCTCTCCCTTGCAAAACTTTCATGAAAAAACTGCCGCTCGCTCACTGCGTTCGCTCGCGGTAGAATCGCTGGCAGGGACGGCACCGCAAAATCACTGATTCGCTCGCTCCTTCCAGTTGCTCGCTGTAAAACGCGGACGTTGGAGTCCCCTGCTCGGAGCTGGCTACTCGGAGTCGGCCGCTTCCCGTAGCTCTTCCACTTCGGTCTCGATTCGACTCAATGCGGCGTCGGCGTCCATGTAGCCCTTGTCGTACTCGTCGTACACCGTGTTCGCCTCGCTCAGGAACTCCGAAACTGCGTCTTCGAGGTCACTCATACGCTACAGAAAGCGAGGCACCGAGAAAGGCTTGGTGAAATCGCGCCGCCGGAAGCGGTCGTAGTCAGTATTTGGGGTCCGCGCCGGTCGTCGCGTAGATGTCGTCCATGATGGAATCGCGTTTCTGCTGCCACGGTTCGAGACCCTGCGGGCGACTCGGGTACTTCTCGTAGTGGTCGATGAGGTCGTCCGCGAGGCTCTTGGTCTCGTAGAGTTCGTAGATGAGGTCCCAGTGGCCGAACGACTTGATGGCGGTCTGGACCTTGAGCCACCACCCGATGTTGGCGCTCCCGGAGTAGAGCGCCTCCGCGAGTTTGGTGGCGGGAAGCGCGCCGAGCAGTCCCATCAGGTCGTCCACGTCCACCGCGGTCGAGAAGATGTTGTACACGTCGAGACCGCGTAGCGCGCCCCGAAGTGGTCCATCACGCGCTGGTTGTACTCCCAGAGGTTCGCCTCGCTCACGTCGCCGTCCTCCATGGCGTCGATGGCGGCCTCGGCGGCGTACTTGCCCGCGTAAGCCGCACCGGCGATGCCGCCGCCCGTGGTCGGGTTGACGTGGCCCGCGGCGTCGCCCACGGCGATGAATCCGGGCGCGGTCGCCGAGTCGTACGGACGCCGGGTCGGGAGCGCCGCGCCGAGTTTGTCTTGGACCGTCGCCCCGTCGAACTCCGGCCGATTGCGGAGGTCCTGCTTCAGGTCCTCGACCAGTTTCATCGGTTCCTCGGTCATCTGGAAGCCGAGTCCCGCGTTGATTTCGGTGTCGGTCCGCGGGAAGTACCAGAGGTACCCCGCCGCGCGTTCGGTGGGCTTGAACACCAGCGCGTCGTCCCACGGTACCGGTTCCTCGACCTCCACGATTTCGCGGTACGCCGAACTGAACTGCGAGTAGGTGACGTTGGTGTCGAAGGTGGCGTCGGCGAGGTTCGCCTTGTCCTGCAGGATGGACAGCGACCCCGCGGCGTCCACCACCACGTCGGCGTCGTACCGCTGGATGTCGCCCTTGCGCTTACCGCGGACGCCCGTCACGCGGCCGTCCTCGCGCTGGGTCACGTCCTTGACCACGGTGTCGTAGTGGAACTCGACGCCCGCCCGGTCCGCGCCCTCGATGATGCGCCGACCGTACTCCCAGCGGTCGATGACCGCCAACTCGCCGGGGACGGGAATCTCCAGTACCGTGTTCTCCTGTGGTATCTCGAACCGGCCGTGGTCCACGCCGGTGTTGGTGAACGACGGTTCCAGTTGGGACTTCGGGATGGCTTCCGGGAAGGCGTCGGCACCCTTCAGCGCGTCGCCGCAGGCGATGTGGCCCGCTTCCTCCTCGTCCTTGCGCTCCACTATGACGACATCGTATCCTTCGCGCGCGGCGGTCGCGGCGGCGTAACAACCCGCGGTCCCCGCTCCGACGACGACGATGTCGCACTCGTGCGTAGCCATGCATTCGGCTACGAGACGGAGGGGGGAAAACTCTTTATACGCAATCTGTCGCTTCGACCCCGACAGCCACGGCGATAAAGAGTAAAGTGCCGGAGTTTCGTAGCACGAGGCATGAGCGAGTACACCGTCGAGTTCGTCGGCACGGGCGAGACCATCGAAGTCTCGGAGAAGGAGACCATCCTGAGCAAGTGCATCGAGGAGGGCATCGCTCAGGAGTACTCCTGTCGCGTCGGGATGTGTCTGGCCTGCTCAGCCGAAATCGTGGAGGGCGACGTGACCCAACCCGCGGCCCGCGGACTCACTGACGAGGAGGCCGAGGAGTACGCGCTGACCTGCATGGCTCGCCCGGCGAGCGACCTCAAGTTGGACCGCGGGAAGTACCCGTCGAGCATCGAGGACGAGGCCGGAGCGTTGGAGAACGAGGCCGCGGCCGCCGACGACTGACGGACGCGAGCTGCCAGTAACCGGTTCTGTTATTCTTCCGAGCTGTCTCTGTCAAGACAGATTTTTGTAAACCGGGTGTGACGTGGCTGGCATGATTGGCTCAGATGAAGACGACGAAGAACGAGGAGAAAGAGCCGAGGTGAGAGAAGCGGACGCGGACGACTCCGGATTTCTCTCAGAAGCGGCCGAGACGCTTTCGGAGGCGGCGGACTCGACAGTGGGATTGGGCGACGCCCACGAAGTGACATTCGAAGAGAACGTCGAGGAACCGATTTACGAGGCCGCTGGTTCGAACGGTCACGTCAAACTGTACGAAAATGGCGTTACTATCGACCGGGAGGGACTGTCCGTAGCGACTCTCGGACGGTCCAGTCGAGGGTTCGCGTTAAAGTTTTCGAACATACAGCAAATCAAATACAAAGAAACGCCACTTCGACTGACTGGGGGTTGGATTCGGTTCGACGACGGCCGAGACGTGAGCGAAGTTCGACGTCAATGGGGAATCGATGTTTACAAAGTGAAATTCCGTCGGAGCCAAGCCGACGAGTTCGAGACGCTGAAGGAAAAAGCCGAGCGCGCAATTCGGAACTTCAACGAGTCCGAATCTGCTTCCGAAGACGACTCGCCGGACGACACCGACGACCCTGCGATTCAGGCCCTCCGCGAGAAGTACGCGACCGGCGAAATCAGCAAGGAAGAGTTCGAAGAACGGATGGAAGTCCTCCAGAGCAACTGAGCTACTCCCGATTCTTCTCGAACCACTCCGCACCGTAGTCCACGACATCCCGTTGAGTGACGAGTTTCGCGTCCGCTGGACCCACCGTCCCCCGCGTGACCGCCTCCGGGTTCTCGTCTTCGAAGTCTCGGCCGACTTCGTCGAAGTCGTCGGCGTCGTACGAGAGGTGTTCGAGCGTAATCTGCTCCGGTTCGCCGTCGTCGCCGACGACGGTCGTCTCGTGCGACGAGACTTCCTTTTCGAAGTCGGCGCGATGCTCCGCGAGGTGGAACGACGTGTTGGTGCCGTGGTCGGTGCCGAGCATGAGAATCGTCCCGTCGCGGTCGTAGACCGCCGCGAGCGGCGACTCCTCGCCGTGTCCGTGGTCGTAACCGTGGTCGGCGACGACGACTTCGGCGTCCGCGCCCCACGCGGCGAAGGAGTAGACCGGGTGGCGACTCCGGAGGACCTCGGGATACGTCCGGAAGCACTCCGGAATCGCGCCCACGTTCCACGTCGGCGTCACCGCGGGCCGGTAGGGCGGGCGCTCGGTCCGAATTACGTCCTCCCAGTCGTCGGGGACCGGCGGGTTCTCCCAGCCTTCGGGGTCGGAGTACTGGGTGGAGTGCGTCGGCATCACGACCGTCCCCTCGGGCGTGACTGCCTCCATCAGCGCGTCCACGACCGCGGGTTGACCGCCGGTGACCCATCCGAGCGACGAGAGCGACGAGTGGACCAGCAGAGTATCGCCAGACTTGACGCCGAGGTCGCGGAGGTCGTCTGCGATTCTATCGGGCGTTACCGGTTCGTCGGTTCGTTCGATTCGTTCTTCCATGTTCGGGGATGCTCCGTGGCAGTTCGATTCTCGGCCGTCGTGCAATCGCTTCAGGGCAGACCCACGAACCGGTTCCGCCGTGAAAGCGTCCGTCGTCTATCTCAGGCAATCGCGCCCAGTGATAAAATCGTTGTCATAGTTCGAGATGTGATACCACGTTGCATCGAGCGGGCGGGCGGACGTCAGGGCGGTCGCTCCATCGTGAATCGGTCCTCGGTCGTCGCGTACAGACTCCCCGATAGTCTCCCCACGGCGTCCAACTTCTCCACGTCCATCTTCCCGTCGGTCGTCACGTCGTCGTCGAGATGGACCCGCTCGACTTCGCCGAGGACCATCGAGGACCCGCCCACGTCCACCATCTCGTAGAGCGAACACTCGAAGGCGACCGGCGACTCCGCGACGCGGGGCGGCGCGACGACCGTCGAGTCGGCCCGCGTGACCGCGGCACGGTCGAACTCGCTCTCGCCCGCGGGGAGCGTCGCGGCCGTCTCGTTCATCGCCTCGGCGACCGACTCGGTGACGACGTTGACGACGAACTCCTCGCTCCGGCGGACGTTCCGCGGCGTGTCCTTCAGGCCCTCGGGCGCGTCGGACTTGTCCACCGGCGCGAACATCACGACCGGCGGGTCCACCGCGACCACGTTGAAGAAACTGTACGGCGCGAGGTTGTCCGTTCCGTCGGGACCGGTCGTGCTGACCCACGCGATGGGTCGGGGAACGACCGCGCCCGCGAGCGTTCGGTACATCGAGGGAACCTCGTCGGGGTCGATTTCCATATTCGGGGAAGGGAATCCGGCGACGAATGGTTTGGGGTCCCGGCGAGCGTCGGTCTGAATCGACGGAGGGCCAACAGGTCAAAGGCTGTCGCGGGCCGAGTTCCGGACATGGTAGACGAAGAGACCGCCGAAGGCGAGACCGACCGCCGCGAAGAGATGGCGGCCGAGCGAGACGAGGAGGTAGAGGAGGAGTTAGAGCGCGTGGACGAGGAGATGGACCCCGAAGAGACCGAGCAGTCCGACGCCGCCACCCTGCCCGACGACGAGGAGGGCGACCACAATCGGAAGGACGGCCGCCACGTCGAGACGAACGAGTCGAACGACGCCAGTTAGTCGCCCTCCGCTTCGACCGCGCAGTTGTTCGGTCCTAATTCTATTTCGAAGGCGTCCTCGTCGTCCAGCGACTCCCGGCCGAGATTCGCCGCGACGATGTCCTCGTAGTTGGCGGGTCGCGGCGGGAGCGAGTCCAGCACTCGCTCCACGAACGCGTCTCTCTCGTCGGGAATCCGGAGACGCTCCCCAATCGGGCCGATTCTGGCGGCGTAGCTGTCGCCCTCGTCGGGGTTCGGGTCGGCGTCGGGCGTCCGGTGGCCCGGCGCGACGAGGGTGTCCTCGGGGAGCGCGAGCAGACGCTCGGTCAGCGTCTCGTAGAGCGTGCCGGCGAGGTCCCGCGCGCCTTCGTCACCTCGCTCCAAGTCGGGCCTGCCGAAACTGTCGGCGAACAGCGCGTCGCCGGAGAACAGCAGGTCGCCACAGCGGAGCGCGGTCAGTTCGGTCGTGTGGCCCGGCGCGTGAAGCGCGGTCAGGGCGGCGTCGCCGACTCGAATCTCGTCGCCGTCTTCGAGCAGCGTGGCGTCGAACGTCAGTCCGCGTTCGGTCGCGCCCACGGGCAGGACCGCCTCCGCGTCGGTCTCCGCGGCCAGCGCCCGGACGCCCGAGAGGTGGTCGGCGTGGACGTGGGTATCGATGGCCCACCGGAGGTCCGCGCCGCGCTCGGCGGCGTCGGCGACGTAGCGGTCGGTGAACGCCCTCAGGGGGTCCACGACGACCGCCTCGCCGTCCGAGACGACCAGATACGACAGGCACCCCGTGGCCGGGCGGTCGTACTGGAGCACGGTCGCGCCGTCGAATCCGTCCGAATCGGTCGGAAGCTCTCGCGAGACGTACACCCGCGCCCACCCCTGCATCCCCTCCGCGAGGTTCCGCGCGTCGATGCCCTCGTCGCGCAGGATGTCGGCGACGGTGGCGCTGGCCTCGCCGCGCGGGCAGACCGCGATGACCGGTTCCCGGAGGCCGAGGTCCGCGACGAACTCGGTCACCCCGCCGCGGGCCTTCGCGGCCACGAACTCGGCGTAGGGGACCTGAACGGTCTCGACGGCGTCCCCGGTGATGTGCCACGCCTCGAACTCGTCGCGGTTGCGCACGTCGAGCAGGTTCACACGCTCGCCGCGCCAGATGCGGTCGTGGACCTCGTCTGCCGAGAGCGAGTGGGCATCGTCGTTCTCGTCGGTCATGCGCGTGAGTACGGTCCTCGGGGTCAAAACGATGGGCGACTCTCTCGGCTACCGAAGTGGAACGCACCGCGCCGGAGAGGACTGGCCCGCAAACATTCAAGCGTGCCGACACCATAGCTCCGTGCATGGACGCCGCCAGTTTCCCCCACGCAATCGAGGACGCGAAAGCGACCGAACTCGACCGCCTCGGCTCTCAGCAGGCGCTCGTCGCCCTGACCGACGCCGACCTCGACGCCGAGACGGTCCTGCGCGCCGCCGCCCGGAGCGAGTACACCGCCCGCGAGACGTTCGCCGAGTGGACCGACACCGCGACCGACGACGCTCGGGAGACCTTCGACGCGCTGGCCGACGAGGAAGCCGACCACTACGAGCGCGTCGTCGCCGAGTTGGACGGGGGGTTCACCCCGGACGAGACCGACGCGGACCGAATGCACGACTACTTACGGAGTCTCGACGCAACCGTCGAGCGCGCGGCGGGACTCGTCGGGCGCTCGTTGGCGACCGACCGCACCCAACTGCAGGTCGTGAACTTCTTCGTCAACGAGGCCGACGAGCGCCGGGCAGACCTGTTCCGGGAGTTGCGCGCCGACACGCAGGAGGGCGTCTCGACGGGCGTGGACCTGCTCGCCGCCCACTGCGACGGCGAGGGCGACTGGGAGCGCGCCCGCGAGACCGCCGAGGAAGTCGTCCAGATAGCGTACGACGAGTACGCCGAGACGCTGGAGGGGATGGGACTCGACCCGAAGCCGATTTGCTGATTTTAGTCGATTGCTCGCTCTCGACTTCCCGGTTGCGATTACATCACAATCTTTCTGATAAATCGGTGGTTTAACATTCGGCCTATGTCTACCGTCCGACAATAATATGAACCTGAAGCTTTCGTCGGTCTTCCTTTCGGCCCTCCTCGCATTCTCAGCATTCGCTGTCGGCGGTGTGGGAAACGCTGCAGCGGGGAACGCGGGCAATACTGCTGGTAGTGGCAACGGAGATTGGGCACAATACGGATACGACTCCCAGAACACAGGATTTAATCCCCATTCTACGGCACCGACGACGAACATCGTCGAACGGTGGAACTTTACAACCGGTTCTTCGGCGGTACACACACCAGTCGTCTCGAACGGGACCGTCTATTTTGCAGATTTTAACAACACCGTTTACGCGGTGAATTCGACGACCGGAGAGAAGGTTTGGGAGTATAGCAGTCACGGATGGGTGTTTGGAGACCCAGCCGCCTCAAACGGCACCGTCTATTTTGGGTGGAAATATCGTGATGGTGACAACACCCCTTACAAGGTCATCGCCGTGAATGCGACGACCGGAGAACGGAAGTGGCGATTCGACTTCCACGGCACTCCGACGTCTCCGGCAGTGGCCGATGACACGGTCTACTTCGCGACTGAGTGGGGGAAGATATTCGCCGTGAACACGACGACCGGGACTGAAGTCTGGAACTACACAACGGACACGGAGTTCTACTCGGAGGTGGCAATCGGAGACGGCGTAGTGTATGCTGGTGATAAGGACGGGGAAGTACACGGAGTGAACGTCACCTCCGGAGAAGAAGTGTCCCGAACTCATCTTTACATTCATATCTCGTCTTCGGTGACTGTTTGGAACAATTCGCTCTACTTCGGAACTGGACTCGGAGATGCCGAAGCATCCCCTCTCAACGTAAACGGGAATAGCTGGGAAACCGGAGTCGGGGCGGACGTACGAACGTCTCTCGCGACTTGGAACGGGAAAGCGTACGTCGGGACTACTGGTGGAGAGTTAGTCGCTCTCGATGCCGTCGATGGAACCGAGCACTGGAATCGGACGATTTCGGACGGCGATTCTATCTCGACGCCCGCAATTGCTGACGGTGTCATCTACGTCAGTAACAATGGCAAGGTCCGCGGAATAAATGCCACGTCGGGTACAACGCTGTGGAAACACACGGTCGGCGACCACCCAGACACGCCGGTAATCGCCAACGGAGTGGTCTACGTCGGAGATTCGAACGGAACAGTAACGGCCCTCACGGAGCGCTCGAATCTAAGGTCCCCCAACTTCCAAATTTCGAAAGTGACGACTAACCAGCGGGTTACTACCGGAGACCGCCTCGATGTCCTCGTAACAGTCGAGAATCAAGGTGAACTCGGCTCCACACAGACGGTCGAGTTGGTGGTGAACGGGACCGTTCGCGATTCGGCTTCGATTGCACTCGCTAAACGGTCGAGCGACCAACGGACGCTTTCGTGGTCAAACGTGACCATCGGGAACTATACCGTGGTCGTCCAGACGGCGAACGACACTGCCAGTAAACCCGTCACGGTCGAAGCTGATTCCCGGAACTCCGGTGGCAGCGGTGGCGGAGGCGGTGGCGGCGGTGGCGGAAACGTCCCGCCGCCGTCCGTCCGGTCTGAAACGGTCGAAGTGGGCGAGGACTACCGCCGATTCGAGATAACGAGCGCCCGGTCCGACAGTCCCGCGACCGTCTCGCTGTCGGGTCTCGGAACCGACCGCGTATCGTTCGAGAAACTCCGAATACGGCCGGAGAGCGACGACCCCGAGCCGCGGTTCTTCGTCAACGCGTCGAGCGTGGACGCGCCCGCGGTCCGAGCGCCGGCGGACGTGGACACCCTCGGCTACCTCCGGGTCGAACCGACGTACGTCCGGAACGCCGACCTCGGGTCAGTGACGGTCGAGTTCGCCGTCCCGACGGACGCGACCGACCCCGAGCCCGTCCGACTCTATCGCCACGCGGACGGCGCGTGGCAGCCCCTCTCGACCGAGTTCGTCGAGAAGACTGGCGGGAAGTACGTCTTCCGCGCCGAGGCAA
This sequence comes from Halorussus sp. MSC15.2, assembly GCF_010747475.1. Taxonomy (NCBI): domain Archaea; kingdom Methanobacteriati; phylum Methanobacteriota; class Halobacteria; order Halobacteriales; family Haladaptataceae; genus Halorussus; species Halorussus sp. MSC15.2. The sequence goes on along the minus strand of NZ_VSLZ01000003.1, from coordinate 61,432 downwards.
CAGGCGTCTCGCTGTTCGCGGTCACGGCCGACGAGTCGATGGCGCTCGATAACGGGACTGACTCGTCGACTCGGACGGCGACGGTGACGGCGAGTGCGACCGCAGAAACGACCGCCGAGACGACGGCGGACACGTCCGCGACGCCGACCACCCGTTCCTCCGGGGGCGCGGGCCACGCCGCGACGAGCGTGCTCGCGCCGCTGGTCGCGCTCGCAATCGCAGTCGGCTACCGGACTCGGAACGACTGACCCGCCACCGTCGGAGCGGAGCGACTTCCGACCCGCCGTCCGCTCGCCGCTTCCCGCAAACCTAACCGTCCGCGACCCGTAGGTCGGAGTAATGAGTCCAGATACCGAAACCGAGACGGCCACCCTCGGCGGCGGGTGCTTCTGGTGCGTGGAAGCGGCGTTCAAGGAACTCGACGGCGTCGAGTCGGTCACGTCGGGATACGCCGGCGGCCACGTCGAGGACCCGACCTACGAGGCGGTCTGCTCGGGCGACACCGGCCACGCCGAGGTCGTACAGGTCGAGTACGACACCGACGAACTCGGCTACGAGGACGTGCTGAAGGTGTTCTTCACCGTCCACGACCCGACCCAACTCAACCGGCAGGGTCCCGACGTCGGCACCCAGTACCGCTCGGCCGTCTTCTACCACGATGACGAGCAGAAGCAGGTCGTGCAGCGTTTCCTCCGCGAGTTGGACGCCGAGGGGGCCTACGACGGCGACGAAATCGTCACCGAGGTCGAACCCCTCGACACCTTCTACGAGGCCGAGGAGCGCCATCAGGACTACTACGAGAAGAACCCGAACGACCAGTACTGCTCGATTCAGGCCGAACCCAAGGTCCAGAAGGTACGCGAGAAGTTCGGCGAGAAGGCCGCGCAGTAAGTATTTCGGACGTCGCGAACCCGGTCAGTTCTCGCTCTCTTCGTCCCCGCCCTCGCCTTCCCGGAGCAGAATCGGCTCGGGGTCGTAGGCGGTCACGACCGCGATTCGGCCGGTCCCGGTGTCGAACTCGACGGTCCGACCGCGGCCGCCGCCCACGTCGCTCCCTACGACCGGCACGTCGAGTTCCGCGAACGCCTCGCGGGCCGTGGCGACGTTGTCGTCGCTGACCTCCCGGGGCAGTTCGGTGAGGTCGAGCAGGTCGCTCCCGCCGACGACGTACCCCTCCAGCGCGGCGTAACTCGCGCCCGCCGACACCGCCTCGCGGAGCATCTGCTCGACGGCGGCGTCCACGTACTTGCCGTCGCTGGTGCCGTCGCCGTCCGACCGGCGGGGGAGCATCGCGTGGGCGAGTCCGCCGACGTCGTTCTCGGGGTCGTACACCGCCAGTCCGACGCACGCGCCCAGTCCGTAGGCCACCAGCGTCGTGCCGTCGCCGACGACCTCGTACTCGGAGACGCCGACGAAGCGTCGCTCCCGGTCGGGCGTCTCGGGGTCGCTCTCGTAGGTCTTCACGATATCACTCCGAGACCGACCTCGGAAATCTTGGTGACGAACTCCTCGTCGCCGGGGAACACGTAGATGGTCGCGTCCACGTCGTGTCGCGGGATTCGGAGCCGCGACCGGATGAACAGGCCGACGCCGTACTGCTTGAAGACGCGCGCGACCAGCGTCCGCTCGGGGTCCTGCACCGGCACCGGCGACCCGGTGTCGATGGGCGTGTCGAACAGCGTGGCCCACTCGTCCACGAACCCGTTGGCCATCATGTTGCAGAGTTCGGTCAGCGCGTCCCGGCCCATCTCGGTCGAGACCGACGAGAGGTCCTCGACCGCCCGCTGGAGCATCAGCGCGGCGGCCTTGTTCGCGCTCTCCATCGGGAAGACGACCAGCACGTTCCCGACGAGGGGCTTGCTCAGCAGGACGCGCGCACCGGCGCGCTCGCTGGCGCGGAACTGCGCGGCGACGGTCTCCTGCTCGGCGTAGCCGATTTTGACCTGCTCGGTCGTCACCGTGAGGTCGTCGTCCAGCACGTCGTTGAGTCGAGACTCGACCCCGGTGACGCCCCGGTCGCCCAACCAGTTCAGGACCGCCAGCGTCTTGAGCGGTATCGTCCGTTCGCCGTCGCCGCTCGCCGATTTCTCCGCGCTCTCGCTCGCCTCGGTGGAGCCATCGCGTTCGTTCGTCCCCGCACGCTCACCCGCCCCGTCGCGCTCGGTCGTCTCGCCGCTTTCACCTCCACCGTCGCCCCCGGTTCGCTCCGGGTCTCGCTCGCGCCGCTCTCGCTCCGTCGCGTCGTTTTCGAGCGTCATGCCTGTGCCCTCGCTTTAGAGACGAGCACGTCCACGTCGAAGACGCCCATCGGTTCGTCGGTCCTGTCGGACTCGGCGACCACCGCCCGGAACCACCGTCGCCTGACGGACGGTTCCCAGTCGCCGTCTTCGGGCGTCTCGACGCTATCGACGTGGTGGGCGTCGATGCCCGCCACCTCGTCCACGAGCAGGCCGGTCGGCCGGGCGTCGCCCCGGTCGAGCAAGAGGAGCGTCGTCTCGGCGTCCGGCGCGCGGGCCGGGAGTTCGAGCAGCGCCCGACCGTCCACGACGACCGGAATCTCGCTGCCGAGGTTGGTCACGCCCGCGACGGCCGGCCCGGTCTGGGGGACCGGCGTCACGCTGGGGTCGTCGAGTATCTGCTCGACGTGACCCAGTTCGAGTCCGTAGTCGTCGCCGCCGAGACCGAAGCGAACGAACTCGACCCAGTCGCGTCTGTTCTCCGCAGTCTCGGGCGTCATCGCCCCGTCGGATAGTTCTCCGCTCATCGGTTAGGCCTCCTCGTCGCCGACGAGTTCGGTCGGTTCGCCGCCGTCGGCGTTCCCGGTGTCGGTCGATTCGCCGTCGGGCAGAGACTCGGTCGCGGCATCGCTTGCCAGCGGGTCGGCGTCGGACTCCGCGTCCGGGTCGTCCGCGGTGGTCGATACCGGGACGGACTCGGTGTCTCGGTCGTCAGGGTGTCGGTCGTCCGTCTCCGGGTCGTGAGTCTCGGCGTCGTCGGTGTCCGCCTCGGAGTCGTCGCGTCCGCGCCGGATTCGGGGTCCGTTTCCGGGTCGTCGGCCGCCGGTTCCCCGGTCTCGGTTTCGGGGTCGCCGAGTTTCGCGTCGTCGGTGTCGAACGAGTCCAGCGCGTTGCTGAGTTGGGTCGCCTGCCGGGCGAGGTCGCTCGCGCTGTCCGAGACCTGCGAGAGCGCGTCCGTCTGGGACTCGGCGGACGCCGCCACGGTCTCTGCCTCGTCGGTGATACCCTCGCTGACCGCCGCGGCCTCCTCGACCATCTCCAGCGCCTCCTTCGTGGAGTCGGCCTGCTCTTGGGTCGCGTCGGATATCTCTTGGACGCCCGCGTTGGTCTCTTGGGCGTAGCCAGCGATGTCGGCCAGCGCCTCGGCCGCGTTCTCGACGGAGTCGGTCTGCTGGGAGATGCGGTCGCTGGTGTCCCGGACCTCGTCCACCGTCCGGTCGGTCTGGCGCTGAATCTGCGTGAGGCGCTGTTCGATGTCGCCCGCTGCCTCCTTCGTGCGCTCGGCGAGTTCCTTGATTTCGTTGGCGACCGCCGCGAAGCCAGCGCCCTGTTCGCCGGCGCGCGAGGCCTCGATGTGGGCGTTCAGCGCGAGCATGTTGGTCTGCTCGGCGATTTCGGAGATGAAGTCGATGAGTTCGTCCACCTGCTGGACCTCGGATTCGAGGTTCTCGATTGCCTCGACGGTGTCCTCTGACTCGCTCTCGATGTCGTTCATCCCCTCGACCGCGTCGGTTGCGGCCTCTCGGCCCTCGCGGCCGGTCTCGGCGGTCCGTTCGGCGATGGACGCCACCTCGTCGGTCGAGGCCGCGACCTCCTGCACCGCGGTCGAGAGGCGGTTCATCTGGTCGGCGGCCGCCTGCAGGTCGCCGGTCTGGGTCTCGGCGTCCACCGAGATGTCCCGGAGCGAGTCCACGACCCGGGCGCTCCCGGAACTGACCTCCTCCGTGCTGAGCGTGACCTCTTGACTGTAGGTCGCCACCTCGTTGGCGAACCGGGTGAGGTTCTCGACGGTCTCCTCGAACTCGGTTATCATCTCGTTGAACTCGGTCGCGACCCGGTTCATCGCCTCGCTCTCGGAACTCGGGTCCATGCGCTCGCCGAGGTCGCCGTCGGCGCACCGGCGCATGACCTGTCCGTACGCCTCGGCGGTCTGCTCGACGTGGGCGTTCAGGTCTTCGGCCGCGAGACGCGCCCGGTGCTCGTCCAGCAGCGTCTCGTGCGTGTCGGCCATCGAGTCGGCGACCCGGCCCACGCAGTCCACGCGGGCGGTGTCGAACGAGGGGTCCTCGCCGTCGGCGCGGCGCTCCGCGCTCGCCACCAATCTGTCGAGCGACCGACTGGCTCGCCACGAGACGGTCGTTCCGACGACTCCGGCGAGCAGTGCGCCGCCGAGCGTCGCCGCGGCGACAGTTCGGTCGAACTGACCGGTCGCGTACACACCTCCTGCTGCGACTGCGCCGACCGCAACCATCGTCAGGCCGAACTTCAGGGAGTAGCGTCGCCTGACGAAGTTGGGGACGACTGCGCGAGCAAAGTTAGTCATTGCGCGAACCCATTCGGTATAGCGTAATAAATCTTCACGCAACATGACCGATAGGTTATAAAATGTAGGAGAAAGGAAAAATCAACTGACGCCGCGTCCTTTTAGAATATCCACAAGATTCGCGGCCGCAGCGTTACCGACTGTCGGCGGTCACTGCCGGGTGACGAGGATTTCACACCGGTCGTCGCCGTCTAACATGCACGTTTGCTCCTCGATTCGGTACTGCTCGTCGTAGTAGGTCTCGATACCGCGGAGCAGACCCACGGCGAGGGCGCAGAGTTCGCGCTCGGAAGTGTAGGTCACCGCGACTCGGTCGTCGCCGACCCACTCCGCCGACAGCGCCGGCGGCGTGTAGGTGGACAACTGCTTGGCGCGCAGGGCCTCGTGGATGTACGTCTCGACGTTGGCGACGAGTTCGAGACCGGTCCACTCCGCCGCGACGTGGACGCCGTACGTCTCGACCAGCGGCGGGACGAGGAACCGACCGAACGCGTCGAGCAGGTCGGGGACGTCCTCGCCGGTGGCGTCGGCGGCCGCCTCCACCAGCGCGAGGACGTCGGCGTCCTCGTACTCGGTCACGGGGACGTACACCTTTCCTTCGAGACCCGCGCCGTCCTGTATCCCGCGCCACGCCTCGCGGTCGTACTCGGTGGTCACGAAGTCTTTCAGACCCTTCAGTACGATGCCATGCACGGCTACTTCCACCGTCCTTCGACAGGTCGGCTCGCGGAGACGTGCGCGGGTCCGGCCCCGACGACACCGCGTCGCGGACGTCGATTCGGGACTGTCTTTCGAACCCTCCGGGGATGACACATGATTTAATCGGATTCGGACGCATCCTATAACTGTTCTGGCCGTTCGCGCGACGAATCGTCGATTCGAAGGTCGCCGTGGTCCGGGAGACGGGAACTCCCGAAAGACGAGTGCCGACCTCAGAGCGACTCCCAGTAGTCGAGGTCCACGTCCTGTTCGGAGAGGTCGGTGTCGGCCTCCGGGGTGGTGTCGGCGACCCGACCCATGTCGAACTCGCCGAGCGCGGCCCGGAGGTCGGCCTCGTCCGGGATGACGTAGATGTCGAGGTCCACCTCGGTATCGACCGCCTCGATTCGGGTGTCGAAGACGAACGCGAACTCCTGTGACTCTCCGAGACCCACGACGAGGGGGTCCACCACCGCCGCGCCCATGTCGTGGGCGTAGGCGGGCGTCGAGTGGTCGATGGTGGTGTCCAGCAGGTTGGCCCACCCGTCGAGCATCCCGCTGGCCATCACGTTCGAGAGTTCCTGTATCGCGTCGCGTTCGAACTCCCCGAGACCCGCCGCGGTGTGGGTCTCGACGCTCCGACTCACCAGCGTCTCCGCCGACTCCTCGTCGAACAGGAACAGGAGGTAGCCGCTGGGCATCCCGGCGAAACTGAACGCCACGCCTATCATGCGCTCGGTCGAGACCTCGCTGGGAATAGCGTCGAGCGAGATGAAGTTGATGCGCCGGATGTCCACGTCCATCTCGATGTCGGTCATCTGGGTCAGGTTGTTCGCCACCTGCGTCGCCCCGCGCTGGGCGATGCGGTCGAACCCGACCAGTTTCTTGAACTCGATGGCGCGCTCCTCGCTCCGCGCCCGGAACAGGCGCTGGACCGTGTCGGTGTCGGGAACGAGGTAGTGTCTGAAGGTGAGTCGCTCACCCACCGCTTCGAGGTTGTTGCGGAACAGCACCGCCAACTCGTCGCCGGCACGCCGACGGACCCCTCGTCTTCCGGCGATTGTTCGTCGGCGAGCGAGAGCGCCGAGTCCGCGAGGAACTCGTCGGGGGTGTCGGCCGAGACGTACGTCGGCGCGGAGACGTCGATGTTGGTGTCCAGCACGTTGGCCCACCCGTCCACGAACCCGTTGTTCATTATCTGGGCGATTTCGGTCACCGTGCTGTCGTGGAGCGTCCCGTCCTCGACGGTCGGGATGTCGTCGATGACCGCCGCCGCGATGGTCTCGGCGCTCTCCCGGTCGAACAGCAGGACCGAGGTGCCGCCGAACCCGTCGGAGAGGCGGACCCGGATGCCGACCCACTCGGTGTCGGTCAACTCGCGGGCGATGGAGGCGTCCCGCGTGAAGTTGAGGTGGGTCACGTCCACGCGCGCCGGGATGTCGGTCATCGAACTCAGCCGATTCGCCGCGAGTCCGGCCCCCTCTCGGGCCATCTCGTAGAACGTGCCGAGAGTGTCTACGTCGAGTTTCATAGGGTTGCCACGTCCAGTACGTTGACCGCCTCGCCGTCGCCGAGCGTCGTCGCGCCGCTGACGCCGGGCACGTCTCGGAGCAGGTCGCCGTAGGGCCGGACCACGACCTCTTGGGACGCGACCACGCGGTCGCACCGCACCGCGAGTCGCCCGGTCTCGCCCCGAATCCAGATTATCTGGCTGTCGTCGGTCGGCCGGTCCGCGTCGCGTCGAGGTCCAGCGCCGACGCCAGTCGCACGAAGGGGTAGGCGTCGTCGGCCTCGACGCCCTCGGGCAGACCGCCCACGAGGTCGAGGTTCGAGCGCCTGACGACCTCGCGCCCCTCGACCTCCTCGACCGGCGGCGCGGCGGTAATCTGTTCGACCGCGGCCATCGGGACGCCGAACGTCTGGTCGGCCGCCTCCACGAACAGCACCTCGGTCAGCGCGATGGACACCGGGACCCGCAGTCGCACCGTCGTCCCGACGCCGGGGTCGCTCTCCACCGTCACGCTGCCGTTGAGGTCGGCCACCGTCCGGTTCACCACGTCCATGCCCACGCCCCGCCCGCTCACGTCGGTCACCTCCTCGCTGGTGGTGAAGCCGGGTTCGAAGAGCAGGTCGTAGGTCTCGTCGTCGCTCAACTGCTCGGCCTCCGCGGGCGTGACGACGCCGTTCTCGACGGCGCGCTCCCGGACCGCTTGCGCGTTGACGCCCCGGCCGTCGTCCGAGAGTTCCACGACCACCTCGTCGCCGACTCGCTCGGCCGAGATGGCGACGGTGCCCTCCGGGGCCTTGCCGACCGCCTCGCGCTCCTCGGGCGACTCGATGCCGTGGTCCACGGCGTTGCGCGCGAGGTGGACCAGCGGGTCCCTGAGTCGGTCCACGATGGAGCGGTCGAGTTCCACGTCGGCGTCGCTCACGACGAGTTCGACCTCCTTGCCCTGCGAGCGCGCCACGTCCCGGACGGTCCGGGGAATCGCGTCGATGGCGGTTTCGAGGGGCATCAGGCGCACGTCCATGACCGTCCGGCGGTAGTCGGTGACGACCCGGAGCAGGTTCGAGACCTCCTCGCGGATGGCCTCGTCGGTGTCGGGACCGACCGCCTCGTCGAGTCGGAGGTGCGACAGCGACAGTTCCTCGGCGACGTCGAGCAGTTTGTCCGCGGTGTCCACGTCCACGGTCATCGCCTGCAGGCGGTCGAACTCGCGGGCGTCGTCCGGTCGGTCGCCGCCAGCGGTCGGGAACTCGTCGGCGTCGAGTCTGCTCTCCTCGATGGTGGCCACCGCCGACCGGAACACCGCGCCCTCGTCGTCGCCGTCGTCGGCCCCCGGCCCGGTGCCGAGCAGGTCGCCGAACCGCGACTCGAACTCGGCCATCTCGTCGTCCACGGAGACGTCCATCTCGGTCCCGGCCGCGTCGTCGCCGCCGAGTCCCCCGGACGCCTCGTCCCCGAGGTCCGCGTCGAAGTCGTCCGACAGGTCCACGCCGAGGTCGGTCTCGGGCATCGAGTCGGCGTCGGGGACCGACTCGGCGTCCGGAAGCGAATCCGCGTCCGAGAGGGAGTCGGGTTCTGGGAGGGAGTCGGCGTCCGGAACGGAATCGGGGTCTGGAAGTGAATCGGCGTCCGGAACGGATTCTGCGTCAGGGAGCGAGTCGGGGTCCGGAACCGAGTCGGCGTCGGGAACCGAATCGGCGCCCTCCGGGACCGCCGCGGCGTCGGCCGCCTCGTCGGTCGCGTCCCCGGACTCCGATTCGTCCGCAGAGTCAGGTGAATCAGCCGACTGCGATACGTCCGCAGACTCCGGCGTGTCCGTGGAATCGGGCGCGTCCGGGTGGTCGGCCGATTCCACGGGGTCGGAGGGTTCTGCATCGCCCGGTTCGGCGGCGTCCGCGACCGAGTCCGCACCCGCAGACGCGTCCGCTCGGTCGGGCGCGTCGGCAGAGGCGGGCGCGTCCGCATCCACGGACTCGGACGCGTCTGCGGGTTCGGGCGAGCCGACAGAATCCACTTCGACCGTATCGGTCGTTCGTCGTCCGCCTCCGGCGTCGAATCGACTCCGGAATCTGCGCTCGCCGTCGCGTCAGATTCGGACTCGACGGCCGAGGTCGGTTCGTCGTCGGCTCCGTCGTCCGCGGACTCCGCCCCGAAGACGAACGTGTTGGTCGCGCCGCTCTCGGGGAGTTCCGGCGACTCGTCGGTGTCGTCGGCCCCGCCGGACGCGTCGGCCGAATCGCTCGGGTCGTCCGGCGACGGGTCGGCGTCCGCGAGACCGAGGGGGTCGCCGACCGAGTCCGCGGCGTCCGACGACTCCTCGGCAGACGCCTCACCGTCCGCGTTCGATTCTGCGACTCCCGAACCGAGCAGGTCGGCCGAGACATCCAGCGAGTCGTCACCGTCCGCGGGTTGCTCGATTGCCGGTTCGGCGTCCACCATTTCGTCCGCGCTCGGAATCTCGCCGGCGTCCGACGTTTCTGGGGATTCGACGCCCGCGTCCGGCGTCTCCGACTCGGGTCGGTCGTCCGCCGCCCCCTCGTCGGGGTCGAGGTCCATCAGTTCCTCGATGGTGTAACTGTCCTCGTCGTCGAACTCGCCGAACTCGACCGCGTCGATGTCCTCCTGCAGGGTGTCAATGCTCTCCTCGTCGTCTATCCGGGATTTGGTCTCCTCGAAGAACGCGGACGGTTCGTCGGGCGTCTCGGCCCTCCTCGGTTGGGTGGTCGATTCGGCCGCGTCGGCGAAGTCGTCCCTCGTTGACCCCGCGTCGTTCGGGGAGTCTTCGGTAGCGGAGGTGTCTTCGGCGACCGCCGCGGCGTCGGCCCCCGGCGCACCCGCGTCGGCGTCGCCATCGTCGAGGAGTCCCCACCCGTCGAGTTCCTCCTCGCCCTCCGGGTCGTCCATCTCGTCGAGGAGCGCGTCGAGGTCGTCGAACTCGGTCGTGTCTTCGAGCGCCGCAACCACGTCGTCGCTCAGGTCGTCGTCTGCGGGGTCCCATTCGTCGGCGGCGGAGGGCGGCGACACCGCGGACCCGAGCGTCGCGTCCGTGTCGTCGGTCTCGGCGCGCGCCTCGTCGAGTGCGGCCCGGAGCGATTCGAGCGTCGCCTCGACGCTGCCCGGTCGCTCCTCGCCCACCGCGGCGGCGCGGACCGTCGCTTCGAGCAGGTCCACCGTCCCGAGCGCCTCGTCTACGAGGGTCGGCGTCGGAGCGACCTCGCCGCTCCGAATCGCGTCGAGGACGTCCTCGACGGCGTGGGCGAGTTCGCCCGCCTCGTCGAGTCCGTGCGTCCGACACGACCCCTTGAGCGAGTGGGCGACGCGGAACAGTTCGGCGACGGCCGCGTCACCGTCGTCGCCCTCGACGGCGAGCAGGCCGTCGTTCAGCGCGCGAATCTGGGACTTGGCTTCCCGAAAGAAGGCGTCGTCAGTCGGGGCCATCCCTGCACCTCCGCGAGGTCCCGCGTCGAAGGCGCTGGTTCGGGCGTTCGGGTCTCTCCCCGCCCATCAGACGACCACCCCGTCGATGGCGTCGGTGAGTTCCTCGTCCTCGAAGGGTTTCGTGATGTACGCGTCGGCACCGGCCCGCGCGGCCAACTGTATCTTCTGTCGCTGGCCCACGCTGGTACACATGACGACCCGAACGTCGTCGTCGAGTTTCTTGATGGCGGCCGTGGCCTTCAGGCCGTTGGCCTTCCGCATTACGATGTCCATCAAGATGAGGTCGATGTCCTCGGCGTTCTCCTTGTACTTCTGAATCGCCCACGCGCCGTTCGGCGCCTCGGCGACGATTCGATACTCGTCGTCCGCGAGCGCGCTCTTCACTCGCTGTCGCATGAACTCCGAGTCGTCCACGATGAGAATCCCGGTCTTCATGGCGTGTTACTCATCATTTATGCGCTTCCGTGCGAAGTATAAAATACTATTCCCCGGCAGGATACCAAGAAATCCGATAGTTCGTTAGACCTGACGCTTTATCTGGTTATTCAGTTAGGTGAAATAGCGATTCTCGGCCAATAAATTTAAGCACCCTGAATATTTGTGTTGGTGTACACATGTCCGAGACCCTCTACGAGCGCCTCGGTGGCCGAGACGCCATCTCGGCCGTCGTCGAGGAGTTCTACGACCGCGTCCTCGACGACCAGCGCGTCGAGCACTTCTTCGACGACACCGACGTGTCGGCGCTTCGGGCACACCAGACTCAGTTTCTCGCGTCCGTGACGGGCGGACCGGTCGAGTACGACGGAGCGAACCTCTCGACGGCCCACGCCCACCTCGACATCGACGGGCGGGACTTCGAGATAATCGCCACCCACCTCGACGAGTCTCTCGCGGCCTTCGACGTACCGGAGTCCGAGCGCAGGGAGGTGGTCGCCGCGGTGGCCGAACTCGAACCCGCCATCGTCTCGGCCGACTGAGGGTGTCACTACTGCGATAATGTAGTTAGAGTGAACGTTTCGAGGGGGTTGTGATTCCGGACGAGTGAAGTTCTGAACATACTTCGTCGCAGTGCGTCGCATAACTTCTCGGTGTGATGACCGACCTGAGCGGGACTCGGTTTGTCGCCGCGATACCGTGGCTAGGTTTATCATACTCGGCGTCGTATCGTTCGACGTTCTTCACTCGCCGTCGGGCCGACGCCGACGACAGGAGTCCGAACGATGACGAAGATAGAATGCCAGAACTGCGGCCGGAAAGCCACCGTCGACAGCGAGGAGCGCGCATCGAACGCACCGATGCAGTACTGCCGGCGCTGTGGCGAGGAACTTCCGCCGCGCGAGGAGTGGTGAGCAGGAGTTCTCCCGGACGACCACGGCGCTTCCGGGTCGGGTAGCGTCCCCGCCGGAGGGACGGTCCGCCGCAGGATACCGAGACCATTCTTCGACATCTATTCCGAGACGACCGGTCGCTCGGTTCGCGCGACCGAAACGATTTGCCCCCGCCGACCGAACCGGCGAGCATGGAGCGAGTCGCCATCGACGCGGTGGAGGCGAGGGCGTTCGGAGACGACGCCGAGCGCCGCGGGTTGACCGAACCGCTCGGCGCGACCGACGTGGCGGTCAATCGCTACCGAGTCGCTCCCGGAGACGGGTTCCCCGGCGGACTCCACGCCCACGCCGACCAGGAAGAGATTTTCCTCGTCCTCGACGGCGAAGCGACCTTCGAGACGCTGGGACCGGAACGCGAGGAGGCCGGTGAGGTCACGGTCGCGGAGGGCGAAGCCGTCAGGTTCGCTCCCGGGGAGTACCAGTCGGGCAGGAACGCCGTCTCCGAGGCTGACTCGGACGGCGACGACCTCGTGGCCCTCGCTATCGGGGCACCGCGCGACGGCGAGGACGTGCGCGTTCCGCTCGCGTGTCCGGAGTGCGGCCACGGCGAACTGCGACCGACGTGGGACGAGACCGGAACGAGTCTCGTCTGTCCGGACTGCGGCGCCGAGAACGTCCCCGAGGGCTGTCCGGACTGCGGCCGCGAGATGCGGGTCACGCTCGCGTCGTCCGACGGCGCGGAGCCGGACCCGCCGAGCGCGAACGCCGAGACGGCCGTTGTCTGTCCGGACTGCGGTGCCCGGGCGAGGACGCCGTTCGGCGAGTAGCGTCGTCGGAGCGCTCGCTCGGCGTCGCGACCGAGGCGACTCCCCGAGTCCCGGCGTCGGGTGCGACCGAGGCCGAAAGGAGTAGGGATTTGTCGCTCGACTCCGAACTGCCGCCCATGGAGACTACCGACGCGTTCGTCGGCCTGACGTGTGTCGATTGCGGCGAGACGTTCGACGCCGAGGAGACCACCCACCGCTGTCCCGACTGCGACGGGATTCTGGACCCCGACTACGACTACGAGGCCATCGACCTGACGCGCGAGGACCTCGACTCCCGCTCGTTCGAGTCGATGTGGCGCTACGAGGAACTCCTCCCGTTCCCGCAGTCGGCCGCGGTGACGATGGACGAGGGCGCGACCCAACTCGTGGAGTGCCCGACGCTCGCCGACGAACTGGGCGTCGGCCGCGTTCTGTTCAAAGACGAGGGCCGCAATCCGACCGGGACGTTCAAGGACCGCGGCCAGACCGCCGCGATTACGGCGGCCGTCCAGCACGGCGCCACCGACGTGGCGCTCAACTCCGCGGGCAACGCCGGACAGGCCGCGTCGGCCTACGCCGCCCGCGCCGGACTCGACTCCCACGTCTTCCTACCGTCGCGGGCCGGATTCACCAACAAGGCGATGGTCAACGTCCACGGCGGCGACATGACCATCGTGGAGGGGCGCATCGGCGACGCCGCCGACGCCTACGCCGACGCGATGGCCGACCACGACGACTGGTACTCGGTGAAGACGTTCGAGACGCCCTACCGCCACGAGGGCAAGAAGACGATGCTCTACGAAATCGTCGAGCAGAACGACTGGGAGGTCCCGGACGCCGTGGTCTACCCGACCGGAGGCGGCGTCGGTCTGGTCGGGATGCACAAGGGCGCGAAGGAACTCCGAGAGTTGGGCCTGACCGACGAGATTCCGGCGATGTACGCGGCCCAGTCGTCGGGTTGCGCGCCCATCGTCGAGGCGTTCGACGAAGGTAAGGAGGTCCACGACGTCTGGGAGACGCCCGACACCATCTGCGGCGGCATCGAGATTCCCGACCCCGGCGCGAGTCCCCTGATTCTCGACGCCCTCCGCGAGAGCGACGGGGGCGCGGTCGCAACGTCCGACGACGACATTCTGGACAGCGCCGTCACGGTGGCCCAGCACGAGGGGCTTGAGATGGGCGCGACCTGCGCCGCGGCCGCCAGCGGGGCGTGGGAACTCGCCCGACGCGGGGAGTTCGACGAGGACGACACCGTCGTTCTGCTCAACACCGGCGCGGGCAACAAGGACGACGACGTCCTCCGCAGTCACCTGATGAGCAAGGGCGTCTGAACGGGAACGCGCGAGGATAGTAGTCGGCCTCAGTTCCCTGAGTCGTACTGCACGTCCGAGAAGAACGGGTACGTCGGCGTCGAGACCCGGTCTGTTATCTCGTGGGTCTCGGTGTCGATGACGACCAACTGGTCGCGCCCGGTGATGGTGACGTAGACCTCGTTGCGGTAGGGCGAGACGAAACAGCCGTGCGGGCCGAGACCCGGCGGCACGAAGTCGCGCTCGGGGAGCGGGGGTCGTATCTCGTCTTGGTCCTCGACCGTGACGATGTCGGCGACCCGGTACTCGCCTTCGGCGGGGTCGTCGGGCGCCCGGTAGACCGTCACCGCGTCGGACTGGACTCCGGCGACGAATATCTTCTCGCCGTTCTGCGTCGCGTGGATGTCGGCGTTCTGGTCTGTCAGCGGCCGCTTCTTCAGCAGTTCGCGCTGTTCCACGTCGATTATCCCCACGTCGTTCGAGAGCGCGTTGGCGGTGTAGACGACGTTGCGCTCCCGGTCCACGTGGAGGTTGTGCGGCGCTTTGGCGACCGGAACCTGGTCTACCATCTCCAGCGACTGGAGGTCGATGAACCCCAGACTGTTCCCTCCCTGATTCGTGACGTACGCGAACCCGGCCTCCGCGTCGAAGACGATGTTGTGCGGCGCTTTCCCGACGTCGATGGTCTCGCGCACCTCCAGGTTCTCGCTGTCGATTACCGCAACCTGATTCGCGCCCGCCACCTCGACGAACGCGTCGTCGTTCTCCGGGTGGACGTTGACGCCGCGCGGCGCGGCGTCGAGCGGGATTCGCTTCACCTCCTCCCGCTGCTCGACGTTCACCACCGAGACGTCGGCGGACGCGGTGTTCGGAGCGTAGGCGAGTTCGCCGTCGGTCGAGACCGCACAGTACAGCGGTTCCTTCCCGACGGGTATCTCGGCGAATATCTCCTTGGTCTCCTGATTCAGTAGCGCGACGGAGTCGTCGAGGCGACAGGTGACGACCAGCGGCCGGTCGGTCGCCCGCCCGTTGGTCTCGGTCGTCGTCTGGTCGCCGCCCTCCGTCGTCGTCCCTCCGCCGCCGGGAGTGGTCGTCCCGCCGTCTTGTGCCGCGGCGACGCCGCCGACCAGTGCAGTCCCTCCGAGTCCGCCGACGGTTCGAAGCACGTCGCGTCGGTTCGCGTATTTCCCCAGATTCACACCGATTCGAAGACGCTCGTTTCAATAGGGTTACTGGCTCGCTATTGTGGTATCGAGTCTGTGCGTTCGATTGCCCGGGTCGGTGCCCCGACTCGTCGGCGAGGACACGCGGACAGTTCGGAGATTTCGCTACCGTTCGACGCTGACCGGTTCTTCGGCGATTATCCACGCGTCGGGCGACTCCTTCGACCGGAGTTCGAGGTTCCCGTCGTGGAAGTGAGCGGTGATTCGTTCGCTCGTCTCGGTCTCTGACATCGTGTCCGCCGCTACGTGGCACCCGGCCATTACTATACGCCGTCTACCCGGGAGTACAGGCGGTTTACCCGTGGATACGCCGGGGCTACTCGTTCGTAAGCGAGGCCGGAGAAGCGACCGGAAGTATCGAATCGAACCGAGTGTACCGGGTCGGACCGACCGGCACTCGGTCGAATCGAGTCGGACTGGGAAGAACTGAACTCCGCTGGGCGGCACCGGACCGTATCGAACAGGGGGACTGGCTCGAAATCGGGGGTCAGTAGTAGTACACTTCGAACTCGTCGCCGCAGTTGCTACAGTCCACTGTCGTCCCCGTGAGTCGGTCGGGGTCTCGGAACGCCGGGTCGGGTTCGCCGCCGTCTGTGGCGACTTCGACGGCCCGCCCGTCGCAGTTCGGACACCCGATACGCGTCTCGATGTGCGACATGTCCCGTAAAACCGCGTCCCGTCGGTTAGTTATACGCCGTCTACTCGCGCCGCCGAGACGGCGTTTTCCCGCGCTAACTCGGCGTAGTCACGCCGTACCGGCGACTCCCTCGGAGCCTCGGCCGGGACGGGACAAATATAAGTTTTAGACGCGGCTAAATCCGGACGGGAAATGTTGAGCGACGTGATGGAAGACTACCTGAAATCGATATACGCCCTCCAGAAGGAGGACGGCGGGCCGGTCTCGACCTCGGCCATCGCCGACTACCTCGACGTGACGCCGCCGACGGTCACGAGCATGGTGGAGAAACTCGAAGACAGAGGGCTGGTCGAGCGCGAGAAGTACAAGGGGGTCGAACTCACCGCGGAGGGGGAGACGGTGGCGCTCGAAGTGCTCCGTCACCACCGCCTGCTAGAGTCGTACCTGACCGAACACCTCGACTACTCGTGGAGCGAGGTCCACGAGGAGGCCGACACCCTCGAACACCACATCAGCGAGGAGTTCGAACAGCGGGTCGCCGACGCGCTGGGCGACCCCGAGGTGGACCCCCACGGCGACCCCATCCCGAGCGCCGACCTCGCACCGCTCGAAACGGACGACACCACGCCGCTCTCGGACCACGACTCCGGCGACCGACTCGTGGTCGCCCGGGTCAGCGACCGCGACGAGGAGGAACTGCGCTACCTCGCGGACGCGGGCATCGCGCCCGGGACCGAACTCGACGTGCTGGACGTCGCGCCGTTCGGGATGGTGACGGTCCGAGTCGGGGACGGCGACGAGCGCGAACAGAGCCTCCCAGAGAACGTCGCGCGCTCCATCCGGGTGCGGCCCGCGGACGAGCGCGACGAAATCGACACCGACGACGCCGGGAACGAATCCAGCGGGGACGCGCAGGGCCTCAAACCCTGAGGAACGCGCGGTGGCGACTCGGCCCACGGCGGTCTCCGAGAGCGACTCGGCCCGAGTTCTCCACGGAGAGACAGTTTTTTCTCGGCCGGGGTCCCTACCTTCGAGCGATGTTTCAAGCAGTCGCGTCGGCGCTGGCGGGGGTCGCGCTCGGACTCTCGCTGGCGGCCCCGCCCGGCCCCATGAACGCCATCATCGCCGAGGAGAGCGTCCTCCGGGGATGGGGGTCGGGGTTCCGCGCCGGTCTCGGCGCGATGTCGGCCGACGCCTGCTTCTTCGTTCTCGCGCTGCTAGGTGTCGTTACGGTAGTACGCGACGTTCCGGTGGTCCAGAGCGTGCTGTTCGGCGTCGGCGGCCTGCTGATGCTGTACTTCGCGTACGGGACGGTCGCCGACGCCAGCGCGGCGTTCGGCGGCGACGCCGCCGCGGACGGCGGCGCGGCGACCGGGGGCGACAGCAAGGGCTTCCGGAAGGCGTTCGTGCTGGCGCTGACCAACCCCTACCAGATTCTCTGGTGGCTCACGGCGGGCGTGGGCCTGCTCGACCCCGGCACGTTCGCGCTCGACGCGCTCGGCGGTCTGACGATATCGACGGGAAGCCCGGTCATCGTGGTCGGCTTCTTCGGCGGCATCGCACTCTGGATTACGGGATTCCCTGCCGCGCTGGTGACGGTCGGGCGACGCGTGGACGCGTTCGCGCCCGCCGTCGCTTACCTCAGCGCGGTGGTCCTCGCGCTCGCGGGTCTCTCGTTCCTCTCGAAGGCCGGCGGGATGCTGGCGTAGCCGAGACCGATTGAACCACCTCACCGCACTGCACCACGCCCATCTCGTGCGTCCCCGCTGTTTCCCAATTTCGCGGACCGTCGCTGTCCCCCGTTTCGTGATTCTCGCCGTCCCCCGTTTCGTGAATCGTCACAGTCCACGGGACGCGCCGCTCGCTCGGCAGCGCGTCGCGGTGCGGGCGCTACCGAGCGTGCAAGCGGGGAGGAACGGGGCGCGGTGGCGGTGCCGTGCGGTCGCGGTGGTGCTGTGGTGTCGTGGTGGGTGTTGTGCGGTCGCAGTGCCGGTCGCGGTGTCGCGGTGCAGTGACGGTGCCGGACTCCTCTGTTCAAGCAGTAGCTAGCCGTGTCGTTCGCGCTGTAGCTAGCCGTGTCGCTCGAGGAGTAGCTAGCCGTGTCGCGGTAAGTGCCGAACAGTTACGTTCGAAGTACTACTGCGGTGATTTCCCCGTCCATTCGTCGCGACGGAAGCCACTGCTCGGGCGGCGAAAAGCGGCCGATTCTGGACCCGAACGCGGCCTCGTTACGGTCGTCGTTGCGTCCGGCGGTCGGGCGACTCCTCGCAGTCCATCTCCGGCACCTCCTCTTCGAGCCACTCTCGGAACCACTTGACGCGCTTCAGACGCCTGTGTGCGATTCCCTCCGCGGTCTCGGTCTGGACCCGCTTGGTGGCGTCCTTCCCGCGCTCCATCACTCTGTCGACCATCTCCGCGGCGTCCATGTGGGTGCGGGCCTCGTAGCCCATCCGCAGGAGCATCAGCGCGGTGCCGTTCGCGCCCACCTTGTCGAGCAGGTCGGCCTCGATGAGACACTGGGTCTCCTTCGGCAGGTCGGTCAGGTCGCCCTGATACGAGTGGTTCTCGACCGCTTTGCAGACCTCCTCGATGAACGATTCCGGGAAGTCGCCGTGCGTTTCGAGGTACTTCCGGGCGATGCGCGCGCCCTCCTCGGCGTGAACGTCTTGGTCGGCGTCGAGTTTGGCGATGTCGTGGAACAGCGCCGCGACGCGCGCCACGTCCACGTTCGCGCCCTCCTTCTCGGCGATGGTGCCCGCGAGGTCCACGACGTTGAGGATGTGGTTGAACCGGTACTCCGCGGAGTGCCACGGGTACCACCGCATCCGGCCGCCGCCGTCCTCGTTCTCGACGCTGGCGACGAGATACTCGTACACGAAGTCCTCCATCTCCTCGAATTCGCTGTCCGTGACGGGCGACTCCTTAATTTCGACGCCCACAGAACCACCTCGATTCGCAGATGTCCGTACTCATTCTTACTCGTATAAACGAATGATTGACTCTTTAGGCTTACGACGATGGGACTCCGAACCGAAGACGCGTTTTTTGGGGCGTCGTCCGGAATCTCCCGCCGTTCGTGCGACCGGCCATCACCTCCTCGTCGTATTTTTTCCACGATACGTCGAGACGTGATTCGGGCCTCGCTACGTCCTCCGCAGTTCGTACTCGATGCGCTCGGTCGCCTCGCCCTTCGACTCCCGGTTCGTTATCTCGACGCGGCCGAGGTCGCCGAGGCTATCGACGTGGGTCCCGCCGCAGGGGCAGTAGTCGAAGCCCTCGATTTCGACCACCCGGAGCGGGTCCACGTGGTCGGGAATGAGGTCGAGCAGTGCGCGACCCTCCTCCGTGCGCTCCTCGACCTCCTCGCGCGGGCGCTCGGCCTTGGTTACTTCGAGGTCACGCTCGATGGCCTCGTTTGACAGGCGCTCGATTCGCTCCACGTCCGCCGCGGAGAACTCCGCGGGTTCGAAGTCGATGCGCGAGCGGTCGGCGTGGACCTGATTGCCGGCGGTGGCCGCGCCGTACTCGTCGAGGACCACGCGCGAGACGACGTGCTGGGCGGTGTGCATCCGGCGGTGGGCCTCGCGGCGCTCGGCGTCGATTTCGCCCCGCACTCGGTCGCCAGAGTCGGGCAGGTCGCCTTCCACGTCCTCGACGTAGTGGCGAACGTCGCCGTGGTTCTTCCGCACCTTCGTCACCGCGGCGCTGCCGCCGTCCCAAGACAGTTCGCCGCGGTCGGCCGGTTGGCCGCCGCCCTCCGGGTAGAAGTACGTCCCGTCGAGGACGACGTAGTCGTCGGTCGCCTCGGTCGCGGTGGCCTCGAACTCGGTCACGTCGTCGGCGTCGGGGAGGTAGCGTTGCTCGGTCACGGTCGGCCAAAGGCGTTCGAGACGCTTAATCGGTCCGCTGGCGGAAACGGACGCCGGTCGAGTCGCTCGTGTCGGATTCCAGCGGTATCCCCGGTTCAGTTGAGCCATCCGGCGACTCGCCGACGGAGTCGGACGAAGAGCGGGGTCCGTCGCTCGTCGTCGGTCTGCGCTCGCTCGGTGCGGGTTCGTTCGGCGCGCGTCGCCGACTCGCCGACCGGCGACGCGGCGGGCCGACCCCGCTCGCGCGACTGGAACAGGTCGCGCGTGGCGAGAGCGAACAGCGACGCGCCGAGTCGGGTCCAGCAGACGACCCGGGTTCGCCGAGCGCGCCTGAGGAAGCCGTACCCGACGCTGACGAGGAGTATCGACGAGGCTACCAGCCACGTCAGTTCCATCGTTCTCCGGTTGGCGGGCGGTCGGCGGCGCGATGCAGACGAGTGGGGACCATGCGTGCGAAACCACAGTGCGTAGTGGCTTTGTTATGTATCGCCTGACGACGCTTTATAATTTTCTCCTTGAATAGAGGGAATATAAGTGGGGTGTAAAGAGTGTTTGTAACGCGGTAAGCACCCTCATCCGACCGCCGCGACGACGGCTAGCAGACCTGCGAGGATGCAGACGAGTCCGACTCGCCGTTTGTGCCGGGCGAGCGACTCCTCCGGTTCGGGCGGGACGTTGAGGAGGTTCGATTGCGTGCGGAGGACGGTCTGTGGAAACAGGTAGTCCGCGAACCCCCACGCGAGCAGGACGACGCCGACGGCGAGTTCGACGGGGAGGGACATAGGATGCTACTAGTCAACGTTGGGCGTGAAATAGGTAACTGCAGATGGTGCGCCAACGAACTGAACGTGAGAACACTCCCTCTCCGC
Source organism: Halorussus sp. MSC15.2 (assembly GCF_010747475.1). Classification (NCBI taxonomy): domain Archaea; kingdom Methanobacteriati; phylum Methanobacteriota; class Halobacteria; order Halobacteriales; family Haladaptataceae; genus Halorussus; species Halorussus sp. MSC15.2. Next base: position 41,186 of record NZ_VSLZ01000003.1, on the reverse strand, counting down.
CTCGGAACCGAGTGCTTGGAGAACGCGGTGGGAGCACGAGTTGCGGTTCTATCGGCAACTCTGTCACTCCGACAGTGACAAACAATTATGGACGTTTGCGGTGCGCGATTACGACATGGACTCCGAAGCAGTCACGACAGTCACGGTCGATTCGTACACCACACTCGTGGACGTCGGTTCCCAGATAGAAGCGCTAGAGGAACACGTCGACGGGATGGACGACGCCGAGACGGTGTCCCAACGCTGGCGGTCGCAGTACATCAACTACTCGATGGTCGCGAACGACATCGACGAGTATCGACCGTTCTGGGAACTCGTCGGGCAGGGACTGCGATACGCCCTCGAAGCGAACGGGTACGACGTCTCTGCGGACGTCCGCGACCGGATTCGACGCACGGTCTACGAGGACCGACTCACCGTCTTCGAAGACGTGACCGACGGAATCGACCGCGTCACGGATTTAGGGTACGAGGTGTACGTCCTCTCGAACGGGAATCCGGAGATGCTCGACCACCTCGTCGAGACCGCAGACCTAGATGGTATCGTCACCGACACCATAAGCGCCGACGAAATCGAGGTGTACAAACCTGACTCGGCTATCTACCGCCACGCCGCCGAGCGAGTCGGAACGCCAATCGACAGAATACTCCACGTCTCCGGCGGGAGCATGCGCGACGTTTGGGGAGCGAAACACGCCGGAATGCGCACGGCGTGGCTCTCGCGCCCGGAGGAGAACGCTCCTCACGAGGAGTTAGGTCCGGACCCGGACATCGTCGTGGAGGACTTCCACGACCTCGCGGACCGGTTGTCCTGAGTCAGTAGCGATGGGGGTGTGTCGATGACGTCACTGATTGCTGGTTCGTCGTGAGCGTCAGACGCGACGATGTGGAGTAGTTACGAGGAATACCTGTCGTTCACACGTTTGCTCGCAGTAGAATAGTCCCGGGCGGATTCGAACCGCCGTCATGGGCTATCTTCCGTAGCGACTCGTAACTCACCACGTCCAAAGGCCCATATGATTGGCCACTACACCACGGGACTTCGCTCACGTCGTTCGCTCGTCCCGTGAGCGTCGAGAATCCTCCGGATTCTCTCACCACCACGGGACTTCGTTTCCACATAATCGCAAGACGCACTTGAACGTATCGCAATAGAAAGCCACCGAGAAGGACCCACAGATTAGTCCGCTTCGCCTTCGCGGACCAGTTCGGCGCACATGTCGGCTTCGGCGTCGAAACAGTCCGGACACTGGGGTTCGCGGTCGATGATGGTGTCGAGTCGCTCCGCGACGGTCTCGTCGATGACGCTCTCGAGGGCTTTCGCCTCGCTCGGGAACTCCTCGACTTCGAGGACGTTGTGGAGGAAGCGCTCGATGATGCAGTAGGTCTGGAGCGCCTCGCGGGCCTGCTCGATTCCCTCGTCGGTGAGGCTGACCCCCTTGTACTTCTCGTGGTCGGCGAGACCGCGCTCCTGAAGTTTGCCAATCATCTCGTTGACGCTCGCGGGACTCACGTCGAGTCGGTCGGCGAGTCTGCCGGTCGAAGCGGGACCGTTCTCCATCTTCTGCACGAGATAAATCGCCTTTAGATACTGGTCTGCCGTGTTCATTCTCGGGCCTCCATCACTTGGGTCACTTCCTCGACGCCTTCGGCCTCCTCCTCGCGAATCGCCTTCAACGTAGTAAGCAACTCCTCGCGGTCGAGGGTGAACTCGGTGTCGCTGACCTCGATGGCCTCGATGAGGTCGTCGTAGAACTTGTAGGCGGTCTCCTCGCCGTGGAGTTGGTCGTAGAGGACACCGTCGAAATCTTCCGGTCCCGTCTGGGCGTAGTGACCCTCCACCAGCATCTCGATTTCTTCGAGCGGAACCGCTTCGGCGTCCAACTGGTCGATGAGCGATTCCAGTTGCTTTCGGTGGGCCGCGGACTCCTCGCGGGCCTCGTCGAGCAGTTCCTCGACGTCTTCGTCGCGCTCCTCGGGCGAGAGCGTCTCGTAGTGACGCGCCGCGCGAACTTCCACGACCTCCTCCAGTACCATCGCGATTTGGAGCAGGCGGGCGAGTTGATGGTCGGTCGAGACGCGCTGGCCGACGCTCACGTCGACCACCCGCGCTCGAACGGCGATACGTCAGTCATCGTGCCTAACTGGGGCGCTGGGGGACTTAACAGATGTGATTAAACTCGACAGCGAGACGAAAAAACGAGAGAACGAACGTCCAGCGACACCGCTGGCGAAACAGCGAGGGCCGAATCGGCTTACCGAAGCCGTTCGCGGACCTTGGTCTGGAGGTCCTCGGCGAGTTCCTCGACCTCGATTTCTTCGAGGACGGGGACGAAGAAGCCCTCGACCAGCATGTTCCGAGCGGACTCGTCGTCGAGTCCGCGGGAGGTCATGTAGAACATGTCCTCCTCGTCGATTTGGCCGACCGTGGCCGAGTGGCTGGCCTCGGTATCGTGGTTGTTGATGATGAGCTTCGGCGACGCGTCGGCCTCGCTCTCGTCGGAGAGCATCAGCGTGTTCTCGCGCTGGTAGGAGTTGGTGTCCCACGCCTCGCGGCCGACGTCCTGAACGCCCTCGTACACCGAGCGGGCGTCGTCGTCGAGCACGCCGCGGGTCACGAGGTCCGCGGTGGTGTGGGCCGTGTTGTGCCAGACGCGGGCCGCGATGTCGAAGTGCTGGTCGTCATGACCGAAGAAGGCCCCGACCGTCTTGGTCTCCGAGCCTTCGCCGTTCAGTTCGGTCTCGACGGAGGACTTGGTGAGACGGGAGCCGAGGTTGCCCTCAATCCAGTTGACCGTGGCGTAGTCGGCGGCCTCACCGCGCTTGAGCGTGTAGTTGTACGTCTGCTCGTCGAGGTCCTGCAGCGACCCGTACTGGACGTGGCTGTTCTCGCCCGCGGCGACTTCCACCACGCCGCTGTAGTAGCGGTCGCCCTCGACGTCCTCGCCGGTGTCCTGTCGCTCCATAATCGTCACCGAACTCGACTGCTCGGTGACGACCAGCGTGTAGTTGAACAGCGACTGGGAGTTCTGCGTGGTCCGGATGGTCACGTCCTCGGCGTCCACGTTCTTCGGGACGTAGACGACCGTGCCCGTGCTGAACAGCGCTGTCGAGAGCGCGGTCAGGTAGTTCTCCTGCGGGTCGACGACCGACCCGAAGTGTTCCTGCAGGAGGTCCTCGCGCTCCTCGACCGCCTCGGCGATGGACAGGACTTCGGCGTCCTCGGGACCGACTTGGTCTTTCTCCTCCGCAGCGTCGAGCGGGTCCACGAAGCCCTCGAAGTCGAGCGCGTGGAGGTTGGTCCAGTTGCGGCCGGGCGTCCGAATCACGTCGGGCATGTCGAGGTCCGAGAGCGCGTCGAGCGCCTCGAGACGCGTCTCGAGCAGCCAGTCGGGTTCGCCGAGTTCGTCGGATATCTGTCGGACCGTCTCCTCCGAGATGGTCTCGTGTACCTGCGTCGCAGTCATCCGAGACTCCCCTCCATTTCGAGTTCGATGAGACGATTCAGTTCCACGGCGTACTCGATAGGCAGTTCCTCGGTGATGGGTTCGATGAAGCCGGAGACAATCATCTGCTTGGCGTCGTCGTCGTCCAGCCCTCGGGATTGGAGGTAGAAGACGTCTTCGTCGCCGATTTTGCCGACGGTGGCCTCGTGGGCGACGTCGACTTTCGACTCGTCGATTTCCATGTAGGGCATGGTGTCGGAGACCGAGTCGTTGTCGAACATCAGCGCGTCGCACTCGACGCTAGTGCTGGAGTCGGTCGCGCCCTCCGAAATCTGGACGAGACCGCGGTAGTTGGTGCGGCCGCCGTCCTTACTGATGGACTTGGATTCGATAGTCGAATTCGTCCGCGGGGCGTTGTGGTAGACTTTGGCGCCGGTGTCGATGTTCTGGCCTTCGCCCGCGAACGCGATGGAGATGTGGTTCGCGGAGGCGCCGCGGCCCTTGAGGATGGAGCAGGGGTAGAGCATGGTGGCTTTCGACCCCATGCTGCCCGAGACCCACTCCATGCGGCCGCCCTTCTCGACGAGGGCGCGTTTAGTGTTGAGGTTGTAGGTGTTTTTCGACCAGTTCTGCACGGTGCTGTACTGGACGTGAGCGTCTTCGCCGACGAAGACTTCGACGCCGCCGGAGTGGAGGTTGTGGCTGCCGTACTTGGGCGCACTGCAGCCTTCGATGTAGTGGACCTCCGAGCCCTCTTCGGCGATGATGAGAGTGTGCTCGAACTGGCCCATCCCTTCCGAGTTCATCCGGAAGTAGGCCTGGACGGGCATCTCCACAGTTACGTCCTCGGGGACGTAGACGAACGACCCACCGGACCACACCGCGCCGTGGAGCGCGGCGAACTTGTTGTCGCTCGGGGGAACGCAGGAGGTCATGAAGTGCTCTTTGACGAGGTCTTCGTGTTCGCGGACCGCCTCGTCCATGTTGCAGAACACGACGCCTTTCTCCTCCCACTGCTCCTGCATGTTCTGGTAGACGACCTCCGACTCGTATTGCGCACCGACCCCGGAGAGGGCCTTGCGCTCGGCTTCGGGAATGCCGAGTTTCTCGAAGGTGTCTTGGATGTCCTCTGGCAGGTCGTCCCAGCTATCGGCACCTTCGCGTTTGTCGACGTCGGGGCGGATGTAGGGGACGATTTCTTCGATGTCGAGTTGGGTGAGGTCGGGTTGCCCGGGCCAGTCGGTGGGCAGGGGCATGTTGTGGTAGTGTTCGAGCGCGCGGAGGCGTCGCTCGCGCATCCAGTCGGGTTCGTCCTTGTCGTCGCTGATGAGGTTCACGACCTCCTCGGTCAGCCCCTTCCCGGATTTGACCGCCGCGCTCTCCTCTTTCTTGAACGCGAAGCGCTCTTCCGTGTTTGTCTCTTTCAGTTGGTCTTGTTCGGAACTCATGCTATCACCTTACGCAGCCTCGTACACTTCTTCGCGGACCCAGTCGTACCCCTTGTCTTCGAGCTTCTCGGCCAGTTCCGCGCCACCGCTCATGGCGATTTCGCCGTCGAGCATGACGTGGACGTGGTCGGGTTCGACGTAGTCGAGAATCCGCTGGTAGTGGGTAATCTGGAGGACGCCGGTCCCCTGTTCGTCGCGCAGGGCGTTGATGCCGTTCGAGACGTCCTGCAGGCGGTCGATGTCGAGACCGGAGTCGATTTCGTCCAGCACCGCGACGGACGGTTCGAGGATGGCGGCCTGCAGAACCTCGTTCTGCTTCTTCTCACCGCCGGAGAATCCGGCGTTGAGGTAGCGGTGGGCGAACTTCTCGTCCATGTCGAGCAGGTCCATCTTCTCCGAGAGAATCTGCTGGAACTCCGCGACGTCGACCTCGCCCTCGTCGGCGGGACCTTCCATCGGACTGGTCTCGTAGCCAGCGTCCTCCTCTTCCGCTTCGGCCTCGGCTTCCTCGTCGTCCTCGAAGAGTTCCTCGCGCTCTTCGAGTTTGGCGTTGAGCGCCTGTCGGAGGAAGTTGACCATCGTGACGCCTTCGATTTCGGCCGGGTACTGGAAGCCGAGGAAGACGCCGAGCGCCGCGCGCTCGTTCGGTTCGAGGTCGAGCAGGTTCCACGACTGCTTGTCCTCGGGGACGTCCTCGTCGTCGAGGTGGAGGATGACTTCGCCCTCGGTCACCTCGTAGGCGGGGTGGCCCGCGATTACCTTCGCCGTGGTGGACTTCCCGCTCCCGTTGGGACCCATCAGGGCGTGAATCTCGCCGGACTGTACCTCGAGGTCGACGCCGTTGAGAATCTTCTCGTCGGCTTCGACGACCTCTGCATGTAGATTTTTGAGTTCAAGCGTTGCCATTGTTAGGTTCACCTAAGTCGTTTGGAGAAAGGGCTGTGCGTCTCATAATGCTTTCGCATTCCCACGTAAATGGTTTCGCAGGTCGGAAAATAACTTTTCGGATTGTGAAAAACTATCCCGCGAGACGACGACACGGGGTGTCGGCGCCGACCTCTCGTCAGACGAAACTGCCGAGTCCGGTCTGTTCTTGGCCGGACTTCACTTCGTCCCACGAGATGTCGAGCGCTTCGAGGATGCGCTCGATGGGTCCTTGGAGCGTCTTGTCGAGCATCTTGTCCCAATCGACCTCGAACTCCGGCGGCACTTGGTCGGCGAACTCGAAGCAGATTACGTCGGGGTCCTTCTTGAACTCCCGATAGAGGCGGTCTTCGCGCGAATTACCGCTCGGGTCGAACCCCTCCTCAGTCTCCAGTCGCTGCCAGAAGTCCGGGTGGACTCCTTCGAGGTAGAGGCGCTTCGGTTTACTCCCGCGCTGGAAGTTGGTGCCGAGCATGAGGTTGGCGTACTTCGCCCCGCGGACCTGCGCGGTGTCGGTGTCGTAGTCGTCGAGTCGCTTCCCGATACCGCCGGGGATGCCGACGTCGTCGAGGTTCACGTTCCCGTTCTGGTAGTCCTCGATGACGTCGTGGACGTAGTCTTTCACATCGTCCAAATCCTCGCCGTGGACAATCATGTCGATGACCTGCTTCTGGACCGTCTTCGTGATGGGCGCGATGTCCGAGCGCTTGTACTCGAAGCCGGTGATGTCGATGTCGTCTACGTCCTTGCCCTCCTTCCAGACGATGTGGCCCGCGTAGCGCTTCTTCGTCCCCGCTTGGAAGAACCGCCGGTAGAGCTTCTCGAACTCGATTTGGAAGCGGTGTTCCTCGGCGTTGAGGTTCTCGCGGGCGAAGTTGTCGTACGACTCGTTGATTCGTTCTTCGAGTTCGAAGGAGTTCTCGATTGCTTCGTCCTTGGCGACGTCCTGCCCGATTTCGAGCATGACGCTGTCGGTGTCACCGTAGATGACCTCGTAGCCGAAATCGGAGACCGTCTCCTCGGTGTAGTTGATGACCTCGCGCCCGGTCGCCGTGACGGCCGCGGCGTTGTCCTTGTCGTACAGGCGGAAGCGGTCCCACCCCGACACGCCGTACAGGGAGTTCATCACGACCTTGACGGAGGCCTGCTGGTTGTCGTAGCGCTCGTAGGCCTCCGTGCCGGGTTCGTGTTGGTCGCGGAGCTGTTTCTTCTCCTCGCGCTCGGCCAGCAACTCCTCAATCATCTCCCGCATCATCCCGGCCGGCTCGGTCCGGAAGTGCTGGCCCGTCGGCGTGCGGTAGGTCTCGCCGTCGTACTCCTCCGGGTCGACCTTGGTCTCCGGCGAGGCGTTGACAGTCCACATGCACATCGGATACAGCGACTTCAGGTCCAGCACCGAGACGTTCTCTCGGACGCCCGTGATGGGTTCGAAGACCGCACCGCCCTCGAACTCCTCGCCGGATTCGACGGTGCCCTTGGACGGGAGCGCGAACTCGCCGTAGGCCTTGTGGAGGACGTACATGTCCACGGCGTCCCCGGCCGTCGGGGCGTCCTCCAGTTTGCACCCGACGAACGACGCCACTTCCTCGAAGAAGGCGACGATGTCCTGTTTGCGGTCGAGTTCCACGCAGAGTTCGACGTCCCGGAGGTTGTACTCCAGCAGGCGCTCGGGGTTCTCCTCCCAGAGGTCGCCGATGTCGCCGCTGTAGCGTTCCTTGCCGACGCCGAGTTCGACCTCGCCGACGGCGTCGAGGCGGTACGACTCCAGTTCGGTGCGCTGGTTGCTCTTGTACGCCCGCAGCAGGTCGAAGACGACCCGTCCCTTGATGTCGGGACCGTTCCAGTCAGAGCGCCAGACCTCGTTCACCCGCGAGAGGCGGTCGATGTCGAGGTCGTAGTCGTGGTGGGACCCCTGAAGCTGTTCCATCCGGTCGAGGAAGTACGGCGCGTCGAAGTCCGCGAAGTTCCAGCCCGTGAGGATGTCCGGGTCCGTCTCCTCGACGTACTCGACGAACGCCTCCAGCATCGCTTCTTCCTCTTCGAACACTCGGACGTCGGCCTCGAAGTCGTCCTCGATGGGGTCGTACCCGGCCAGTGCCGCGGGACCGTCGACGCCTGCCGGGGACTGGTAGAGCCAGTTGACGTACTCGTCGCGGTAGGAGTCGTGAGAGGTGAGACAGACGATGGTCTCCTCGCCGTCCTCGGGGAAGCCCTGCCGGTCGTCGACCTCGATGTCGAAGGTGTTCACCCGCGGCGTGACGTTCGCATCGACGGGTTCGATTTCCTCGTGAGAGATGCGGATGTCCCCGTCGTCGTCGCGTCGCTCGGGGAGCCTGACGCCGCTCTTGATGTCCTTGTCGATGAGCAGGCGGTTCGGGAACAGGATGTCGGCCTCGTAGTGGTCGAACTCGTCACGGACCTGCCCGACGTCTCGCGGCGTTCGACCGATGATTTTGACGAGGCGCTCGCCACGAATGGACTCGAAGAGGTCGCCGTGCTCGTCGGTCTCCCGGTAGGTGACCAACCCGTCGTACTGTGCAATCCGCTCGTCGTCGACGTTCTCCGCAGGTGCGTAGAAATACGGCTCGAAGTCGTAGACCTTGACGTGCTCTAAGCGCTGGTCGTCCGTGCGACCGAAGACGTGGACGACGGGTTCCTCGTCGTCGCCAGAGCCTTCGACGGTGTAATCGACCTGCACGACCGAGAGTTCGACTTCGCCCTCAGGGTCGGGAAGCCAGTCGTCGTCCCCGACCACCGCGTCGGCGCGCTGGTGGTCGCCTCCGGCGACGGCGCGTGCCTCGGCCTCGGCGTCGCGCTCGTCGTCACCACCGTCGGAGAAGTCGGTAAGTGTCGTCGTAGACCCCGAATCGCTCATGTATTCGGGGTTTGGGGCTTTCGGCTAAAAACCCTCGCTTTCGGCGGACCGCGGCGAGTCACGCGACCGACGAAACGGTTTCCTGAATGCAAAGACATATAACGTGTTAACGCATACCATGGGACGAGGTGACGCCTATGTCCGACCACGTCAACCCGAGCGACGAGCTGGACCGTGCGGAAGCGGCGCTTCCGGAACCCGACGACGCGGAAGCGACTGTCGAGTCATATCAGACAGAGGACGGGGTCGTATTCTACGACGCGGACAACCCGTTGGCGTGGTTGAAGGCGGGCGAACCGCTCACACTTAACGAACAACTCTGAGGACGGCGGGACGAAGCGCTTTTCCTCGTTCCGTTTCGACTGTCGAACAGTGGCTCCCGACGACTCGACGCCGGACGACACCGACCCGCCGGACACCGACTTACTGCCCGAGGACCCGCCGGAGGCGGAAACCGACTTGCTCCCCGACGACCCCTCCGAGGGTCTCGCTCCGGACCCGCCGCAGGTGTCGGTCCCGTCGGAGGAGGACGCACCCACCGAGGTGAAAAAGGAGTTCTGGTCGCTCGTGCTGCTGTTCAACGTCGCGCTGTTCGGGATGAGCCTCGGTATCATGCTCGTCGGCTTCGAGGGCCGGTGGGAGTTCGGCGGCGCGATATTCGCAGTGGGCGCGTTCGCCTTCGCCCGCGGGTGGTACGGTTATCGGAAGGCGACCGACACGTCCGGAGACGCCGACGGGGAGACCGACGCGGACGACGACGAGGGTGGGGCGACCGACGCAGACGACTCCGAGCGCGAGGTTCCGGACGAAACGTCCGACGACGCCGAACTCCAGAAGGACTAACCGCGCGCCGCGCCAACGACCGGCCATGCGAACCGTCCGGGACGATTCCGGGACCGTCTACCTGCTCCTCAAGGAGTCGAGCGACGCCTGTAAAGTCCGGAACCCCGAGACAGGGGAAGAGAGCTACCGCGACAGCGACGAACTCGAACCCGCCTCCGGCGAGTCGGCGCTGGCGGCGGCGGCCCGCGCCGTCCCGGAATCGGCCCGTCGCGTCCTGACCGCGACGCCGGACGAACGCGCGCTCGGCCTGCTCGTGGACCTGCGCGAGCGCGGCCCCCACTCGGTCCGCCACCTGCTCGACGCCACCGACCTCTGCGAGAGCGACCTGCTCGGTCTGTTGACGGAGTTCCGCGCCGCCGGACTCGTCGAGGAGACTCGCGTGCTGGGTGAGCGCGGTTACGGGACGACCGACCGAGCGGACGAGGGTCTCGCACTGCTCACCGGCGAAAGAGGCGACCCGTAGTATTTCTCGGCACCTCTCGATTCGAAGGGAGAAACCACCGTCGTCAGTCTGTCAATCTCCTCCCGGCAGCCGTCGAGTTTCGTCGTCAGTCCGCCGCTTCCAACAGACTCTCCCGACGCTCGACGGTGGAGCGGTTCGACACCGAGTCCTTCTCGACCCACACCACGTCGTCGGCCGCCGCGACGAGTTCGTCGTCGTGGCTCACGACCACAATCTGCTCGACGCCGAGTTCGCGCATCGAGTTGACGAGTTCCGCGAGTTGGGCGACGTGACCCGAGTCGAGGAAGACGGTCGGTTCGTCGAGGATGAGCGGCGGCATCGGAGCCGTCCCCTCGATGCCCTCCGAGAGCAGTCGGTAGATGGCGCACCGGAGGCTGAGGTTGAACAGCGCGCGCTCGCCGCCGGAGAGTTGCTCGGGGTCGAGCGGTTCGCCGTCCTTCTGGTAGACGGTGAGTTCGTACTCGCCATCGAGTTCGATGCGCGCGTACGAGTCGTTCTGGTACACGAGGTCGAACACCTCGTTCAACATCGCTTCCAACTGGTCCACGTTGCGCTGGCGGAGTTCGGCCCGGAGGTCGCCGTACATCTCCTGTAGCTCCTCGGTCTCGTCGCGGAGCGACTCCAGCGACTCGACGCGCTCGGCGAGTCGCTCCCGTCGGTCGCGCAGGTGTTCGAGTTCCTCGATTTCGCTCTCGATGCCGCCGATTTCGCTCTGGAGGTCGTCGCGCCGGTCGCGGAGTTGGTCTAGTTTGACCTCGACTTTCTCCAGATACTCCTCGGCCTCGCGCTTGTCCTCGCGGGCGACTCGACCTTCTGGTCGTCGTAGCTCTCGCGGAGGTCGCTCCGGCGCTCGCGCTTCTCGGCGAGGCGCTCGCGCCGGAGGTCGTTCTGTTCCGCCAGACTCGCGCGCTTCTCGCGGTGGCGCTCGATGTCGTCCTCCGCGTCCTCGATTCGGTCGCGCAGCGACCGAATCTCCTCCAATCGCTCCCGTTTGGCCGCGAGTTGCTCGCGCTCGGCTTCGAGTTCCTCGGCCTTCGATTCGCGGTCCTCGGCCTTCGCCCGGAGTTCGTCGGCGTCCGCGCGCTTGTCCGCGGCGTCGGCGTCGAGGTCGTCGGCCTCCTCGCGGAGGTTTTCGGCCTCCTCGCGCTTCTCGGCGACCGACTCCCGCTTGTCGGCGACCAACTGCTCGAAGTTCTCGCGGCGGTCCCGGAGATTCTCGACCTCGCGCTCGGCCTCGCGCAGGCGCTCGGCCTCGTCGAGTTCGTCGGCGACGGTCTCGCGCTCCTCGCGGAGGTCCGCCAGTTCGGTCTCCAGTTCCTCGACGCGCTCGCGGTCCTCGGCCAGCGTATCGACGTGCGGGGAGTCTTCCACCGGTTGGCCGCACTCGGGACACTTGCCCTCGTCGAGGAGTTGTTCGGCCTCGGACACGCTGTCGCGGGCGCTCTTGAGGTCGGCTTTCACGTCCTCGATGCGACTCTGGAGGTCGGTCTGAGCCTCGCGTCGGTCTTCGAGGTGCGCGTCGGCGTCCCCGAACTCGACGGGCGCGTCCTCGAACGCCGCCTTCTCGGCCGCGATGTCGTCGCTCAACTGGTCGAGTTTCTCGCGGCGCGTTTCGAGGTCGGACTCGGCGTCGTCGGCCTCGGTTTCGAGCGTCTCGGCGCGCTCGCGCTTGTCCGCCGCCCGCCCTTCCAGTTCCTCGGCCTTCTCGGCGAGGTTCCCGGCCTGCGTGTCGAACATCTGGGCCTGCGTCCGCGCGTCGTTGAGGTCCGCCGCGAGGTCCTCGTCTTCGGCGTCGAGTTCGTCCAGTCGGGCGTCGAGCGCGTCCTCGTCGGCCGAATCGAGGTCGGTCTCCGCCAGCAAATCGGCGACGTCCGCTTCGAAGTCCTCGACGCGCTCGCGGAGTTCGCGGACGCGCTCGCCGTGTTCGGTCCGTTGCTGTTCGGTCTCGCTGATTTCGCCTTCGAGTTCGTCGATGTCCTCCGACAGCGACTCCAACTCCTCGCGTTTCTCCTCGTAGGTCTCCAGTATCTCGACCGCCTGCTCGCGGGTTCGCTCGGCGGTTTCCTCGTTGTCCTCGAAGCGCTCGATTTCGGTCTCGACCTCCTTGAGGTCGGACTTCCGGTCGTTCAGGCGAGCGTGGAGATTCTTCTCTTCCTTCTGCTCGATTTGGCTCTCCAACTCCGAGAGGCTCCCACGTTTGTCGTCGAGCACCGACGTGACCCCCAGTCGGGCGTCGCTGGCGCGCTCGCGGTACTCCTCCAGTTTGCCGAGTTGGAGGAGGTCGTCTATCATGTCTTGGCGCTGCCCGGCAGAGGCGTTGATGAGCTTGTTAACCTCGCCCTGCCGGACGTACGCGCAGTTGACGAACGCCTCCGAGTCCATCCTGAAGAGCTTCGTAATCTCGGCGCGGACGTCTCGCGCGCCCTCGATGGTGTCGTCGGGCGTCTCGAGGACGCACTCGGCGGTCGTGGCGCGCTCGCCGGTCGCCCGAATCCGCCGCCGGACGTGGTAGTCACCGCCGTCGTGAGTGAACCAGAGTTCGATGACCGCCTCCTCCTCGCCGATGGTGACGACGTCGTCCAGCGTGCGGTCCAAGGCCTTCGCGCCGTAGAGCGCGAAGAAGCAGGCCTCCAGCAGCGAGGACTTTCCGCTCCCGTTCAGGCCGTGGATGACGGTCACGCCGCGGTCGAGTCGCAGGTCGGCGTCGGCGTAGCACTTGAAGTTCCGGAGGCGAACGCGGTCGAACTTCATAGGTACTCCTCCAGCGTTCCGTCGCTCTCTCCGGTTTCCTCGGGCGAGGAGTCACCCGTCGCTTCGGCGTCCGCGTCGGCGTCGACTTCCGTTGCGGCCTCGGCGACTGCTTGCACGGCCTCGGAGTCGTCCGGGTCGGGCGCTCTCTCTCCGCTCTCGCCGGTCGAGGCGTCCGCTTCGTTCTCTCCGCCGTCGGAGTCGTCGGTTCCTCCCGCTCTCGCCGAACCGTCTCCGTCGTCCGGCGCGGACTCGAACGCCGAGAGGTCGCCGTCCTCGACCAGTTGGCTCACGCGGCCCTTGACCGACTCCCGGACGTTCGAGTCGGCGATTTTGCTCGCCCGGACCGTCTCGTCGATACCGCGCGCGGCCTCGCTCAGGCCGAGGTCGCGGACGCGTTCGCGTACGGCGTCGTCGGGGTCGGCGAACGAGACTTCGACCTCGCCCTCGTCGTCCTCGACCTCGCGGCGGTCCGCGACGCGGGCGACCAGCGCACCGGCTTCCAGCGCGAACTCCTCGACGCGGGCGGGCGTGACCTGTTCGCCCTCGCCGTCGATTTCCACGATTGCCACGGCGTCTTCGAGGTCGCGCTCCCGGAGTTTCTCGCGCACGCGGTCGATACCTTCGTCTTCGGCGAGGTCCGCTTCTACGTACTCGAAGTCGCGGGTCGCGTCGAGTCCCCGGCGCGTGATGGTCACGTCGCCGTCGAACTCGACGATGTTGTAGCCGCGGTCCTCGCGCTCGTCGGCGCTGCACCGTTCGGTCGAACCGCAGTAGGTGACCCACGTGTCGGCGACCTCCTTCGTCCCGGGCTTGTGGTTGTCGCCCAGCAGCATCGCGTCGAAGTCCACGTTGGCCTCGGTCAGCACCTCCTCGGCGTCCCAGTCGCCGAGGTCGAAGGGCTGGAACAGGCCGTGGCTCACGAGCGCGGCGTGGGGTCGGTCGTGTCCCTCGAACCGATAGTCGAGGTCGTCGCGCTTGGACTTGGGGACGTGGTCGAGACCGTAGAACGCGGTCTGGCCGACGACCTCCGGTTCGTCGCGGAGTCGCGTGGCGAGACCGAGCATTTCGAAGAGGTCGAGCCACTGGCGGCCCCGCGTCCCCTCGTGGTTGCCGACGATAGCGAGGAAGGGGATGTCGGCGTCCCGGAGTCGGCCCAGAATCGAGATAGTTCCGTGGAGGGCGTCGAGGTCGGGGCGACGGTCGTGAAACAGGTCTCCGGCGTGAATCACGGCGTCTACGTCCTCGGCGATGGCGTCGTCTATCACCTGCTCGAAGGCCCGGAGGAAGTCCTCCCGTCGCTCGGGGGAGTGGTACTGCCGATACCCGAGGTGGGTGTCCCCCGTGTGTATCACCCGTGTCATCGATTCGTCGTTTGCGTCCGGTGCCTAAAGGCGTTCCGTGACGGTGCAACCCGGCGACGGCGTTCTCGACTCCGTCCGCGCCGACTCGTCGTGACGGTCGTCATACCCGAGCATCGCGCGCTCTCCCCTATAAACGTTGGTCCGCCCGGCGCGCGGCCCCTCAGCGCAGCGACGCCACCGTCGCGCGCCACGCCGAGAAGAAGACGACGCCGGTGGCGGTCACGACGAGCGCGAAGGTCCACGGCGCGTCGCCGTGGAAGACTTCTGTCGAGCGAAGCGCCAACCCGATAGCGGCCGCGAGGACCCACGCCCCGGCCGCTCGCTGGACCGCGGTCCGAACCGTTCGCGTCGCGCCCGGCGCGTACGTCCCCACCACGAACGCGGCGACGACCCACCCGGCGAGGAACGGGGCTATCGTGCCCGCGACGCGGCCCGGCATCGTGACGGGGTTCACCCCGTGGCGGAGTTCGCCCATCACGAGGAATCCGACCATCACCAACAGGTCGCCGAGCGCGAGGCGCGCCGTACCCGGAGAGCGGTTCACCCGCGAGCGCAGGAGTCCGTCGGCGTTGCTCATGGCGCCGCTTTAGACCCGGGCGATTATCATTCCCGCGATGCGTGCCCGACGACGGTGTACTCGAACCCCGACGTCCGGAATCTGGCGTCGAGTCCCGCGTCGGCGACCGCCCGGCCGAGGTCCTCGGGCGCGAAGAACGTCGAATCGAAGCCGTAGAGGTGTTCGCCGACTTCGACGACTCGGCCGACCAGCGACGTCGGGTCTATCTCCCGAATCACGAGGACGCCGCCGGGCCGGAGGACGCGCGCCGCCTCCGCGACGGCGCGCTCGTAGTCGCCGAAGTGGTGGAGCGCGTCCACGACGAGGACCGCATCGACGCCCTCTGCGGCGAACGGGAGGGTCGCGGCGTCGGCCCGGACCGCCTCGAACCCGTTCCTGCGCGCCTGCTGCGTCATGCCCTCGGCGGCGTCGGCGACGATGCGCTCGGAGACGCCGAGCGCGCTCGCGCCCCGGCCGGTTCCCCCGCCCACGTCGAGGACGCGTTCTACCTCTCGGTCGGCGAACGAGAGGGCGTCGCGGAACTCGGCGGCGTCGGGCGTCGGCGCGAACCAGTCGTAGAACCGGGCCGTTCGGTCGAAGGTGGCGGTGTCGCCAAGCGCGTGGCTCATGGTCGAGACGACGTGCCGAGACGGCAAAAAAACCGGACTCCGGTCGGCGTGACTGTCGATTGCAGGTCGGGAGTCGCGACTCGGGCAATCGGGTGGCTCGTCGGAACACAAGTTGGACCACGGAGACGGAAATCTGGACGGGGACCCGAGCGAAGCACAGTTACCGCGCGAAACCGAAACCGGACTCATGGAGTACTCGCTGGTGGGATGGCCGGAGGACGGTCCCCAGATACGACTCGACCACCGCGAGTTCAGCTACGCCGGGAAGTTCGTGATGTCGAACACGGGGAAGGCGGTCGTGCGCGAGGACGAGGGAGAAGACGGGGACAGTGACGGAGAGGGAACCGACGAACGCGAAGTCGAGACAGACGACGGGTCCGGGGAACGCGAGGTGGATTCCGGGCGAGACCCCGAACGGGACCGCGACTGGGTCGAGGACGACCGAATCGTCGCCGCCGTCGCGTTCAACGAGGACCGGACTGACCCGGCGACGGCGTGGCTTCGGTACGTGACCGTCCGCGAGGACCGCCGCGGGGAGGGTCTGGGCGCGCGCCTCGCCCGGTTCACGACCGCGCGCCTCCGCGAGCGAGAGTACGACCGCGTGAAAATCGCGGTGAACAACGCCTTCGCGTACCACGCCCTCTACAAGGCCGGGTTCGGCTACACCGGCGAGCAGACCGGTCTCGCAGAACTGGTGCTTGCCCTGCCGGGCGACCGGTCGCGCGAGCGCTACCAGTCAGGGCTGGACGTCTACCGCGAGCGCGACCGCCTCGCGGACGAAGAGCGGTCGTTCTTGGCCGCGAAGTCCCACGCCGACCCGCCCGAGCGAGTCGAGTCGCCGTAACCCGCCGTTCCCCTACTCAGACCACGCGAAGTGCGATACGACCCGACCTCGACGGACAGCGGCCGCGCTGGCCACCGGGGTTAAACCGAGCGGCGTCGAACCAGTATCGAATCCGGGGGTTCTGGGAATGAGTGAACGAGACTCGCTACGGGGGCGCCACGAATCGCTGTGGATGGACAC
Source organism: Halorussus sp. MSC15.2 (assembly GCF_010747475.1). Lineage (NCBI taxonomy): Archaea > Methanobacteriati > Methanobacteriota > Halobacteria > Halobacteriales > Haladaptataceae > Halorussus > Halorussus sp. MSC15.2. Next base: position 24,867 of record NZ_VSLZ01000003.1, on the reverse strand, counting down.
GACGCCTCGGACGGATTTTCCGACGATGGACGGGCACCGCCGAGTGGACACGGTTGTCCTCGGCGGCGGCATCACTGGAGTGACCGCGGCGGTCCACTGCAAGGAGGCCGGTCAGGACGTCGCACTGCTTGAGAAGGGTCGAATCGTCGAAGGAGTTACGGGGAAGACCACCGCGAAGGTCACGTCGCTGCACTCGCTGATTTACCACCAACTGCTGGAGAAACACGGCCGGGAACGAGCGCAGGGGTACGCCGAGGCCAACTCGGCCGCCGTCGAGGAAATCGCGGACCGCGTCGAGAGCCACGACATCGACTGCGACTTCGGCCGGCTTCCGGCCTACACCTACGTCACCGACGAGAAAAAGCGCGGTCAGGTCGAACGCGAGGTGTCGGTCGCCCAGTCGCTGGGTCTCCCCGCCGCGTTCGTCGAGGACCCGCCGTTCCCCGGGCGAAGCGCGGGCGCGGTCAGGTTCGACGAGCAGGTCCACTTCCATCCCCGGAAGTACCTGCTGGACCTCGCCGAGGAGATTCCCGGTGAGGGAAGTCACGTCTTCGAGAACACGAAGGCGACCGGCATCGGTGACGGGTCGCCCTGCGAGGTCGAAACTCCGCACGGCACCGTGACCGCCGACACCGTCCTCGTCGCGACCCACTTCCCCATCGAGGACCCGGCGGCCTACTTCGCCCGACAGTTCCCGCATCGGTCGTACATCCTCGGCGTCCGCCTCGCGGAGGAACCGCCCGAGGGGATGTTCTACCGGAAGTCCCAGTCGTACTTCTCGGTGCGCCCGTATCCCGGTGCGGAGGGGAACCTAACTCTCGTGGGCGGCCAGAGTCACAAGACCGGACAGGGCGGTTCGACGACCGAGCGCTACCGGAGACTCGAACGGCAGGCCCGCGAGCACTTCGACGTGGAGTCGGTGGAGTACCGGTGGTCCACGCAGGATTTCAGTTCGGCGGACAAGATTCCCTACGTCGGGCGACTCGGCCCGGGGTACGAGAACGTCTACGGCGCGACGGGGTACGGCGGCTGGGGGATGACCAACGGGACCGCCGCGGGGATGCTGCTGGCGCAGTTCGCCCGCGGCGACCCGAACCGCCTCTGGGCGCACACGTTCGACCCCGAGCGCATCGACCCCGGCGCGGCGGGCAAGAAACTCGTCACCGAGAACGCCAACGTCGGCAAGGAGTTCACCCGAGACTGGGCCGAGGCACTGCTCGGGACGGCGGACGAGACGGTTCCACCGGGCGCTGGCGAGGTGGTGCGGCGCGACGGGAAACCGCTCGCAGTGGCCCGCGACGAGGAGGGCGACCTCCACGTCAGGTCGGCGGTCTGCACCCACATGGGGTGTATCGTCCACTGGAACGACGGCGAGCGGTCGTGGGACTGCCCCTGTCACGGGTCGCGGTTCTCGATAGACGGCGACGTGTTGGACGGTCCCGCGAACGAGGAACTGCCGAGTCGCTGGGAGTGAGTCCCGGTGTTGGCGCGCCGAGCAGTAGCTTTCAAACCCCCGCGAAGCCTACCGTCACCTAATGGGAAACTCTGATTTACGTCAACTCGCAGTGCTGGAGGAGGTCCCCTTCGAGGAACTGGAGGGGAGCGTCGTCGCCGTGGACGCGCACAACTGGCTCTACAAGTACCTCACGACGACCGTCAAGTGGACGAGCGACGAGGTGTACACCACCGACGACGGGACCGAAGTCGCAAACCTCGTCGGCGTCGTGCAAGGCCTACCGAAGTTCTTCGAGAACGACCTGACGCCAGTCTTCGTCTTCGACGGCGCGGTGACCGACCACAAGACCGCCGAAATCGAACAGCGCCGCGAGGAGCGCGAGAAGCGCGAGGAGAAACTGGAGGAGGCCCGCGAGGCGGGTGATGCTGTCGAAGTCGCCCGACTCGACGCCCACACCCAGCGCCTCACCGACACGATTCAGCGCACGACGCGCGAGCTGTTCGACCGCCTCGACGTGCCCTACATCGAGGCTCCGGGCGAAGGCGAGTCGCAGGCCGCGCACATGAATCGGACGGGCGCGGTCGATTACTGCGGGACCGAGGACTACGACTCGCTCCTGCTCGGGGCACCGCTCACGCTCCGCCAACTCACCAGCAAGGGCGACCCCGAACTCATGGACTTCGAGGCCACGCTCGACGAACACGACGTGACGTGGGAGCAGTTGGTCGATATCGCCATCCTCTGTGGCACGGACTTCAACGAGGGCGTCTCGGGCATCGGTCCGAAGACCGCACTCAAGGGCGTCAAGGAACACGGCGACATCTGGGGCGTGCTGGAGGCCCGCGGCGCGAGCATCGACAAGGACGTGGACGTAATTCGGGAACTGTTCCTGAACCCGACGGTGAGCGACGACTACGAGTTCGACGCCGAGATGGACCCGGACCTCGACGCCGCCCGGGAGTACGTGGTCGAGGAGTGGGGCGTCCACGCCGACGAGGTCGAACGCGGTTTCGAGCGCATCGAGGAGTCGGTCGTCCAGACCGGTCTCGACAGTTGGACGTAGGACGGCCGAACGCGACTCTGTCTCGCTTCGGCGCTACGCGCCGACCCGCCGGTACTCCACGTAGGAGTAGGCCGTGGCGTACAGCGCGACCGCCGCGACCGGTGCCGCGAGGAACAACTCGGCGTAGGCCGGGACGAGCGCACCCGTCGCGGCGACGACGCCCGCGAGTTTGAACAGCGGGGCGGCGCGCTCGTGGGTCCGGTCCCAGACCTCGTCGCTGGAGACGGTCCACGGCGTTCGGATACCGACGAACCAGTTGCGCTCGGCGTGCTCCGAGAGGACGCCGACGTAGTAGTACAGCGCGCCGACGGCGGGCGCGAGCGCCCGAATCATCCCGAACTCGTAGCCCGCGTTGGCGGCGACGACCAGCAGGTGGAGGTACGCGAGGAATCCGAGCAACAGCGCGACGAAGGTGTCGTACTGCTCGCGGAACTCGGCGACGTTCTCGCCCAGCGGGTCGATTCGCGGGAGCGCGGCGAACGCGGCGAGCGTGGCGGCGAGGAGCGCCGGAAACGCCGCGAGCGCGACGAGTTTCGGCGTCCGGCCGTCCACCTCGCCCGCGGCGTTCCAGTGGGTCGCCATCTCCGCGGGCATCTCGGGGTACGCGACGAGGCTGAGGAGCGCCGAGACCCCCACGAGGGCGATGCCGACGAGGTGACTGCGTCGGAGGCTCATGTCCGGGAGTTGTCCGTTATCAGATATAAAGGTACGGTCGAGGCGGGTCCGCGGGCCGGTCTTACTGCAACCTCAATCCTTTTGCACGCAGACGACCTCACGTGAGGTATGCCCGTACAGAGCGACGCCGAACTGCGCGAAATTCTGGGGATGGAGCGCGTCGCGGTCGTCGGATGCTCGTCCACGCCCGGCAAGGACGCCCACGAGATTCCGAAGTACCTGCTCGACAACGGCTACGAGGTGATTCCGGTCAACCCGACCGCCGACGAGATTCTCGGCCGGGAGACCTACGACTCGCTCTCCGAGGTCGAGGAGGAGGTGGACATCGTAGACGTCTTCCGACCGAGCGACGAGGTGTCGGGCATCGTCGAGGAGGCGCTCGACCGCGACGACGTGGCCGTGGTCTGGACCCAACTCGGTATCGCCGACGAGGAGGCCGCCGAGCGCGCCGAGGACGCCGGGCGGCGGGTCGTCCAAGACAAGTGCATCAAGGTCGAACACCAGCGACTGGTCGCGTGAGGACGCCGGGCGACCGACGAACCCCTTTTTGCCACCGAGAGCGTAGACGCCGGTAATGAACTACGTTTCCGATGCCGACGCCTCTTCCGACGCCAATGTCTCCGATGCCGATGCCGACGCCGACGTCTCGACGGTCTTCCTCGATTTAGACGAGACCATCTGCGAGCATACGCGTTCGACCGGCGAGCGACTCGCCGACGCCTTCGACCGGGCCGGTGTCGAACCCTTCTTCGACACCGAGGACTTCCGGCGGTGGCTGACGACGGTGACCGCCGACTCCGCGGTCGAACTGCGCGAGCGGTGCTTCACCGGCATCGCCGACGAGCAGGGCCGTGCCGCCGCCGACGCGCTCGCAGTGGCCCGCGCCTACGAGGACCCGGACCCGACCGCGGTCGAGTTCCTGCCCGGCGCGGCGTCGGCGCTCGACGCCCTCGCCGCCGACCACGACCTCGCGCTGGTGACGAACGGCGACCGCGAGACCCAGACCGCGAAACTCGCCGCCCTCGACATCGCCGACTACTTCGACGCGATGACGTTCACGGAACCCGACGGCCCGGTCAAGCCCGACCCGGACCACTTCCATCGCACCCTCGCGGCGATGGACGCCTCGGCCGACGAGACGGTCCACGTGGGCAACTCGCTCCGGGCGGACGTGGCTGGCGCGCACGCCGCGGGCGTCCGGTCGGTGTGGCTCGAACAACCCGACGCGACCGCCGACCACACGCCCCACCACACCATCGAGTCGATGCACGACCTCCAAACACCGCCGTGGGCGTGACCCGAGGCGACGGACGAAAGTGCGACTTCGGGGCGCGCTGACCCCTCTTCTCCGGCGCGCGCTGATTATCTAATACTTGTCAGGCGCACGCCAGCGCGGCCTGCGTGCCACGCCCGTGCGTGCGAGGTCGTCGGGAGAGAATCGACCGACTGCTCGAAGGACGCACTGCGTCCTCCGGTGGACGAGTATCGCAGGGAGGAGCGAAGTGACGACCGAGAAACGCAGGATGCCGGGGCGGTTCGAGGTCGCGGTGCGAGGCCGTGCGGTAACTCCGTGGCTCACGCACGAACTCGCGGTGCTGTCTGCGGTGTCGTCGCTGTCGGTCGGGTCGCCGCGTCTGCTGAATCCTTGGTGTCCTCCGAATCGTCGTCGAGGAAAGCCACAGTCGTCGAGAAGATGCGAAGGAAGCCACCTGTGACCGATGCCAATTCTGCAACCGCGTTACTGAAACCGTGGACCGCACCTCGCCAGCGCCGACTACCCTTCCCACTCCTCGAACGAGCGATAGATGCCCTTCGAGAGGTAGCGCTCGCTGGAGTCCGGGAAGACGGTGGCCACCGAGTCGTGGGGCGCGTCGATTTCGCCGTCGCGGATGCGCTCGGCGACGTGCCGGGCCGCCGCGCTGGCCGCGCCCGCGCTGGACGCGACGAGTTGGCCCTCCTCGCGCGCGAGACGTTTCAGTTCGTCGTGGGCGCGCCGGTCCGGGACCTGTAGCACCTCGTCCACGAGTTCGGGGTCGAACAGTTCGTTCGTGGCGGGGTCGTGAGTGCCGATGCCTTCGATTTTGTACTCGGCCTCCTCCACGTCCTCGCCCTTCGTCTGGGAGTAGAGCGACCCCTCGGGTTCGACCGCCACGACGTGGGTGTCGGGGTCCTGTTCCAGCGCGTACTCGGCGATGCCCATCAGCGTCCCCGCCGTGCCCGTCCCGGCGACGACAGCGCCGACCTCGCCGTCTAACGCCTCGAAGATTTCCGGTCCCGTCGTCTCGTAGTGGGCCTCGACGTTGAGGGGGTTCGAGAACTGCTGGGGGACCACGGCGTCGTCCATCTCCTCGGCGAGTTCGTGGGCGCGGTCGATGGCCCCGCCCATGCCGTCCTCTGTCGGGGTGTTGATGACCTCCGCGCCGAGCGCGTCCATCAACTGCTGTTTCTCGACGCTGAACCGCTCCGGGACGACGAAGACGGCGTCTACGCCGAGTTGGCCCGCGGCGATGGCGAACCCGATGCCGGTGTTCCCGGCGGTGGGTTCGATGACGGTGCCGCCGGGTTCCAACTCGCCGCGCTCCAGCATCTGTTCGACCATGTACTCGCCGATGCGGTCCTTGACGCTCGCGCCGGGGTTGAACGACTCCAGTTTGGCGTACACCGGCACCTCGTCGGGTGCCGCCTGCACGCGGACGAGCGGGGTCTCGCCCACCGTGTCTAACACGGAATCGAGGGGCGTCCGGTGGTCTGTCATCGGGTAGGCAAAAGTTGGGAAGGCGGTTAACCTTTTTTTGTGTGGCGCTCTCGGGGGTGGCGAAATCTGGGGTCGGCGTCAGTTCCGAACCGCTACGCTTCCGCTTCGTCGGCCGCGGTTTCCGTGTCTCCGCCCTCGATGCTCTCGGCTTCGACGTCCGCGGGGTCGATGCCCTGTTCCTTGGCGATGGCTTCGAGGAGCGCGCGCTGCTGGGCGTTCTCGCGCTCCAGTCGCTCGACGCGTTCGCTGGTCGAGTCCAACTTCTCGCGCATCTCCGCGACCTGCTCGCGGAGTTCGTTGAGTTTGCCGTACAGTTTCTCGGCGGTGTCGGCCAGCTTCTGGACCTTCTTGGCCGTGCTTCCGAATCCCATGCTCGATACGTTGTGTCGCCCGATACGTGACTTTTCCGACTCGACCGCCGGTCTTTTTGATGCCACCGGAGAACTGTCGGGTATGTCGCAGAAACGGTTGCCCGAGACGCCCGCCCCGACTGTCGGCGTCGTCGCCGCGCTGGCGGTACTCGTCGCGGTCGTCGCACCGTACTTCCTCATCGACGCGCCCGAAGTCGGCGTCTACTACAGCGCGCCGACGTTCCTCCCGATTCACCTCGTTGTCGGCCTGTTCGCGATGGTCGCCGTCGTGGTCTTCGCGGCCGGTCGCAACGGTCGGACCGACCCGCCGACCGCTGCTGGCGCGACGGTCGTCCTCGGCGGGTTCATGACGCTACTCGTCCTCTGGTGGGCCGTCGAGGTCGGCGGACTCGTCGGCAGTCTCACTTCAGTCGCGGCGTTCGACTACCACCGCTGGCTACTCCTCGCGACCGCCTTCGCGGTCGCGGCCACCGCCGGGTGGTTCGCCAACGACGTGCTGTAGCGGTAGCGACCGATTACTCCCTCACAGACCGTGCGTGAATCGGTGTCAGCCGATGCATAACAAAGCCGAACGCGCCGGTAGTCGGCGTCGTGTCCGAGAACGAAACCCCCGGGACCGGCGCGCGGGGAGACGCGACGCCTTGGAACCGCGCGTCGGGCGACGCTCGGAGCGGAGCCGACGGGGTTGGAGACCTCGCGGAGTCCGAGCGAGCGCGCGAGCGGTGGATGCTCCGGGACGACGAGTTCCTTCTGGAGGAGGACCGCGAGTACGTCCTCCGCGACGAGGGCCGGTCGTGGTGGGGGTACGTCTCGCCGCTCCTGTTCGGCGTGGTGGTCGCGGTGATGGTCGGCGACGTGATAACCACCGGCGTCGGGATGGCGATGGGACTCGACGAGGTCAACCCGGTCGCCGCCGCGATTATCGCGGAGGCGGGTCTCGGCGGACTCGTCCTACTGAAGGCGATGACGGCGGTAGTTCTGCTCCTCCTGCCCGGTCTCACCGACGACGCTCGCCGGACGTTCCGCGCGGGGAGCGCGGTCTTCCTCCTCGTCGGCCTGCTCGTGGTCGTCGGCAACGTCTGGGCCATCCTCGTCGTCAGTTGACCGTCGGTCTCGCCGAACGGAACTCTCCCGTCGCGCGATTTGCGAAAAGCCCTTAAGTCCGCACCCGCTTACTTGTAGATGGACTAGGTCGGGCAGTTAGGCCCTGCTCGTCTCCCGCACTATGGCCTTTAGCGGGGACCGAACCCCGGAGGCGTCCGGTCAGACCGCGCCGGGCCCCGGAAGCCAACTTCGAAGCCTCGTCCTGCGGGGATAGCGGTCTCCGGCGGGCACTCGCAGGAGTGTCGCAGTCGGAGTTAGCCGGTGGTAATCCGCCAGGCGCGGAAGCGAGCAGCGGACCACTGGACAGCTATCGCTCGCAGGGTTGCGGGGTGGAGGACGCGACCGGGACTCCCCGACGCGGAACGCCGGGCAATTCCGGCTGTCCGCATTCATACTGCATTCTCACGTCACTACGGAGACGGTGGTGTCACCTACACAGCGACGCGACTGGAGATGCGTCGTTCGACAGCGCCCGGTCGTTCAGAAAAATCGGGAACTCGTCTGGTTCGTCTATAGACCGACGAACGTCAGGGCGTCGTCGCGTCGCTCGCGTTCGGTGCCTGTTCGTCGAGTACGGACGCGATGTGGCCCCAGTCGTCGAAGTCGTCCGGACCGTGGGTCCCGTCGGAGTAGTCGTAGTGACAGTCACACCCGCCGAGTCGATGGTAGTTCATCACGCTCGGATATCGCTTCGGCTGGACCTCGTAGGAGTCTATCCCGCGGTGTTCGTCCGGATGGAGACCGAGGTTGTGTCCGAGTTCGTGCATGATAGTCTTCGTGACGCGGACTCGACTCGGCCGGTCCTCGATTATCATCCCGGAGTTGCCGGTCGAAGTGAGACCGACTCGGTTGCCCGACTCGTCGGGAACCTCTTTCACGACGAGCGCGTGGAAGTACCCCTTCCCCGCCGTGTCGTACGCCGACCGATAGTAGGTGTTCGAGTACTCCGACAGCGACGTTTTCGACTCCGCCGAAACGGGCGAGTCGCTCACGCGGACGTGGAGCGCGATTCCGCTCGACCCGTCGGGGTTGGTGACCGGGGCGTTCGCGAACGCGCGCTCGACGCGTTCCAGTTTCGACTCCGGAACGGTCGTTCCGCGCATGTAATCGATTTCGAGGAACACGTCCTTTCGCAGGGGGTCGGCCTTCGCCAAGGCCGACCCGGTCCCAACCTCGACGCCGTCGCCGAGACCGTCGGCGTCGGTGTCGGCGACCGTCGGGTCGGTTCCGTACTCGCGCACCTCCGGACCGTCGTCCAGCGCATCGTCGTCGGTGTCGGCGACCGTCGGGTCGGTCGAGCGCTCGGTCACCTCGTCGGCGTCGGCGAATCCGTCACCGTCCGTGTCGCTCACGGTGGCACTCGTCGGATACTCGCTTACCTCTGCCGTGTCGGCGAGTCCGTCGCCGTCCGTGTCCGCATTAACGGGGTCGGTCTCGTGGACCGCGGACTCCTCGCGGTCGTTCAGTCCGTCGTCGTCGGTGTCGGCGGCCGTGGGGTCGGACTCGCGTTCGAGTTCGGTCCCGTCGTCCAGACCGTCACCGTCGGTGTCGGCGACCGTCGGGTCGGTCGGTCCCAAGAACTCGCGGAACTCCGAGACCCCGTCGGCGTCGGAGTCAACGAACGCGAGCGCCCCGGTACTCGCACCGCTCACCAAGAGTGCGGTGAGCGCGAGCACTGCGACGCGCCTCATCGCGGCGGGCCACCGGACGCAGACGGGAGAGGTTCGGTGCCAGCGCGGTCGATACTACCTGCTACTCGTGGAGGCGGATTCTCCAACCGCTCGCGTGCCATGCAGGTGGCAGAGTCTCAAATCCCCGCCTTAGTTGTTGGCTTTCGTCGCTGCGGTCGGCCGCTTCTAGCCACATTCCAGTTTTCGGGTGCGACGTGGCCGTAGCTGGGGCCGTGTCGATAGGAGAATCGCCGTCGAGTCCGGGAAAAGAGAACCGCCTTCTGCAGAGGGGTCAGTCGTCCGCGGCTTCGACCACGTCTTCGACGCTCGTCAGTTCGAGTCCGCCTTCGAGGGTCCGGTTCGGGTACGGGATGTCGATGCCTTCCTCGTCGAATCGCTCTTTGACCGCGGTGACGTACTCCCCGCGAGTCTTCACGTAGTCGCTCCGGGAGGGGTTGGCTATCCAGATGCGCGACTGGAGACCGACCGACGAGTCGCCGAGTTCCGTGAGGCGGACCGAGGGCGCGGGGTCGTCCAGAATGTCGGGGTGGGCTTCGGCCTCCTCCACGATGACCTCGGTGGCGCGGTCGATGTCGTCATCGTAGCCGATGCCGAACAGGAACTTCAGTCGGAGTCGGTCGCCCTCGACGGGGTTCTTGATGACGCCGTCGGTCAGCGCGGAGTTGGGCACCGTCAGCAGTTCGTTGTCGAACGTCCGGACGCGGGTCACGCGCAGACCGATGTCCTCCACGATACCCGAGTAGCTACCGCCGTCCCACTCCACCCAGTCGCCGATTTTGAACGGCTTGTCGGTGTAGATGAACACGCCGGCCACGAAGTTCTTGATGACGTCCTGCATCGCGAATCCGATGGCGAGTGTGGCCGCGGCCGCGATGGTCGCCAGCGCCGTCAGGAAGTTGCCGTAGTCGGCGAACCCGAACGCGACCGAGATGGCGACGAACACGACGGCGAACTTCGTGAGTTTGACCAGCGGTCGCTTGGCGTGACTGTCGAGGTCCCGCCGGTCGAGGAAGCGTCCGACGAGCGGAATCACGGTCAGTCGGCCGACGACGTAGATAGCGACGAACGACACGACGAAGTAGATGGCCTGCGTGACGGCCGTCGCGTACCCCGTGTCGAGGACGCGGTCAAGGAATGGCAGCGGGTCGACCATCAGTGCAGCACTGCGGTGTTGCCTCGCGTCTCCACGAGGTCGGCGTCCACCTCGTCGGCCAGTTCCTCGGCGAGTTCGTCGGTCGTCGTGCCGCCGCGCGCGGCCCGGAGGAACTTGACCTTCACCAGTTCGCGGTCGGCCAACTGGTCGGCGAGTTCGTCGGTGACCGCGTCGATACCGGACTTGCCGACCCAGACGGTCACGTCCGTGTCGTGGGCCTGCTTCCGGAGGTCTTCGTCTGTCATACCACGTTCTGAGGAGCCGAATAACTTAAAGCACGTGGAGGACGACGGGGACGGGTTTTTTCGGCCTCTCGTGTCAATCGGCGGTCGATGCGAGTTACCGAAGTCGTCGACGACTACCTGTTCGCGTGGATTCTCGCGGCGGTCGCACTGGGCGTCGCCCAACCCCGACTGGCGGTCGTCGCCGACTTCTCCGCGCCGATTCTGGCGGTGATGGTCGGGAGCGTCTCGCTGACCCTCTCGGCCGACCGCTTCCGGGCGGTGGACCGGTCGGCGCTCGGTCGCATCCTCGTCGGCCACGTCACGATGCCCGCGGTCGCGTTCGCGGTCGCTCGCGCCCTCGGTCTCGGTCCCGACCTCGTCGCCGGGTTCGTCCTGCTCGGTGCGGTCACGCCCGAACTCGTGACGCCGACGATGACCGCGCTCTCGGACGGCGACACCGCGCTCGCCTCGACCGCGCTCGTCGTCATCGGGGCGGGGAGTACTATCTTCACGCCGGTCGCGGTTACGCTGCTGCTCGGGTCCGGTGTCGAAATCGACGGCTGGCGCATCGCCGAGAGCCTGCTGGTCGCGGTCGTCGTCCCGATGGTACTCGCGGTCGGCGTGCGGACGCGCTACGACCGGCGCGTGGGGACGTACGAGGAGTACTACGCGTCGGTCTCTGCGGTCATGGTGATTCTCATCATCGGCGGCGTCACCGCGGCCAACGCCGACCTGATTCGCACGGAGACGGACCTCCTCGTCTCCGTCGGTGCGGGCGCGCTCGCGGTCAACCTCGCGGGCTACGCGCTCGGGTGGATAGGCACGCGGTCGGCCGACGGTCCGGCCCGGGTCGCCGGGACGCTCTCGGTCGGGATGCGGGACTTCGCGGTCGCGGCCGCGCTGGTGACCGCGGCCGGGTTCCCGGCGAGCGCGTCGCTCCCGGCAGTACTGTTCGGCGTCGTCGAGATGGCGACGAGCGCGGTCCTCGCTCGCCGGTTCGCCGACTGAACCGGAGAAGTCGAACTATTCGTAGGGGTGTCGTTTCTGCGCCCCGCAGTCGCACGTGAGGACGACGTGGCCCTCCTGTAATCTGACGCGGGCGTTCTTGCCGGGGCGGAGGTAGCTATCGCAGTCGTTACAACTGAATCGCTTGAACTGCTCGGGGAGCGAGACGCGGTTGCGCTCGGCGAGTCGTCGCGCGAGGCGCACGTACTCGCGTGCGCGCCGGTCGTGACACTCCGCGGCGGCCTCGCGGGCGAGCGATGCAAGACGCTCAATGCGCTCTTCGGCTATCGTCATGCAATATGGGAATGGGGGGGGGTGGGGGTTTCCGGGGCGAGACAGGACAAGGATAGAAAGTGCCTGTGTTGCCCCATCGGGGTCATTCTCCGAATGAGTAAAATACTTTTTGGTTTTCGAGGGCGGAATCGACGACGCTCCTCGCGTTCGCCGACCGCGTTCCGGTAGGGTTTTGTCGCGTCCGCGTTTTCCGTCCGACAGTGAGCGCGCGCAACGACCCCGGAATCGGCGGTTTCGGGTATGGAATCGGACTCGACCCATGAAGGTGAGCCACTACTTCGAGTGGGAGGAGTACATCACGGGCGGCCACGTCCAGTCGGTGGACAATCAGCGCAAAATTATGGACCGACGCGGCATCGAGTACACCACAGAACCCACCCTCGACGCCGACTTGCTCCACCTCAACAACATGGGGCCGAAGTCGCTGTACTACGCCAAACGCGCCCGACGCGCCGACGTACCGGTCCTCGTCCACACTCACCAGACCGCCGAGGACTTCCGGGAGAGTTTCGCGTTCTCGAACGCGCTCTCCCGGCCGATGAAGCCCTACCTCCGGTACGCCTACTCGCAGGCCGACCACCTCGTCTGCCCGTCGGAACACAACCGGGCGGTCGTCGAGGAGTACGCCGACGCGCCCAAGACGGTCATCAGCAACGGGTTCGACCCGGACAAGGTGGCGGGGTCCGACGACGAGGACCTCCGAAGGGAGTATCTCGACCGCTACGACCTCGACCCGCCGGTGGTGTTCAACGTGGGCCACGTCATCAAGCGCAAGGGACTCGAAGCCTTCGTGGAGACGGCCCGCGAGATGCCCGACCTCGACTTCGTCTGGTTCGGTTACCTCAACCCCGCGGGCGGCGAACTCGACCGCCTGCTCAAGAGTCGGGACACCAAGCGACTGGTCGAGAACTCCCCCGACAACTGTCATTTCACGGGCTACGTGGAGGACATCCGCGGCGCGTTCGCGGCCGGAGACGTGTTCTTCTGGCCCTCCAAGAACGAGAACGAGGGCATCGCGCTCCTCGAAGCCATGTCCTGCGGGAAACCGCTGGTCATCCGCGACATCCCGACGTACGACTGGCTCGAAGACGACACTCACTGCCTCAAGTCGAGCGGCGCAGTGGGCGACTTCGCATCGAAACTCGACCGCCTGCGCGACCCGGCCCTGCGCGAGCGACTCGGTGCGCGCGCCGCGGACAAGAGTCGAGAGTTCGAACTGGACGCGGTCGGCGACGACCTCGTCGCTCTGTACCGGGAACTGGCCTGAGCGGCGACCGAACTCGGACGTCTCCGTCGCAGCACAACTTCAAAAGGTCTTAAGTATCGGTTGCCAAAGGAGCCAGTAATGGAACAGGTCGCCGCGTTCACCGACACCTATCTGCCGACCGTCAACGGCGTGACCTACACTATCGCGTCGTGGCGCGACCGCTGGGAGCGGGCGGGCGGTCAGATGGACGTGGTCTACCCCAACGCGGACGGCCACAGACCGACCGACGGCGAACACCCCGTCGGGAGTCTCCCGTTCCCGTTCTACGACGGGTTCCGTCTCGGTACTCCGCGGATTCCGAAGGCGGTCCGCGACGCCGAGGTCGTCCACGCACACACGCCCTTCAGCATCGGTCTGGGCGGTCTCAGACTCGCGCGCGACAACGACGTGCCCCTCGTCGCGTCCTACCACACCCCGACCAGCGAGTACGCCGAATACGTCTCGCCCACCGACTCCATCGCGTCGCTGGTCGGGCGCGTGTCGGAGGCCTACGAGCGCTGGTTCTTCGGTCGGGCCGACGCGGTGCTGGCACCCTCTGCGGCGACTCGCGACCACCTCACCGAGGAGGTCGGCGTGGATACGACCGTCGAGGTCGTCCCCAACGGCATCGACACCGAGCGGTTCCAACCTGTCGAGACCGACGACTTTCTGGCCCGGTACGACCTCGACGGCGAGCGACCGCTGGTCGGCTACACCGGCCGCCACGGGTACGAGAAGCGCCTCTCGGAACTCGTCGCCGCCGCCTCGGAGATGGACGTGACGGTGGTGTTCGGCGGCGACGGTCCCGCCCGCGCGGACTTGGAAGCGCAGGCGGAGGACCTCGGGGCGAACGCTCGGTTCCTCGGGTTCCTCGACCGCGAGGAGATGGCGGCGTTCTACTCGGCGCTCGACGCCTTCGCATTCCCGAGTCCGGTCGAGACGCAGGGGCTGGTTGCGCTGGAGGCCAACGCCTGCGGGACGCCCGTCGTCGGCGCGAACGCGGGCGCGCTGGCCAACACCATCGACGACGGCGAGACCGGCTACCACTACGAGAGCGGGAACATCGACGACTTCCGGGACGCGATTCGCCGGACGCTGGCCGACCGAGAGCGACTCCGCGAGACGTGTCTCGCGCGTCGCGACGACGTGAGCGTCGAGAACGCGGTCGAGCGCCTCCGAGAGGTCTACCGCGAAATCGCGTGAGTGTCAGCTCTGATAACGACCCCGAAATATAAGCTCTGACGATACTATCCTCCGTTCGTGACCGTCAACGACTCGATGCTCCTGTCGGGGTTGGACGTGCTTCCGAGTCAGGTGGCGATACTCGACGGGACGGGAGACATCGTGTTCACGAACCGAGCGTGGCGCGAGTTCCCGACCGAAACCGGTGCAGTCGCGGACGACCACGTCGGCACGAACTATCTCGAGGTTTGCGAGGCCAGTGGGGACGACGAAGCGTCTCGAATCGCCGACCGACTCCGTGCGCTCCTCGATGGCGACAGGGAGCGCGTTTCGGTCGAGTACTTCTGTCCGACGCCGAGGGGCGACCGATGGTTCACGATGCGCGGTATCGAGTTCGAGCAGTCGGGCGAACGGTACGTGCTGGTCATGCACGTGGACATCACGGACCGCAAACAGTCCGAAATCGGACTCCGGAACCAGAACGCCCAACTCGAAACCGTCGCCGGTCTCCTCAGTCACGACCTCCGCAACCCCTTGAACGTCGCTCTCGGACGGGCGGAACTTGTCGAGTCCGAACACGCCGAACCCCTCGTCAGGTCGCTCCAGCGCATGGAATCTATCATCTCCGAAGCCCTCGAGTTCGTCCGGTCGGACGAGACTGCCGCGACGAGGACGGTCGAACTACGGACGCGGGCGAATCGCGCTTGGGAGCAGGTCGAGACGGGCGACGCGGACCTCTCGGTCGTCGATTCGACCGAGTTCGAGGCCGACCCGCAACTGCTGAACCACGTCCTCGAAAACTGCTTCCGGAACGCCGTGGAACACGGCTCCGCGAGTCCTCGTTCACACGCTCACGAGGACGCCGTGGACCACGACGAGAGTACGGTCGTCGTCGGGACGCTCGACCTCGACGACGGGTTCTTCGTCGCCGACGACGGTCGCGGCGTCCCCGTCGAGGACCGCGAACGCGTTTTCGAAGACGGGTACACCACTGCTTCGACCGGGACCGGACTGGGGTTAGCTATCGTCGAGCGAATCGTGGACGCTCACGGATGGCGAGTCCGCATAGCGGAGTCCGAAAGCGGCGGCGCGCGATTCGAAATCCGAGTTTAGAGTTCGACCCGCTCGACCAGTTGGTTGCCGTCCTCGCGGATGTTGACCGCGATGATACGGATATCGTCTTCGAGTCCGGAGTCGCGGAGTTTCGCCTTCAGCAGGTTGTCCACCTGATAGACGCCCGCGGCGTTGAGCATCTCGATTTCCACGAGGACGGGCACCGCCTCGCCCTGCATCAGCGTGACGCGCTGGATTGCCTGACTCGACACCGTGTCGATGCCCCGGCCGCCCTTCTCGTAGGGCATCCGCGAACGGCCCTTCTCCATGTCGAGTGCGTCGGCGACCCGGACGACTCCGGCCTCGGTCGTGAGAGGGTCTTCCTCGGTGTGGTGACAGAGGATGGCGTGGAGGACCTCGCCCTTGACTCGGACGACCTCCCTGGTGTCGTAGAAGCCGAACTCGGGCAGGATTCGGTCCAGCAGGTCGGCCGCGAGCGGAATCGACCAGTAGGCGTGTTCGTCGCGGTGGACGACGTGACCGATGTCGTGGATAGTCGCGGCGAGCGCGACGATGACGCTCTCGTCGGCCTCCTCCAGTCCCTGCTGGGACGCGCCGTTGAACTCGACGTCGCCCCGCTTGAGCAGGTCGTAGAGACCCAGTGCCCGATTTCGGACGATAGAGATGTGCTTGCGCCCGTGGTCGTTGTACCCCTTCCGAACGACGGGGTTGACGTTCTGGGCGTCGAGGTAGGTCTGAATCTCGGGGTCGTTCTCGACGAACTCCAGAACTTCGTTGAGGCGCTCGTCGGGGAAGGCGTGGTCGGCCTGCGGGTCGTACTCACGACCTTCGTCGTCGGACTGCTCGGTGTCTTCGGTCTCGCTCATGTATTGTACGTCGTGGTCTAGCGGAAAAAGCCCTCGGCTGGAACGTCGGCGGTGTTCGAAGAAAGTCCGACGAGTATCGGTCACGGTGGTGAGCCTCGACGGACCGAACGGGGACGCTGCCGACCGGTCGGTTGTCCCGTGTCGCGTCTGCGAAGAGCGGTCAGGTAAGTCCGCCTACTCGCGATACGAAGTCGGGCGCTATGGGGTACTCCCACGCCTTGCCGAAGATGGCCTTCACCGTCGCGACGACTGGCAACACGAACGCCATTAGACTGAGTAAAGTCAAGGCTACGACGACTACCACCACCGGAACGAACAGGACGAACTCGATTACGTCCGGAATCTCGAACCAGTTCGACACGCCCATCGGTACGGTGACGGCGGCGCTTGCGACGAGGAACGCAGGGGTAAGGAACAGTTGCCAGTTGAGCGCGTTTCGGGCATTGGCCCGCGTAAACTCGTGGTCCGACACCCAGTAAACGAAACACGGGCCGACGAATCCCGAAACGAGACCGATGGCGTGAACGAAGATTCCCAGCAGCGACCGCTCTGCGAGCAGTGACGGGCCAGGTTGGGTCGAGGGCGATTTCGGCGACGCGGAGTTGGGTTTCGGTGACATGGTATTGGAATCTGATTTTGGAGGGTCTGAATCCGTTACTTGGAGACGAACCGTCGCGGAAGCACTCCGCGAGGCCCGTCGTGGCGAACTTTTCGAACGATTCGCTCCGAAAGGAGGAGGACGACGCACGTGACGAGGAGGTTTCCGGCGGCCTCCCACAGTCCGTGGTCGTTCTGGACCGGTGCGTCGACCGCGAAGAGCATCAGGACCGTTCCGGCACAGAACAGCAACAGGCTCAATTGGAAGCCGGCGAGGACTAACGTCCGTATTCCGGCCGGGTTTCTGAGCCGTAGAAAGTCCGCCGCCGACAGCGTTTCGAGCGGTGTGTCGTCTTCGAGCGCATCCTTACCCTCGGGCGACAGCGGCCAGTCCGATTGGGAGTAGTTCACGTAGTACAGCGTAATCGACTCGGGGTACGTCTCTGCGGCCACGACGTCGATTTCTCGGAGTTCGTCCAGACGGTTGCGTACGGTCTCGTTGCTCACCTCGGGTTTGACGAGTGCCTCGAGCTGGCGAATGGAGAAGAACGGTCGCTCCGATTCTATCATGGTCTCGACGACGTGACGCTGGGTGAGTTTCTTGTCGAGACCGACGTCGATTCGGTCCCCAATCCACTCTGGAAGGGATGACATCGTGTCGTAGTTGTAACTATAGATGGTACGTAAATTAAATGCTTCTCCTGTTTGGCGGGCGTCAAACGCGAATATGCGGTCGTAAAATCGGCCGCCGATAGCGAGAGACGTCGTTAGACGCGCTCACGAGGGGGAACTCGTCTTCCGGGCGGAAGACCTGTTTCGTGCCGGTGTGAACCGCAGTTTTCACCGGCGGATGCTGACGACCGGCAGGGTTAGCCCGGCGAACGCGGGTTGGCGTCCGCCAAAATCGCGTGTTGTTTATTTCGTAGCGCGACGGAGTTGTAATCGGCTATGAACCGCCGAACGTATTTGGTCACTGCTGGCGCTGCTGTACCGTCCCTCCTCGCTGGTTGCATAAGCGGGTCCACTGACATGTCAGGAAACGACGGCACCGAGACGACCGACGAGAGCGATAGTACTAATTCCACGACTACCACCGATACCGACGGGTCCGGAGATGATGGCACGACTAATCCCACGGAGGTAATCGACGCGTACCTCGCCGCGGCTAAAAACGACGACTTGGACGCGATGAGAGAGGTCGTCCACAGTTCGAGTCCGATGCAGAACGCGCTCGCCGAGGATAAAGTCATGTTCAACATCGGTGAGGGCCGAAAGCGCGGTGACACCGAAATCGTAACCAAAAACGGGTCGGTAGCAGATATCTTCAAACTGAAATACGCCTCGGTACAGTTCGATAACAGCGACCTCCGGAACGATATCGGTGACTCCGACATCAGCCTCGTTACCGTCGAACTGAAGAAATCGGGGTCCGACCCGAAGACGAACACGTGGGTCCTCGTTACCGAAGGTGGTAAGTGGCGCGTCTTCTGGGTCGGAGAGAAAAACGAAGTCCCCGAAAACCCGGAGTCGGTGTTCGAGGACCCAATCAAAGACGAGAACGCGAGCGTCGTCGAGGAGATTACGTACGGCGACCCGAGAGAACACACGGCGACGGTCTCACTCACGGACTCACCCGGCACCGAAGCAGACACCATCCGGGTCGAAGCGACCGTGAGCGGGTACCAAGCCGAGTTCAGCGGTTCGTGGTCCGGGTCGTGGGCAGTCGTCACTCTGAACCCGACGGGTGACCAAATCGTCGTGACTGCTATCCAGAACGGGACGGAGGAAGTCGTCCACCGCGAACACTACAAGCCGTAGGTTGGTGGTGGGCTAACCCCCACGATACGCCCATCACGGTCGAGACTCGTTCAGTTGCCTGTGTCCGACAGAAGTGACGCACACCTCGCCGACTGCGAGCATCTCGGTAGTCCGAGGGTCCGGGCGCTACTGCTGACGATGCAGGTGGTAATAGTTCCAAACTGAGTGTCGGACACGGTCGGCGCATCGAAACGTATCGCGGTCGGTGTTCTGTTCGCAACTGACGGCTGGCTAGCCGCTCACAAACATAGACATTCGTTTAAGCAATAAATATATATGTGTTGGTGGCGAAATTTTATACATGGATTCAGTAACAGAGTCCTCGGAGAATCGAGGCGGTGCCAAGCGAACGATTTTCGGAACGATTGTCCATCTACTGGGTCTCTTTTTCGGAATTCTCGGTGTGGGGGTGGTCTATCTCCTGTCGGATGCGGCGTTCACGAAAGCCAACGCGCGAAACGCGTTAAATTGGCAGATTTTCGTCCTGTTGGTCGGCGCTGTGCTCGGCGTAATCGCGTTCGGTCTCAAACCGGTTTCGGACTTGTTCGTCATACTCGCGGCCCTAGGAACCCTATTACTGGTGCTTCTCAATACGGTGTTCTGCCTCGTAGCGGCAGTCAAAGCGCTTCGCGGACAGGAATGGCGGTATCCATTCACCCCTAATATCATATAACGGGCGGTCTCTATCGATATCTCTGCGGTTTCGTCTCGGTGACACTGCGAGCACAGCGTCGATATCGTCGGTCCCGAAGTTTCGGACTCACGATTTCGACGAAATAGTGCGGGACGAGAATCTATTTTCGAACTCGAACTGTCCCTCCGTTCGAGTCACCGGTTCGTACGGTCGAGCAATCTGACCGTGTGCCGGTCCGGCACGCGGTCAGGGAACGGGTGGCTATCGCGTTCGCTTCAGATTTCCACGTCGACGACCGAACCGCTGACGCAGAAGTTCGTGTACTTCACGCAGACTTCGGCGTCGATGCTGAGGGTGACGTCGTAACCGCCGTCCCACGACGCGTTAGCACAGATTCCGATGTCGAGCGGAACGCTTCCGTGCTTGAAGTCGACGCACACGTCCGAGTTCTTCTTCTCGATGCCGAACCCACCGACGGAGACGCAACTGCTGTTGAGACAGACGACGACGTCGAGCGAAACCGCCTGCCACGACAGGGTCGGAACAATCTTGACGGTCAGGGTATCGCCGCCGATGTAGGGCACGTACGACGGGATGTCCTTGCTGAAGATGACGATTTCCGGCAACGCCTGCGTCGTAATGCGGTCGTTGGACTGGGCGACTTCGGCACCGTACACCTGCGATTGCGGCGTATCGCCCTGCGGCACTGCCTCCCACTTGCTGTGGTCGACTTCGCTCCACGAGAAGTCCTCTTCGTCCATCTTGGGGGACGAACCGGAATCCTTGGCGGCGGATACACCGGGAACGCCAACTGCGCCTGCGCTGAGGAGACCGGTGGTCAGGAGCATCTTTCGTCGGGGAAGGGTCTGTTCGCTGCTATCATCACTGCCTTTTTCTTCTGGCATCGCAATTCGGAATAAAGTCTACGACATGATTAAATCATTTACTGGTCAGAGCACGGATACTATCTGCCTTACCGAGCCGTGACGATTTTTTCGCTACGCGTGAGTGAACCCGTTCGTCGGTAGACGAGTCTCCGCACCCGGTCTGGCTCACAGGCGGCCGACGAAAATGCGAGGTTCCTCGAAATAGCTCTCCGCTGAAGGTCCACTTGGACTCACAGTGACTGGGCCGGTGGAGTCGAGAAACCTGCCGTCTTCGGCGTACAGGTATCCCTCGAACGACAGTACAGACCACTACGGTATCGTCCGATTCCTCCGTTTCCGTTTATTTTGCCCGCGTGCGGTACTTCCGGTAGACTCGTTCGGCCCAGTCGACCGCCTCGGTCGTGTCGTTTATCAGTACTCCTTGGACGCCACCGTTCTCGTACACGGTGATGCCCGCGTACGTGTCGTCTTCCTGCTCCATCACCCACAGTGCGTAGGGGAGCGTTCCCTCGAACGTGTAGAACGTAACGTCGTCGTGCGCCACTAGTGCGGTGATTCGGTCGCTTTTTACGTCAGAGAGTGACTCGAACACGGCCTCTTCGACGACTATCTCGATAGTGATGGACTGGTCACGAACGACCTCTGTCAGGGTGTCGGGAAAGGAGCAGAGAGCGGTCGGCGTGAGACCAACCATCCGCGTAGACGACCGAAGCAACTCGTTGCGCTCTTCGAGCGCTGCTCCGGGGACGTGAGGATTCGAAGAATGTATCGTGACGCCTTCGAGGAACACGCGACTGACTGGGTTCTCTGACGAAAGGTGGTTCAGGATTCCACCGGCCGTCTCGAGGCGATTCGTAATCTCGGTGAAATCCGTGTATTCTGCCAACGCGAGGCGTCCTTTCGTCGTCGGGTGATACGTTCCGTTGCGACGTTCGATGCAATCGACGGACTCGAGGTCATCGACGCCGCGGTCGATTGTCGACCGTGATTTGTCTACGATGTCTATCAGTTCCGGCTTCGTACGAGGTCGGTCGGCGACTGCGTCGAGAATATCGCTTCGCTTGTGGAGGACGTCTCGGAGTTCGTCGCCCGTTCCGGAATCGGCTATGGTGGCGGTTTCCGCGTTATCCATATTTCGGTTATGTACGACGCACAGATAATTACTTTCCGTATTTACATGATAGAAAATTTGAAGTATGATGGAGATTGAAATTGTTGTAAACTGGCTCGTCTGGGTTTCGACTCGGACCGACGTCGAAGTGAAGCAATCGGAGTTCCGTACCGAGGGTGGATTATCCGCTCGGTCTCACAGTTGCGAGGCGTTCACAGCAACGATTCCGTACTGTAGCGTCACTCGACGAGAGGCGGTTCCTGTCGCGCTAACTGATACTGTTCGGTCACGAACGAAGTTAGCAAAAAACGGCCGCGGTCGCTCCCGATTAGTTCTCGGCTTCAGCGAACGACTCGATGATTTCGTCGTAGTCGGGTTCGACGCCGGGGTCGTCGCTGACCCACTTGTAGACGACTGTACCGTCGCCGTCCACGACGAAGACCGAGCGCTTGGCGACGCCGTAGTAGCCCATGTCCGCGAAGTCCATCTCCACGTCGTAAGCGTCGATAATCTCCTTGTTGGAGTCGCTGACGAGACCGAAGCTCAGCCCCTCTTGGTCGCGGAACTCGTTGAGCGAGAACGGCGCGTCCACGCTGACGCCGTAGACGGTCGCGCCCGCGCCCTCGAACTCGTCGAGTCGCTGCTCGAACGTGGCCATCTCGGTCGTGCAGACCCCGGTAAACGCGCCGGGGAAGAACGCGAGGACGATGGGTGCCTCGTCGAGGGTGTCCGAGAACGTGAACTCCGTTACGTCGCCGTTTGCGAGCGGTGCAGTGAAATCAGGTGCGTCGTCGCCAACGTCTACCATTACGTGTATTACTACACGCATCTACGAAAAGACAGTTCCGAATCTCACTCGGACGTCCTACCGATAGAGGCACCGCTGTACGACGACCTTCGTCACAACGGGGACCAGAACTCGACGGACGGTTCAACGGCTCTGCCGGACGCGTTCGGCCGTCTTCTCGCGTCTGAGGAACTAGCAAAAAGCCTATAATCCAGAATAAGCTATCCTAACGTAGAGATGGTACAGATGATTCCACTGTTCGGACCCGTGCCCGGCGGGATGGAGATGATGGTGATTCTCCTCATCGCCGTCCTGCTGTTCGGCGCGAACAAGATTCCGAAACTCGCGCGCTCGACGGGCGAGGCCATGGGCGAATTCAAGAAGGGGCGTCAGGAAGTCGAAAACGAACTCCGCGAGATGCAGGAGAGCGGCACCGACTCGGTCGCCACCGAGACGGAACCCGCGACCGAGACGGAACCCGCGACCGAGACGAACACCAGCACAGACTCCGAATAATCCGCCTTTTTTCGCCCGGGGGCGTGTGGCCTAGTGGATAGGGCAGGAGGTTCCTAACCTCCTGACCGCGGGTTCGAATCCCGTCACGCCCGTTCTCGTGTCGAGAAACGCGAGACCGAGAACGAAGCGTGCGGGTTCGCTCCGCTTAGCCTCGCTGGCGTGACGTGGTTCGCAAACAAACCGCGTTTGCTCACTCCCGTCACGCCCGTTTTCTGCCGAGCGAGACGAGTCAGAAACGGGCACAGAGATTCGCACCCCTGTAAGTCGCAGTCCGTACGTTTCAGTCGTCAGTCCACCGGGTCACAGTCGCTGGCCGAGTCACAGCGTCCGGTTCCGACCCGTCTCCTCGGTGGCCCGTTCCAGACCACGGAACAGGGTGAGGGCGGGAATTGTTTGGAGGCGACCGAGCCACATGTTGAAGACGAATCCCAACTTCGCTCCGAGGGGCATGTGGTCCCGTGATGCCGGTCGATAGCCCGACGTTCCCCTGTGCGCTCGACACCTCGAACAACACTTGCTCTAACGGTCGGCCGCTCAGTAACGTCCAGAGGAGGACGAACACCCCGGCCACGACGAAGGCCAACCAGAGGAAACTGACGAGCGCGCCCTCGTCGCACGTGGTCGAGGCGTGACTGGAGACGATAGTTCCCTCTTCCGTGTCCAGTACCTGCGAGCGTTTGGCGAAGAAGACGTCCTGAACGCGACTCCACGACCCGCTGGTCAGACGGACCGCCCGCAGGAGTTTGATTCCGCTGGCGGTCGAACCCGACGCCCCGCCGACTGACGACGGGACGCCGGACCGTCTACCGGGCAGCAGCCTCAACACCGTCACACCCCAACACGCTACGTGGTCGAATTTCCGCTCGCCTACGTCGAGAGACCGCCCGACGAACCGACGGCCGACGCCCCCGCCGCGCTGGTACTCCACGGGTACGGGGCCGACGAGGAGGACTTACTACCGCACGCCGACCGTCTCCCAGACGACTTGCACGTGTTCGGCGTTCGGGGGCCTCACGAAGCGGGTGACGGACGATACGGGTGGATGGACTCGCGACCCGACCCCTTCGCGCCGAGCGTGGACCTGCTCGCCGCGTTCGCCGAACTGGTTCCGGAGGTGGCCGACGTGGCTCACGACCGCATCGGTCTCTTCGGGTTCAGTCAGGGCGCGAAGGCGGCGCTCGCGTCGCTGGTCGAACACCCGGACCTGTTCCGGTGGGCCGTCTCACTGAACGGATTCCTGCCCCGGCCCTACGACGACCCCGACCGACTCGCGGGTGCGCGCGACAACTCCGTCTCCGCTTTCGTCGGCGTGGGCGAAGACGACACCGTCATCTCGCCCGAACACGGCGAACGAACCGCCGACCTGCTCACGGACGCCGGCATCGACGTGACCTTCCGCACGTATCCGGTCGGCCACCGAATTTCGGCCGCGGAGATGACCGACGTGGCGGCGTGGGTCGGCCCACGGCGATGACGCTCGACTTCGACCGACGCCCGGCCCCTCCCCTCGACTGACCTCACCGCGTGCGACTCGGAGGGTCGTTCCGCGCCACCCCGTCTCATCGCTAGTTATCGAACCCCGTGTCACAGAAACCTCGAATAGATATACGGGCCAGCGTTACACCCGTGACCCGTCTACTGAGCAGTGATGACTGCATACGCTCTCACAGCGGCGGTGGTATCGTGATTTGGCAAGACCTCGTCTTCCTCCTCGGAAGCGTCTCCTCGATACTCTTCCTCGCTCCGACCCTGAAAGACCACACTGCGCGAGTCCCACTCGGGACGAGTCTCCCGTCGGCCGCGCTCGGCGTCGTCTACGGCGTGAGTTTTTACAGCATGGGGATGGCGTTCTCGGCGTCCGGAGCGCTGTTGACCGGCGTTCTCTGGGCGGGCATCGCCGCGATGCGCTCCCCGCCCGTCTCCACGTCGCTCTCCGACGAGGTGGCTGCCGTCCGAGCGCGACTGTCCGAGTAACCTACTCGACGGCGACTGCTCGCGCTACTGCGGGAATAAACTCGAAAACGTGACCGCTTCGCGACCGATTACAGGAACGCGAACTGCGTCGTTCGCCGTTTGATTCGACCCTTCTTCACGTCGGTAGCGGTTCGACCTGTCCGCGATTGGGAAGCTACGTACATTGTATTCTCACGTCGGTCCGGGGGAATATGAATGTACTCGGAGAATAACACACATACCCACGCGAGAAACGTTCACGTCCTCCGGACGCGAATCTACGCTACCGAGACTCACGTCTCAGTTCCGGGAATATAATTCGAATAACAACACGATAGAATCGAACCCAGGGCCGACTCGTACGCTATCCGTCGCCGTGTTCGTCGGTGATGACGACTTCGCCGT